>NZ_JBHYOP010000009.1:0-253275 GCF_042745235.1 Streptomyces sp. NPDC058796
CGGCGAACGCCTCGGCGTCTCGCAGATGCACGTGTCCCGGCTCATCTCCCGCCTGCTGACCCGCCTGCGCGAAGGCATGCTCAGCACAGCCTGAGCCGGCCGGCGGAACCCGCTGGGGGCTCAGGCGGCGGCCGTCTTCTTCCGCCGGCGGCCGCCGGCTCCGGTGAGGGCGTCGATCAGCTCGTCGCGGCTCATCCTGGAGCGGCCCGCGACGTCCTGGTCGGTGGCCCGCTGGTACAGCTCGGCCTTGCTCAGCTCCCTCAGCTCGCTCCGCGTGGGCGGCTTCTTGCGGGAGGGGGCGGCCTTTTCCCGGGCAGCGGTCTTCTCCCGGGCAGCGGCCTTCCCCCGGGCAGCGGTCTTCTTGCGCGATCCGGCCGGGCGTTCGCCGTTCTCCGCCTTCCCGGCCGGCTTTCCGCCGCCCGTGCCCGTGCCCTTCGCCCGCTCCAGGCTGCCCTGGAGCACCTCCATCAGGTCGACGACGTTGGTCGCCTGCGGCGCCTCCTCCGCCACCGCGACCTCCTCGCCCTCGGCCTTGGCCCGCACCAGCTCGCGGACCTTCTCCTGGTACGTGTCGTGGTAGCGCTCGGGGTCCCAGGGGCCGCTCAGGGCGTCCACCAGGCGCAGCGCCATGTCGAGTTCTCTGCCCCGGCCGACCCGCTCCGAGGGCAGCTCGGGCAGTTCCCTGACCGGGTCACGGACCTCGTCGGCCCAGTGGAGGGTCTGGAGCACGAGGACCTCGTCCTCGGCCCGCAGCGCGGTCAGGTACTGGCGGTTGCGCATGACGAAGGTGGCGACGCCGGCCTTGCCGGACTCAGCGAGGGCCGCGC
Organism: Streptomyces sp. NPDC058796; assembly: GCF_042745235.1. Classification (NCBI taxonomy): domain Bacteria; kingdom Bacillati; phylum Actinomycetota; class Actinomycetes; order Kitasatosporales; family Streptomycetaceae; genus Streptomyces; species Streptomyces sp. NPDC058796. The sequence goes on from NZ_JBHYOP010000009.1 coordinate 828, forward strand.
GCAGCAGCTCGTAGACCTTGAGGTACTCCTTGCCGCGCGGGGCGACGTAGTAGGTGCGGTCGAAGTAGACCGGTGCGATCCGGTCCAGTTCGACGAAGTCGGTGATCTCCAGAGCGCGGGAGCGGCCCGGCGCGATCTCGTCGAGTTCGTCCGGTTCGACGACGACGTACTCGCCCTCGCCCACCTCGTAGCCCTTGACGATGTCGCCGGGGTCGACCTCTTCGCCGGTGCGCTCGTTGACGCGCCGGTTGCGGATGCGGTCGGAGGTGCCGCGCTGCAGCTGGTGGAAGTGGACCGTGTGGTTCTCGGTCGCCGTGAAGAGCCCGACGGGCACCGAGACCAGCCCGAACGTGATCACGCCTGTCCAGATCGCCCGTGCCATGGCCGTCCGCTCCGTCCGTCCTGCCGTACCGCCCGGACATTCCACGCTGGCACCGCGCCCGCGCTCCCGCGCGCCGGGCGGAGCACTCGGGTGGGCGCCGGGCCGACAGCGCGCGGATCCGCCGCCGTCGGGTTTCCCTGTGAGGTGCGGGACGGCGACCGCGCCCACGCGTCGGCGGTCTCCCGCCGCGGCAGAGGACAAGCCGGAACGGAACCAGCAGCAGAGCCGAACAGAGGGGCACCGCCCATGAGCCGTCAGGTGAAGCCGATCACCCGCGAGGAGCACCTGCGCTTCGTCGCGGCCCGGCCGTCCGTGAGCCACCTGCAGACGCCCGCGTGGGGCGACGTGAAGCCGGACTGGCGGGCGGAGAGCCTGGGCTGGTTCGACGAGCGCGGCGACCTGGTGGGGGCCGGGCTGGTCCTGCTGCGTCCGCTGCCGCGGCTGAAGCGGTGCCTGGCCTATCTGCCCGAGGGACCGGTCATCGACTGGGACGCGCCCGGCCTGGAGCGGTGGCTGGAGCCGATGCTCGCGCACCTGAAGCGACGGGGTGCCTTCTCGGTGAAGATGGGGCCGCCGGTGGTGGCCCGGCGCTGGAGCCCCGAGGCAGTCAAGGCGGCGATCGCCGACCCGGGGGCCCGGCGGCTGCGGGATGTGGAGGCGACCGAACGGGAACCCGGGGCCGAGGCGGTGGCCGAGCGGCTGCACCGGATGGGCTGGCGGCGCTCCGGATCCGGCGGCGAGGACGGGTTCGCCACCGGACAGCCGCGCTACGTGTGCCAGCTGCCGCTCGCCGGGCGGACTCCGGAGCAGCTCCTCAGCGGCTTCAACCAGCAGTGGCGCCGCAACGTCAAGAAGGCCGAGAAGGCCGGCGTCAAGGTCGTCCGGGGTGACCGCGAGGACCTGAAGGCGTTCTACGACCTCTACGTCGAGACCGCCGAGCGGGACCGGTTCGTGCCGCGGCCGCTCGGCTACTTCGAGCGGATGTGGACGGCACTGACGGCCGAGGACCCGGACCGCATGCGGCTCTACCTCGCCCACCACGACGGGGAGGTGCTGGCCGCGGCCACGATGCTGACGGTCGGCGAGCACGTCTGGTACTCCTACGGCGCCTCCACCGGTCGCCGGCGCGAGGTGCAGCCCAGCAACGCCCTCCAGTGGCGGATGATCTGCGACGCGCTCGAACTGGGCGCCGCCGTCTACGACTTCCGCGGCATCACCGACACCCTCGACGAGGGCGACCACCTGCTCGGGCTGCTCCGCTTCAAGGTGGGCGCCGGCGGCCGGGCCGTCGAGTACCTCGGCGAGTGGGACTACCCGCTCAACAAGGTGCTGCACAAGGCACTGGAGCTGTACATGGCGCGGCGCTGACCGGGGCCGGGGGCGAACCAGCCCTCAGGACGCCTGTCCCCTGAGCGCTGCGCCGCGTGTCAGGGCCGCGTAGAGCACCGAGGCGGTGACGAGGCCGGCCGGCAGGGAAAGGTCGACTCCGCCGAGGGCGTGGGCGATCGGTCCGGTGTAGAGGGTGTCGACGCACAGGGCCGCGACGGTGACGCCTCCGGCGAGGGCCAGGGCGCCCGCCGGGTTGACCCCGGCGCGGTACCAGAAGGGGCTGCCGGGCGTCTCGTCCGTCAGCGCGGGGCCGTCGTAGCGGTTGCGGCGCAGCAGGATGTCCGTGGCGTAGACGGCCAGGGCGGGGCCGAGCAGGACGACGGTGAGCTGGAGGACGTTGCTGACCGTGTCGAGGAAGTCGGAGACGAGGAGCCCGTACAGGGTGAGGGCGACGGCGGCGGTGCCGTCGGCGAGCACGCTGAGGGAGCGGCGGATGCGGATGCCTACGGCCTGGAGGGCGAGGCCCGCGCTGTAGGCGGTCAGGGCGTTGATGGCGATGGTGCCGAGGACCAGGGCGAGCAGGAGGACCGGGCCGAACCAGTCGGGCAGGAGCTGCCGCAGCCCCGCCTGCGGGTCCGTCATGTCGGCCACCGTCGCGGCGAGGGCTCCGATCGAGCAGACGGCCACCCCGGGCAGGAAGCCGCCCAGGAAGGTCCAGCCGACGACGGCCCGGGCGGGCGTGGTGCGCGGCAGGTAGCGGGAGAAGTCGGCGCTGGTGGTGTACGAGAGCGGGGCGGAGGCGATGAGTGTGACGCCGGCGACCAGAGCGGTCAACAGGCCCGTGCCGGTGAGCGGTTCGGCCGGTACGTAGGAGAAGTCGGTGTGCCGGAAGACGCCCACGGCGACGACCGCGAAGGCGGCCGTCAGGGCCAGCGTGATGGGGAGGTACAGCTTCATGATCATGGCGTGGCCGTAGACGCCGATGGCCAGGGTGAGGGCGGCGATCACCATCACCACGAGGACTTTCACGCCGGTGTTCGCGGTGATGCCGGCCATCTCCACGAGGGCGAAGGCGGCGGTCGCGGCGGCGGCCAGGTTCAGGGCGAAGTAGCAGACGGAGATGAGCCAGCCGACGATCGCGTTGTTCACGCGGTTGCCGCGCACCCCGTACATCGCCCGTGTGACGACCTCGCTCGGCGCGCCCGCCGCCGGCCCGGATATCGAGAGCAGGCCGGTGAGCAACCAGAAGAGGTTGCCCGCCACGATCACCGCCAGCGCCTGCCACAGGGTCAGCCCCATCAGGATCAGCGCGCCGCCGGTCACCAGGCTGAGGTAGTTGACGTTGGCCGCCGCCCACACCGAGAACAACTGCCGCGGCCGTCCGTGGCGTTCGTGGTCGGGGATGTGGTCGATGCCGTGGGCCTCGACGCGGCCCGCCCGGTCCGGCGGCGGCGGGTGCGGTGCCTCCCGGCGCGCGGCGCCGGTGCCGGGGTGCGGGTCGGGGATCGTGGACGCCATGAGGCTCCTCCGGGGTGCTGGTGTCCCACCTGCTTGCTTGTTGGTCGCACACTCAATAGCATCGATTCCATGCCGTCAAGCATTCCGAACAAGCGAATCCGCAAGTCTCCGGCCGCCAGACGTGCGGAAATCGTTGTCGCGGCGTCCGGGGTCGCGCTGGCCGAGGGGCTGGAGTGCATCACTCTGCGGCGGGTCGCCGAGGAGCTGGACGTGCGCCCGGGACTGATCAGCCACTACTTCCCGGCGGTGGAAGACCTGGTGGCGGAGGCGTACGGTGACGCCGCCGCCGCCGAACTCGACGAACTCCTCCCCACCGACCCGGGCGGGGCGACCCCGACCCGGCAGCTGGCGCGCTTCTTCGCGCGGGCGACCGGGCCGGACTTCGACGACATCAGCCGGCTGTGGCTCAACGCCCGGCACCTGAGCCGTTACCGGCCCGCCCTGCGCGCGAGGGTGGCCGTCCAGGAGGCGGCCTGGCGCGACCGGCTGGAGGCGCTGATCCGCGACGGCGTCGAGCGGGGCGAGTTCCGCACCGACGATCCGCTGGTGGCCGCCATCCAGATCCTGGTCGTCCTCGACGGCCTCGGCATGCTCGTCAACAGCGCCGACACGGGTGACGACCCGCCCGCGGTACGACGGATGCCGATCACCACCGCGGAGCGCGAACTCGGCCTGCCCACGGGCGCTCTGACGACCGCCGACACCAACTGAACCGCCCCCTCAAGGAGTGACTGTGCGCACCTCTCTCGTCCTGCTCTCGGCCCGGCTGCTCGACCCGGTCACCGGCGCCTTCCTGCCGCAGACCGCGCTGGCCGCGGCCGACGGCCGGATCAGTGCCCTCGGTGACGACCGGGAGATCCGTGCGCTCGCGGACGCCTCGACCACGGTCGTCGACCTGAAGGGCGCCGTGGTGACACCCGGCCTGGTCGACGGGCACATCCACCCGGTCACCGGAGCCGAACTGACCCACGGCCTCGACCTGTCCGGCTGCACCGACGTCGGCCAGGTGCGCGAGGCGCTGGCCCGCGCGGTGCGGGACCTGGCCCCCGGCGCGTGGCTGCACGGCTGGGGCCTGGACCCCAACGTCTTCGGTGACCGCCCGGTGGAGACGGCGCCCTTCGACTCGGTGCTCGACGGCGTCCCCGCGCTGCTGCTGCTCTTCGACGCGCACTCGATGCTGGCCAGCCGGCGGGCCCTGGAGCTGGCCGGGGTGGACGGGCCGCGCGTCTTCGACCAGGCCACGGCCGAGGTGGTGTGCGACCCCGAGGGGCGGCCCACGGGCCTGCTGCTGGAGGACGCCGCCTGCGAACTGGTGGAGCGGATCGCCCCGCAGCCCACCCGGGCGGAGCGCCTCGACCGGCTGGCGGCGGCCCTGCGCGCCATGGCGGCCACCGGTCTGACGGGTGGTCACGTCATGGACGCCAACGGAGACAGCCTCGACCTCTTCACCGAGCTGGACCGGGCCGGACGGCTGCCGCTGCGGCTCCGCGTGGCGCCCTGGTGCCAGCCGGGCACCGGCGCGGACGGGGTGCGTGCCCTCGTCGAGGGGCAGGGCAGGGGCGGCCGGCTGTGGCGGACCGCCGGCGTCAAGATCTTCATGGACGGGACCGTCGACAACGGCACCGCCTGGCTGGAGCAGCCGGACTGCCACGGCGAGTCCCGGCACGCCTTCTGGCCGGACCCCGCGGAGTACACCCGCGTCGTCGGCGAGCTGCACCGGGCCGGTGTGCCGACGGCCACCCACGCGATCGGCGACGCGGCCGTACGTCACGTCCTCGACGCGGTCGAGAAGGCACAGGCGGGCGGCGGACGCGGGGTGCGGCACCGCGTCGAGCACATCGAGACCGTCCCGGACGACACGCTGCGCCGGTTCGCCGAACTCGGGGTCGTGGCCTCCATGCAGCCCACCCACTGCTGCGACTTCACCCGGGCCGACCACACCGACAACTGGTCCCGGCGGCTGGGCGAACCGCGCGCCTCGCGGGCCTGGCGCTGCCGCGACCTGCACGACTCCGGTGCCGTCGTGGTGCTCGGCTCCGACTGGCCCATCGCGCCCTACCCGCCGCTGGGCGTCATGGCCGGCGCCCGCCACCGCCGCCCGACCCGCGATCTCAGCCGGGCGCCACACGGCCCGGAGCAGGCGCTGTCGGCGCTGGAGGCGCTGCGCGGCACGACCGTCAACGCGGCCTACGCGGCGGGCGAGGAGCACGAGGCCGGGCGGATCGCCGTCGGTCACCGCGCCGACCTGACGGTGCTCGCGGCAGACCCGCTCACCGTCCCGGCCACCGAACTGGCCGACGTGCCGGTGCTGTTGACCGTCCTGGACGGCGACCCGACGCACCGTGCCGCGACCCTGTGACGGGTGGGAGGTTGCGGCCCGACGCGCTCCGGGCAGGGTGGTGGTGTCCGAGCGTGTGAGGCGGGGAGTGGGCGATGGCGCGGCTGCTGGTGGTCCAGAACGGTCCGGGCGGCGGGCCGGGCCGGTTCGGTGACTGGCTCGCCGCGGACGACGTGACACTGGACGTCGTGCACGCCTATGCCGGTGCCCCGCTCCCCCGGCACCTCGCGCACGAGGGTGTCGTGGTGCTCGGGGGCGGTTACCTGCCCGGCGACGACGTGCGCGCCCCCTGGCTGGCGCCCACCCGCGCTCTGGTCGCCGAGGCGCTGGAGCGGGGCGCCCCCGTGTTCGGGATCTGCCTCGGCGGGCAGCTCCTCGCCCACGTCGCGGGCGGCACGGTACGGGGCGAGCACGGCGAGCCGGAGTTCGGCAGCACCCCGCTCACCCTGCGGCCCGGCGCCGGTGGCGATCCGCTCTTCGGGGGGCTGCCGGAACGGGTGACGGCCATCGAGCACCACGTGGACGCCATCACCGCCCTGCCGCCGGGCGCCGCCTGGCTGATGGAGAGCGAGCGGTGCCCGTACCAGGCGTTCCGGGTCGGTGACCGGGCCTGGGGCGTGCAGTTCCACCCCGAGGCGGACGCGGACCGGACGCGGTCGTGGGATCCGGAGCGGTTGCGGGCCCGGGGGCTGGACCCGGCGGAGCTGTGCCGCCGGGCGGAGCGCGACGAGCCGGCCGCCGAAGCGGTCTGGCACGGGGTCGCCCGGCGCTTCGCCGCGGTCGTACGGGGCCGTGGCCGGTGGGGACCGGGCTTCAGCCGGTGAAGGCGCCGCGGTCGCCGAAGGCCAGCTCGGCGAAGCGTTCGCCCATGCGCCGGTGCGTGGCGGCGTCCGGGTGGACGTTGTCGGGCAGGGGCAGCTCGGCGGCGTCGGCCTCGCCGTAGAGGTCGCGGCCGTCGAGGTGGTACAGGTTCGGGTCGTCGGCCGCCCGCTGGGCCACGATCCGGGCCAGCTCCTCCCGGATGACGTTCAGGGTCAGCTTCCCGCTCGCGCGTTCCGCCGGGTCGCCGGTGGCCACGAAGCGCAGCCGCCCCTCGGCGACCTCGCTGAAGTCCGGGGCGAGGGGGCCGGGCGTGTCCTCGTGGACGGGGCACAGAATGGGCGAGACGACCAGCAGCGGGGCGGTGGGGTGGCCCTCGCGGATCGTGTCGAGGAAGCCGTGCACGGCGGGGCCGAAGGCGCGCAGCCGCATGAGGTCGGCGTTGACGACGTTGATGCCGATCTTGACGCTGATCAGGTCGGCGGGGGTGTCGCGCATGGCCCGCGCGGTGAACGGGTCGAGCAGGGCGCTGCCGCCCAGGCCGAGGTTGATCAGCTCGACGCCGCCGAGGGAGGCGGCGAGCGCGGGCCAAGTCGTGGTGGGGCTCGCGGCGTCGGAGCCGTGGCTGATCGAGCTGCCGTGGTGCAGCCAGACCCTGCGGCCGGAGTCCCGGGCGGGTTCGACGGGGGCGTCGGTGCGCAGGGCGACGAGTTCGGTGGTCTCGTTGTGCGGCAGCCAGACCTCGACGTCCTTGTCGCCCTCGGGCAGGTCCGGGAAACGGAGGGTGCCGGCCGGGCCGGGCTCGACGGAGGCCGTGCCGGCGGTCATGTCGATGGTCAGGATGTTGCCGCCCGCGACGCTGCCCCGGCCCGCCGGGCGGCCGTCGACCAGTAGGTCGTACACGCCGTCCGGGCGCGGCGGGGCGTCCGCGTAGAGGCGCTTGGTGGGCAGCGTGTCCAGTTCGAGGACGGTGGCGCGGGTGCGCAGCGCCAGGCGTACGCCGGAGGGCTGGGACTCGGCCATGGCGAGCTGTCCGTCGGTGTTCTGGGCGCGGGCCCGGGCCGGCAGCCGGTGCGGCAGCAGGCCGTGCTCGGTGCGCTCCACGTCGAGGGCGCCGCGGATCAGGTCCGCGGTGATCGGCGTGGTGATCAGGTCGTCGTGGGCGTGCATGTCGTTCTCCGGCTGTGGTGGTGTCTCGGTTGGCGGTACGGGGCTCAGCGGGCCGACCAGTTGCGCAGCAGTGCGTCGAGGGCGTCCACGATCCGGGTCCAGGTCTCCTGGGTGTCGGGGGCGCTGTGGTCGAAGCCGCCGCCCATCTCGAGGCTGACGTAGCCGTGGAAGACGCTGCCCAGCAGCCGGACCGCGTGGGTCTGGTCGGGTTCCGTCAGGTCGTAGCCGCGCAGGACGGCCCGGGTCATCCGCGCGTGGCGGACACCCGCGCTCGCGGCCGCCGTCTCGGGGTCCAGACGCAGCTGGGCCGCGGCGTAGCGGCCGGGGTGTTCCCGGGCGTAGTCGCGGTAGACGTCCGCGAAGGCGGCCAGGGCGTCCTTGCCGGCCCGGCCGGCCAGGGCGGTGGCGGCCCGGTCCGCCATTTCCTCCAGGGCGAGCAGGGCGATGCGGGTCTTGAGGTCCTGGGAGCCCCGTACGTGCGAGTACAGGCTCGCGACCTTGACGTCGAACCGCCGGGCCAGCGCGGAGGCCGTCACCTGGTCGAAGCCGACCTCGTCGGCCAGTTCCGCGCCCGCCCGGACCAGGCGTTCCGTGGTCAGCCCGACACGCACCATAACCATCCTTCCGTTTGCCTGAATCGATTATGCATTTGCCTAAGCCTTTTAGGCAACCTACTCTCCGTCGTATGAGACCCCTGACCGACAAAGAGATCCGCGCCGCCTTCGTGAACTGCTCCAAGGGCGCCGCCAAGCGCCTGTCCGTGCCGCACGACCTGGCCGACCGCCCGTGGGACGACCTGGACTACTTCGGCTGGCGGGACCCGCGGGCGGCGCCGGACCGCGCGTACCTCGTGACCGAACTGGAAGGCCGTCCGACCGGGCTCGCGATGCGCGCCTCTGGTGCGGGCGCCGGGCAGATGCGGCGCAGCATGTGCTCGATGTGCCTGACGACCCACTCCGGCGGCGTCTCGCTGATGGTCGCGCCCAAGGCCGGCAAGGCCGGGCAGCAGGGCAACTCGGTGGGTGCCTACATATGCGGCGACCTGGCCTGTTCGCTGTACGTGCGGGGCATCCGGGAGCCCGGCGCCGGGGCGCGGCTGCACGAGACGATCACGCTGGAGGAGAAGATCCGGCGGACGGTGGCCAACCTCGCGTCGTTCGTCGGCAAGGTGGTCGCCTGACGTGGCGTTCCCGCCACCTTCCAACGGGAAAGTGCCACGGTGCCGGACAGGCACCTGACCTGCGGTTCAATGGGCCGGTGGCCGACCTCGGCCACGGCCGCCGTCCGGTGAGGAGGTCCGTTTCGGCCATGCACACCGTCGCCGTACTCGCGCTGGACCAGGTGATTCCGTTCGACCTGTCCACTCCGATCGAGGTCTTCACCCGCACCCGCCTCCCCGACGGGCGCCCCGGCTACCAGATCCGCGTGTGCGCCGAACATCCCGAGACCGACGCCGGGGCCTTCACCCTGCGCGCGCCGTGGGGCCTGGAGGGCCTGCGGGACGCGGACACGGTCATCGTGCCGGGTACGGCCAACGCCGGAGCCCCGCTCTCCCCGGCCGTCCGCGACGCGCTGCGCGCGGCCGCCGCGGACGGCACGCGCATCGCGTCCATCTGCTCGGGCACCTTCCCGCTGGCCGCCACCGGGCTGCTCGACGGCCTGCGGGCGACCACCCACTGGGCCGCCGCCGACGTCCTGGCCGCGGCGCACCCGGACGTGGAGGTCGACCCGGGCGTTCTCTACGTCGACAACGGCCAGGTCCTCACCTCGGCCGGCGCCGCCGCGGGACTGGATCTGTGCCTGCACATGATCCGGCGGGACTACGGCTCGGCGGTCGCCGCCCATGCCGCCCGGCTGTCGGTCATGCCGCTGGAACGCGAGGGCGGCCAGGCGCAGTTCATCGTGCACGACTGCCCGCCCACGCCCCGCGGGTCCGCCCTGGAACCACTGCTCACCTGGCTGCGGGACAACCTGTCCCGCGACCTCGCCCTCGCCGACATCGCCGCCCACGCCGGCATGAGCACCCGCACGCTGATACGCCGCTTCCGGGAACAGACGGGCTCCACCCCGCTGCAGTGGCTGCACCGGGCCCGCGTCCGGCAGGCGCAGCACCTGCTGGAAACCACGGAGCACTCCGTGGAGCGCGTCGCGGCACAGGTCGGCTTCGGTTCGCCCACCGCGTTCCGTGACCGTTTCAAGCGGACCACCGGAGTCAGCCCGCACGCCTACCGGCGCTCGTTCGGCCGGGCGGCGCCGCAGGTGCGCGGCCCGGAGGCATGAGCGCGGACGGCGCGGGGACCCCGATGTCATGTCGCATCCCCACCTGGTCACGTTCGGACACGGCACCGCGGGCCGGGCCGCACTGGCCGAGCTGCTGCGGGACGCCGATGTGTCGGCCGTGGTCGACGTCAGGACGGCGCCGGGCAGCCGCCGCGACCCCGACCTGCTGCGGGAGCGGCTCGCCCGGTGGCTGCCCGAGGAGGGCATCGCCTACCGGTGGGAGCAGCGGCTGGGCGGCTTCCGCAAGCCGGCGCCGGACTCGCCCGACGTGGTGTGGCGCAACACGTCCTTCCGCGGGTACGCCGGCCACACCCGTTCACCGGACTTCGTCACCGCCATGGACGAGCTGCTGGAGCGGGCCGCGCGGGAACGCACCACGGTGATGTGCAGCGAGGCGGTGTGGTGGCGTTGCCACCGGCGCCTCATCGCCGACTTCGCCGTGCTGGCCCGCGGCACTCCCGTGGACCACCTCATGCACGACGGCCGCCTGACGCCCCACTCCCCCACCCCGGGGGCGCGGCTGCGGACGGACGGACTCCTCGTGTACGACGACGAGGACGGGGCGGCGGGGCACGCGCGGTCGTGACGGCCGCGGCCGTCGGTGGCGCACACACGTCGACGTGGAGGCGGAGGACCATGCAGAGCGAGGGCGGACACCGCCGGGAGGGCGGCGACCACGAGACGGAGTCGGTCGAGTCGGTGCTCGACGAGCTCTACACCACGCCGCCGTCCGACTTCGTCGCCCGCCGCGAGGAGCACGCCAAGGCCGCCAGGACCGCCGGCCGCAAGGAGGACGCCCGCCGTATCCACGCGGCCCGCCGGCCCACGCTCGCGGCCTGGGCGGCGAACCTGCTGGCCCGTTCCCGGCCTCAGGAGAGCCGGCGGTTCCTGGACCTGGGGCAGGCACTGCGCGAGGCATACCGCACCCTGGACGCCGACGGTCTCAAGGACCTCTCCGCGCAGCGCCGGAGCGTGGTCTCCGCGCTGTCCCGGCAGGCCGTCCGGCTCGCCCGCGAGGCGGGGCACCGGCTGTCCGAAGCGGCGCAGCGGGAGGTCGAGTCGACCCTGCAAGCCGTCCTCGCGGACCCGGACGCGGCCGCGCGGTGGGCCGGCGGGCGCCTGGAGGGAGCACTCACCCCGCCCTCGGAGTTCCCCTCGGACACCGTCCCCGCCGAACCCGCGCCACCCGAACGGTCCTCCCGGACGAAGACTCCCTCCGCGGGCCGCGCGAAGGACGAACTCGCCGAACGGCGCCGCAGGCGGCGGCAGGACCTCACCCGCGCCGAACAGAAGGCCGAGCGGGCCGGGCGGCAGGTGCGCGACCGCCGGGCGGAACACGCGGACGCCGACTCCGCGCTGCGGCACACCGGCGACGAACTCGACCGGGCACGCGAGGAGGTGTCGGCGGCCGAGCGGCGGCTGCGGCAGGCGCAACAGCGGCTGGAGCGGGCCGAACGGGAACGGCGTGAGTCGCAGGAGCGCGAGCGCGCGGCGGCGGACGCCCTGGACCGGGCCGAGCACGAGGCGCGTGAGGCCGCACGGCACGCCGACCGGTTGGCCGGCCGAGTCAAGTAGCAGGGCGCACAGGACTGAGTACCCGTACTCATGAGGAGCCGGCCCACGCCGGAGCAGGCTTGCCGTGTCAGCCAGCCAGAGGGAGCCAGACATGCGCGTCGTCAGCCGAGTTCGCCGTCAGCCAGCCGTGCGCGGCGAGCGGCGAGCCGCACGTTCCGTCCTGGGTCTCGCACTGGCCTGCGCGACCGCCGCCGCGGTGCTGACCGGCTGTTCCATGGAGGAGGCGATCTGCGGCGGCGGCGAGTACCCGGTCCTCGGCGTCGGCGGCACCGGCGGCGCGTGCGTGCCCAACGGCGAGGAACCGCCCGCGGGTTACACCCGTTACCCGGAGGGCAAGGTGCCCGAGCACGTCGATGACGAGTGGGACACCTACTGGCGGACCCACACCGTCGACAAGGACGGGAACATCGTGGAGGTGCGCGAGGGCCAGTGAACGCGGGGTGTTCGCGCGCCGAACGCACGCACGAGGAAATACGGCGGGACATACCGCGATGGCGGCCATACGTGGTATACCGGCCGGGCGCCGATCGGACATGGTCCTCATGTCCCGCGCCCGAAGTCCCGTCGTTCCTCCCGAGCCTTCACGGCCGCGAATCGAGGAGAGTCAACAGCATGTCCGAGAGCACGACGCAGCCCGCCACCGAACTGGCATCGCAGTACAGCGTCCAGGTGACCGACGACCTGGAGCGCAACCTCAAGGAGCAGGAACGCATCAGCGCGGAGATCACCGCCCTCCAGCAGCAGCTGGCCGCACTGCAGCACGACCACGCCCTGCTGGTGAACATGCAGCAGGCGCTGGGCATCACCTCGCCGCCCTCCCAGCCGGTGAAGGCGGCGGAGCCCGCCGCCGCGTCCGACTCGGCCACCGTTCCCGCGCCCCGCGACGGTGCCACCGCGGAACCGGCCGCCGGTAAGCGGACGCGGGGCCGCAAGACGGCGGCCGCCCCCAAGCGCGCCGCCGCACCGAAGCCGGGCGCCAAGCCGGGCGCGAAGTCCGCGGCCAGGTCCAAGCCGGCCGCGAAGTCCGCTCCCAAGCAGGCCTCGAAGCCGTCCGCCAAGGCCGCGCGGAAGACAGCGGCCGAGAAGCCGTCACCGCGGGCCGCCTCCGCCCAGCAGGCCGCCTCCCAGCCCACACTGGTCGAGCTGGTCCGCACCCACCTCGCCGAACAGAAGGAGCCGCGCTCCGCCGCCGAGATCACCACGGCGCTCGGCCGGGCGCACTCCGAACGGACCATCAAGACCACGGTCGTGCGCACCACGCTCGAGGGGCTCGTCGCCAGGAACCAGGCGCAGCGCACCAAGCAGGGCACCTCGGTCTACTACACCGCCACCGACGCGCCCGAGGCGGCGAAGCAGCAGGACGCCGAAGCGAAGGCGGACTCCGCGCAGAACGAGGACTGACGGCCGCCGCGCGCGGCCGGGGGGAAACCGGGCGAGTATCGGTGGATGGGTGTCGTACTGCCGGTGCTCTTCGCACTCCTCGCCGCGTTCAGCAACGCGCTGGCCACCGTGCTCCAGCGCCGGGCGGCGTTGACCGTGCCCCAGGCACAGGGTTTCCGCCCGGGGCTCGTCGTCGACCTGCTGCGGCGTCCGGTCTGGCTCGGCGGCATGCTCGCCGTGGTCGTCGCCGGCGTGGCGCAGGCGGTGGCTCTGGCGACGGGGCCGCTGTCACTCGTACAGCCCCTGTTCGTGCTGGAACTTCCGCTGGCGCTGTTGCTGGCCTCACTGATGACCGGCCGCCACCTGGCCCCCGCCCTGTGGCTGGCCGTGGGCGGGGTGGTCGTCGGGCTGGGACTCGCGCTGGTGTCGGCCGCGCCGGACGCGGGCCGGGAGGACGTTCCTCTGGACCGCTGGCTGCCCGCGCTGGGGGCCTGTGCCACAGCGGCGGTGCTGCTGGCGGCGGCCGGTCTCAGGCGCCCCGTCGGCAAGGCCCGCGCCGGTTGCCTCGGTGCGGCCACCGCGGTCTGCTACGCGCTGACGGCGGCCCTGATGAAGGACGCCATGCGTGTCCTGGACACCGACGGACTGGCCGGCTTCCTGACCACATGGCAGACGTACGGCTTCGCCGCGGCCGGGGTCGGTGCCGTGCTCCTGCTGGAGCACGCCATGCAGGGCGGCCCCCTGGTCGCCTCCCAGCCCGCCCTCACCCTGGGGGATGCCGCGGTGAGCCTCATGCTCGGCGTGTTCCTCTACCGCGAGGACGTGCGCGGCGGGTGGTGGGTCCTGCCGCAGCTGCTCGGAGTCGCCCTCATCGTCATGGGCGTCCTGACGCTCGCCCGGCGAGGAGGGGACCTGCGCACCGGCGGCTGAGCGCCACCGGGGGCCGGGTGGTGTCCTGCCCACGATCGGTCTGTCCGTGCCGACCGGCCCGAGCCCGGCGGAAGTGGCCGGTACGCCCATCGTCACCCATGTCGCCACCGGGGCCCTCGCCACCGCCGCCTGCACCAGGTCGGGGCGGCCGCACGAGCCCGCGATCCGGCGCACGGCGCTCGTCCCGGCCGCGAGCGCGGTCGCCGGGACCCCACTCGGAGGCCGGGTCAACCCGTATGTGCCGAAGCGGGCGTTCGGGCTCGTACTGGGTGTCCTCGTGCCAGGGGTGGCGGGCGTCGCCGCCGGGGTGGCCGGCATCGGCGGACCGATGCTCACCGCCCCGGCCGCTCGTCGCCCTCGGCGTCCCGGTACCGGAGTCACTGGCCTCCGCCCAGTCCCGGTCCGCCGTCATCGCCGGTGTGGGAACGCTGGTTCACGTGACGCACGGAGCCGTCGACCGGCCGCTGGCCGCACTGGTCGGCGTTCCGGAGCCGGCGGGAGCGCTGCCGGGGGCCGACCCGGCGCCGCTCACCCCCCGAAGGCCGCGAAACGAACAAGGTGCCCGAAGCCACCACATGAGGCACAGTAGTCGCGAATCGCCCGGCTACCCAGAGGGACGGCATGTCGCAGGCCGCTACGACCGGCGCCGGCGGGGAGGCCCCGCCGGCCGCCAAGCTGCCCCTGTTCACCCTGACGGCCATGGTCGTCGGGTCGATGGTGGGTGCCGGGGTCTTCTCGCTGCCGGGGCGGTTCGCCGAGGAGACCGGCGTCGCGGGCGCGCTGATCGCCTGGGCGATCGCCGGTACGGGCATGCTGATGCTGGCCTTCGTCTTCCAGTCGCTCGCCGTGCGCAGACCCGACCTCGACGCCGGTGTGTACGCGTACGCCAAGGCGGGCTTCGGCGAGTACCTGGGCTTCTTCGCGGCCTTCGGCTACTGGGCCAGCACCTGCGTGGGCAACGTGACCTACTGGGTGCTCATCATGTCGACGATCGGCTCCGTCTGGCCGGAGCTCGGTGACGGCGACACCGCCCTCGCCGTGGTCCTGTCCTCGATCGGGCTGTGGGCGTTCTTCTGGATGATCCGGCGCGGCGTGAAGGAAGCGACGGCCATCAACAAGATCGTGACGGTGGCCAAGCTCGTCCCCATCGTCATCTTCGTGATCCTGGCGCTGGCGTACTTCCGGCCGGGTGTGTTCGCCGACAACTTCGGCGGGGCCGACTACGCGGGCTCCCTGTTCTCGCAGGTGCGCGGCACCATGCTGGCCACCGTGTTCGTGTTCCTCGGGGTCGAGGGCGCCAGCGTCTACTCCCGGCACGCCAAGCGCCGCTCGGACGTGGGCAGGGCGACGGTGCTGGGCTTCCTCAGTGTGTTCGCCGTCTTCGCGTCGGTGACCATCGTGTCGTACGGCATCATGCCGATGGCCGAGATCGCGGACCTGCGCCAGCCGTCCATGGCGGGCGTCCTGGAGGAGGCCGTCGGGACCTGGGGCAGGGTGTTCATCAGCGTCGGCCTGATCGTGTCGGTACTGGGCGCCTATCTGGCGTGGACACTGATGGCGGCGGAGGTGCTCTTCGTCGCGGCCAAGGACGACGACATGCCGCGCTTCCTGCGCCGCGCCAACGCGGTAGACGTGCCCGTGCCTGCGCTGCTGATGACGTCGCTGCTCACCCAGGCGGTGCTGATCGCCACCAGTTTCTCGGACGACGCCTTCAACTTCGCGCTCAACCTGACCAGCGCGCTGTCCCTGATCCCGTATCTGCTCGCGGCCGCATTCGCGGTGCGGATCGGCGTCCGCGACGACCCGCGCACGGCGGGCGGGCGCAGCTCCCGGCGGGAGCTGACCGTCGGTGTCCTCGCCACCCTGTACACCGCGTTCCTGCTGTACGCGGCCGGACTGAAGTTCGTCCTGGTCTCCTTCATCCTCTACGCCCCGGCCACCGCCCTGTTCGTGATGGCCCGCCGCGAGCAGAACAGACGCCTTTTCTCCCCGGCGGAACTCGTCGTCCTGGCCGTCTCCGTGGCCGGCGCGGTCCTGGGCCTGGTGGCGCTGGCGGCCGGGTGGATCAGCCTGTGAGCCGCGTCCCCTCTCCCCCACCACTCGCACCCTTCAGGGAGGCCTTGTGACCAGCAACGACAGCGCCCCGATGCCCGCGCTCGGTGTCCACTCCGAGGTGGGCAGGCTGCGCAAGGTCCTGGTGTGCTCCCCCGGCCTCGCGCACCGGCGGCTCACCCCGACCAACTCCGACGACCTGCTCTTCGACGACGTGATGTGGGTGGAGAACGCCCAGCGCGACCACGCCGCGTTCGTCGGCGAGCTGCGCCGGCGCGGGGTCGAGGTGGTGGAACTGCACGACCTGCTCGCGCAGATCATGGCGATCCCGCAGGCGAGGTCATGGCTCCTGGACCGCAAGATCACCGCGAACCAGGTCGGCGTCGGCCTCATCGACGCCACCCGCGCCTACCTGGAGACCCTCTCGCCCAGGGAACTGGCCGAGTACCTGGTCGGCGGACTCGCGGTCGGCGATCTGCCCGAGGACTTCCGCTCCCCGTACCTCGCCCTGGCCCGCGAGTCCACCGGCGCCCGTGAGTACCTGATGCCGCCGCTGCCCAACACCCTCTACACCCGCGACACCACCTGCTGGCTGTACGGCGGAGTGACCCTCAACCCGCTGTACTGGCCGGCGCGGCACGACGAGACGCTGCTGATGAAGGCGGTCTACCTCTTCCACCCCGACTTCAGGGGCAGCGAGGTGTGGTGGGGGGACCCCGAACTGGACTGGGGCCAGGCCACCTTCGAGGGCGGCGACATCATGCCGGTGGGCAACGGCGTGGTCCTCATGGGCATGAGCGAGCGCACCTCGCGGCAGGCCATCACCCAGGTCGCCGCGTCACTGTTCCGCAGCGGGGCCGCCGAGCACGTCGTCGTGGCCGGGATGCCCAAGCTGCGGTCCGCCATGCACCTGGACACGGTGTTCACCTTCGCCGACCGCGACGTGGTGACCCTCTACCCCCGCATCATGGACGCGGTGCACACCTTCTCGCTGCGCCCCGGGGACCGGGCCCCCGGCTTCGACGTCGTCGACGAGGGCACGACGCCGTTCACCGACGTGGTCGCCAAGGCGCTCGGGCTGTCCTCGCTGCGGGTGGTGGAGACGGGCGGCGACGCCTACGCCTCCGAACGCCAGCAGTGGGACAGCGGCAACAACGCGGTCGCGATCGAGCCGGGCGTGGTGTTCACCTACGACCGCAACACGCTCACCAACGCCCTGCTGCGCGAGGCCCGCATCGAGGTCGTCACCATCGTGGGCGCGGAGCTGGGCCGGGGCCGGGGTGGAGGGCACTGCATGACCTGCCCGCTGGTGCGGGACCCGGTCGACTTCTGACCGCCCCCGGCCGTCCGTCACCGGCAGAACCCGTACGCCTGCTCCAGCCACCGGTGCAGTGCCGTGTGCACGCTGCCGGGGAGCTCGCTGAGCCGCTCGATGGCGGCCCGGTCCCCGGCGGAGGGCGCGATACCGGCCGTGGTGAGCAGGGCCAGCAGGTCCAGGCGCCGCAGGTCGACGGGGTCGACGCGGCAGGGGACGCGTTCGGCGGGGCGGGGCGGCTGGAGCAGGAAGTCGCCGTCGGTGCCGCCGGAGCGCGCCGGGTCGGCGGCGGTCGGGGCAGTCATGGTGTGCATACCGCGGTCCTCCACTTGGTGGGTCGCCTTGATGGGTCGGCGTTCTCGAGGGCAGGAGACACCGGCGAGGCGGCGGCTGGTTGCGGGCCGTCCGCCGGACCACACGGTGGATGCAATCGGCGCCTTATCGCACGAACCGGCCGGGCACGGGCGTCAGCCGGTAGGCGTCCCGCTGGCCGACGACCCGGCCCGCGGTGGGCGGCGGGAAGTGGGTGCCCAGCACCAGGGTGCCGGTGCCGGCCAGGGAGGCGAGCAGGGAGCGCCTGGTCGACTCGGCGAGGGCGGGGTCGATGTCCACGCAACTGCCCAGCGCGGGGTGGGCGAGTTGCACGGGATGGTGGACGCAGTCCCCGGTGACGAGGGCGCCGGCGCCGGGTCCGCCCACCCGCACGGCGACGTGGCCCGGGGTGTGGCCCGGGGTCGGCAGGAGGCGCAGACCGGGCGCGAGGTCGGCGCCCTCGGCGGGTACGTCCACGAGGTCGAGCAGCCCGGCGTCCTCCACCGGGTGCACGGAGTCCCGGAACATCTGGCGCCGGGGCTCGTCCATCGGGTACGCGGCCCAGAACTCGCGCTCGGCGCGGGAGACGACGTAGCGGGCACGGGGGAAGGTGGGGACCCAGCCGTCGTCGGTCCGCCTCGTGTTCCAGCCTACGTGGTCGGTGTGCAGGTGGGTCAGGATCACCAGGTCGACGGTGTCCGGGTGGAAGCCCGCCTCCGTGAGCCGCTCCAGGTAGTCGGTGCGCAGGTCGTGCCAGGCCGGATTCGCGCGCGTCTTGCCGTTGCCGATGCCGGTGTCGACGAGGACGCGCAGCCCGCCGGCGGTCAGGGCGAAGGTGTGGCTGCCGAGGCGCAGGACGCCGTCGCCGTCGGCGAAGTCGGGGCGCAGCCACTCCTCGCGGGTGACCAGGTCCGGGGTGGCGCCGGGCAGCAGCCAGGGTCCGGTGGCGGGCGGCAGGAGGGTCTCGTCGATGCGGTGGACGGTGGTGTCGCCCACGGTCCAGGAGGGGGTGTGCATGGCGGTGCCCTCTTTCGTCGAACTCACTAAAAGCCATTGGTTTGCGTTTAGCCACCGTAGAACCTATGGTCCACTAACGCAAACAGTTGGCTTTAAGTGGCTTCAGAGCGAAGGAGAGGGCCTGTGCCCATCCCCGAAGAGGACCGCCGGGCCGTGGTGACGGCCACCGCGCGGCACATTCACAGCGTCGTCTCGGTACTGCGGGAGCTGGACTTCGGCGACACCCCGCCCGCCGCGGCCTTCCACGCCGCCGAGGCGCCGGAGCCCGGGCACGAGGAGGTACGTCGTGCGGCCGTATGAGCTGTCCCTGGCCGCGGCCGCGGACGCGGTCCGCACCCGGCGGCTCTCGCCGGTCGAACTGGTGGACTCGGTGCTGGAGCGTGCCACGGAGGTGCAGCCGGGGCTCGGCGCGTACGTGACGCTGACGGCGGAACGGGCCCGCCGCTCGGCACGCGCGGCCGAACGGGAGGTGGCGAAGGGCAGTCTCCGGAGCCCACTGCACGGCGTGCCGATGGGGCTCAAGGACCTGATCGACGTGGCCGGCACCGCGACCACCGCGAGCTCGCGGGTCCGCGCCGGGCATCGCGCGCGGGCCGACAGCGCGGTCGCCGCGCGGCTGGCGGCGGCCGGTGCTGTGCTGGCCGGCAAGACCCACACCCACGAGTTCGCCTACGGCCTGACCACTCCCCAGACGCGTAACGCCCGGGACAGCGGCCGGATCGCGGGCGGCTCCAGCGGCGGCTCAGCCGTCGCCGTGGCGGCGGGCGCGGCCACCTTCGCCCTCGGCACCGACACCGGGGGCTCGATCCGCGTGCCCGCCGCCCTGAACGGCGTCGTCGGCCTCAAACCGACCTACGGCCTCGTCCCCCGCCACGGAGTGACGTCGCTGTCGTGGTCACTGGACCACGTGGGGCCGATCACCCGCACCGTCGAGGACGCGGCCCTGGTCCTGGCCGCGGTGGCGGGCCACGATCCGCGCGATCCCGCCTCGACGCCCGCCCCGGCGGCGGACCACCGGCCGACCGCGTGGACGGGGGACCTGACGGGCCTGCGCGTCGGCGTGCCCCGCACCTACTACTTCGACCACGTCGACCCGGAGGTCGAGACCGCCGTCCGGGGTGCCGTCGCGCGGCTGGCGGAGCTCGGCGCGCACCTCGTCGACGTGGACATTCCGATGGCGCGCTACGTGCAGGCGGTCCAGTGGGGCCTGATGGTGCCCGAGGCCACCGCCTACCACGAGCGGACCCTGCGCACCGCCGCCGACCTGTACGAGGACGACGTACGCGTGCTGCTGGAGGCCGGGGAGCTGATGTCCGCCGGGGACCACCTGCGGGCCCAGCGGGCGCGGACGCTGATGCGGCGGGAGTGGGCGCGCCTGCTCCGGCAGGTCGACGTCGTCGTCGCACCGACCGTGCCGGTCACCGCGGTACCGGCCGGGCAGTCCTCCGTCACCTGGTCCGACGGCACCGTGGAGAGCGTCTCGGACGCCTACGTCCGGCTCTCCGCGCCGGCCAACATCACCGGTGTCCCGGCGCTGACCGTGCCGGTGGGCGCCGACCGGGCGGGCATGCCCATCGGCATGCAGGTGCTCGGGCGCCCGTTCGACGAGGCCACGGTGGTGCGCGTGGGCCACGCCTACGAACGGAGCGCCGCTTGACGCAATCACTTTGCTTTAGGCTGTCGGCATGAGTCCCAGACCGATGGCCCGCCCGGGCGGGCGCAGCGCCCGGGTCCAGGAGTCGGTGCACACCGCCGTACGCGAACTCACCGCCGAGGTGGGCCGCGACGCGCTGACGGTGCCGCTGGTCGCGGCCCGCGCCGGCGTCACCCCGTCGACGGTGTACCGCCGCTGGGGGGACCTCCAGGAGCTGCTGTCGGACGTGGCCGTCGAACGGCTGCGCCCCGAGACCGAGCCCGGGGACCACGGCGGCCTGCGCGCCGACCTGACGGCCTGGGCCGAGCAGTTCCTCGACGAGATGGCCTCGCCCCCGGGCCGCGCCTACATCCGTGACGCCCTGCTGGGTGATCCGGACGGCGGCAACGCGGGACAGTGCTCGGCCTACGCCGCCGAGCAGATCGACGTCGTCCTCGCCCGCGCGGCCGGACGCGGCGAGGCGGTGCCCGACACGGAGACGGTCGTGGACCGCGTCGTCGCCCCGGTCATGTACCGGATCCTCTTCCGGCCCGGCGGCCTCGACGCCGGGTACGCGCGCCGCCTGGTGGCCGGGCTGCTGGACACGCCCGGGTAGCCCCGGGCGCTGCTCCGTACGAGTGGTGCGTTCGTGGCACCGGCCGTACGGTCAGGTACGGGGAACGGAGCGGAGACAAGCGACCCCGAGACGGCCGGGAGCAGACATGGGCAGAAACCCGATGAGGGCAGCGATCGCCCTCTGTGCCGCCGCCGCGCTCGCAGTGCCCGTGGGCACGGCCCTCGCGGCACCGTCGGCGCAGCACACGACCACCGCCCGGGCGGAGCACAGCCGGCACGCGCAGGACCCGGTGCTGGTCGACTGCGCCTTCCAGCCCCAGGTACGGCCCGAGGCGTTCATCCTCGCCTGCGGGGACGGCAACAGCCGTCTGGTCTCCCTGCACTGGATGCGCTGGGACGCGAACGCCGCGGTGGGCCGGGGCACCAACGTCGTCAACGACTGCGACCCGTACTGCGCCGCGGGCACCTTCCGCGCGTACCCCGTGGTCGTCCGGCTCGACCAGCCGCAGGCGTCGCGGACGGACCCGGGCGAGCGGCACTACACCCGGCTGACCCTCACCTACACCGACGGCAGGCCGGACGGCTACCCGCGCACGGTGACGTACCCCCTGTCGGGCTGACGGGCCCCGCGCTCCCGGCGTTCACTCCGGGAGCGCCAGCCGGCAGGTGTCGCCGGGCGCGAGCCGCACCTCGCGGTCCGGCAGCCGGATGTCGATGGGCAGCGGGCCGGAGGCGGGCACGGCGATCTCCAGCCGGCCGTGCTCCAGCCGGAACCGCACGCCCCAGTGGCCCTGGTAGCGGACGGAGAACCCGTACGACGACAGCTCCGGCAGCGGCACCGGATCCAGCCACAGTGCGCCGGAGCGGGTCTCCAGCCCGGTCAGGCCCCGCTGCACCAGGTCGAGGGTGCCCGCCATGGCACCGAGGTGGATGCCCTCGCCGGTGGTGCCGCCCTGGAGGTCGGCGACGTCGCCCTTGAGCGCCTCCTGGCAGTAGGTCCAGGCATCGGCGCGACGGGCGCGGGCGAGGATCCAGCCGTGCACCAGGCCGCTGAGGGTGGAGCCGTGGCTGGTGCGGGCCAGGTAGTAGTCGACGGTGCGCTGCCAGGTCTCCTCGTCCAGGCGGTACCCCAGCCGGTCGAAGAGCGAGCGCAGTTCGGCCGGGGAGAACAGGTAGCCCAGCATCAGCACGTCGGCCTGCTTGGACGCCTGGTAGTTGTTCGGGCTGTCGTCCTCGGCCTCCAGGACGCGGTCCAGGCGCCGGATGTCGCCGTACCGCTCCCGGTAGCCCGCCCAGTCGAGTTCGGCGAGGTCGCCGTACCCCTCGAACTGGCTGACGACACCCTCGTGGAAGGGGACGTGGAGGGTGCGGGAGACGCTCTCCCACTGTTCGAGTTCGGCGTCGTCCAGGGCGGTGCGCTCGACGAGTTCGCGGCGGCGGGGCTCGGGCAGGTCGCGCAGGACCTCCAGGGTGCGGGCCAGCACCCAGGCCGCGGTGACGTTGGTGTACGCGTTGTCGTCGAGGCCGGGACGGTCCGCGCCCGGGTACGCCTCGTGGTACTCGTCGGGGCCGACGACGCCCCGGATGCGGTGCCGGCCCAGCTGGGCGTCCCAGGTGGCGGAGTCCGCCCAGAAGCGGGCGATCTGCAGCAGCATCTCGGCGCCCTTGGTGTGCAGGAACTCGGCGTCGCCGCTCGCCTCGCAGTACTGCCACACGTTGTAGGCGATGGCCGATCCCACGTGGTGCTGCAGGTGCGAGTGGTCCGGCAGCCAGCGGCCCGAGTGCGGGTTCAGGTGGAGCTGCTGGGTCTCCTCGCGCCCGTCGCTGCCGCTCTGCCACGGGTACAGCGCGCCGCGCCGGCCGGTCGCGCGGGCCGCGGCGCGGGCCCGTTCCAGACGCCGGT
Source organism: Streptomyces sp. NPDC058796 (assembly GCF_042745235.1). Classification (NCBI taxonomy): domain Bacteria; kingdom Bacillati; phylum Actinomycetota; class Actinomycetes; order Kitasatosporales; family Streptomycetaceae; genus Streptomyces; species Streptomyces sp. NPDC058796. The sequence continues at coordinate 23,357 of NZ_JBHYOP010000009.1, forward strand.
GCCGGTAGTGCAGCAGGGACCGGGACACCTCCGGGAAATGCAGGTTCAGGTAGGGCAGGACGAACAGTTCGTCCCAGAAGACGTGGCCGCGGTAGGCCTCCCCGTGCAGCCCGCGCGCCGGTACGCCGACGTCCAGGTCGGCGGTGTGCGGGGAGAGGGTCTGCAGCACGTGGAAGAGGTGCAGGCGCAGGATGCTGCCCGCCTCGCCGGGCACGTCGAGTTCGGCCCGGCGCCACAGCTGGCCCCAGGCCGTGCGGTGGGTTCGCAGCAGGTCGTCGAAGCCGGGGGCGTCGGTCACCCGGTCGACGGCGGCCTGCAGGGGGTCGCTGATCGCCGGGTCGCGTGAGGTGTGCAGGGCGACGACCTTGTCGACGGTGACGGTACGGCCCGGCTCGACGCGCACGGTCGTGTACTGGGTGACTCGCTGGTGCTCCCGGGCCGGAGTGACGGGCACCCCGGCCGTGGTGCGCGCCGCCAGGCCGATCCGGATGTCCGAGGTGCGGGTGCGGCAGCGCAGCCACACCGTGGTGTCGTCGGTGACGCCGGTGTGCACGTGGGTCAGGTGACGGCCGTCCAGGTCCCGGTAGCGCGGCACACCGGAGTTGGTGACGGCGCCGTCGAGGGCCGCCTCCACCTCCAGGTCCACCGCTCCGGCGTCCACCGTGAACTCCGTGCGCAGCGCGGCGAGGTGCGGGTCGGCCATGTGCACCAGGCGCAGCTGACGCAAGGTCAGCACCCGCCCTTCGCCGATCCCGAAGTGGGTGCGGCGCTCCAGCACGCCCGAGTCCAGGTGCACGGTCTGCCGGTGGTCGAGCACCTCGGTGGTGTCCGGCGTGATCCAGTCCCCTCCGGCGGTCCGGAAGCGCAACGGCAGCCAGTTGGGGAGGTTGACCACGTCCTCGTTCTCCACCTCCCGTCCGGCGACGGAGGAGGTGAGCCGGTTGTAGCAGCCGGCCACATAGGTGCCCGGATAGTGCACGTCGTCCGCGGCGCACTCGGGCAGCGCGCCGCGGGTGGCGAAGTAACCGTTGCCGAGCGTGCACAGTGACTCGCGCAGCCGCTCCTCGGCCGGGTCGTAGTGGTCGTAGTCCCAGGTCGAGGGTGTCGCGGTCACTGTGCGCCCTCCCAGGACCAGTCGGCGACCTCGGGCAGGTCCACCCCGTGTTCGCGGATCCAGTCGTGGTGGCGCAGCCGGGCGTCCTCCATCCGCTGCCGCACGGCCGCCGCGCGCACGGCGAGGCCGGGGACGCGGTCGATGACGTCCATGACGAGGCGGTAGCGGTCCAGGTCGTTGCCGACCACCATGTCGAAGGGCGTGGTGGTGGTCCCGATCTCCTTGTAGCCGCGCACGTGCAGGTGGGCGTGGCCGGTGCGCCGGTAGGCGAGGCGGTGGATCAGCCAGGGATATCCGTGGTACGCGAAGATGACCGGCTTGTCGGCGGTGAACAGGCCGTCGTACTCGAAGTCGCTCATGCCGTGCGGGTGTTCACCGCTGGGCAGCAGCCGGGCGATGTCCACCACGTTGACGACGCGCACGGCGAGGTCCGGCAGGTGACGGCGGACGAGCTGTGCGGCGGCGAGCACCTCCTGGGTGGGGACGTCGCCCGCGCAGGCGAGCACCACGTCGGGTTCCCGGCTGCCGTCCTCGGTGCCGGCCCAGTCCCAGATGCCGGCGCCGCGCGCGCAGTGCACCCGGGCCTCCTCGATGGACAGCCAGTCGAAGCAGGGCTGCTTGCCGGCGACGATCACGTTGACGTAGTCGCGGCTGCGCAGGGCGTGGTCGGCGACGGAGAGCAGGGTGTTGGCGTCCGGCGGCAGGTAGACCCGCACGGCTTCGGGGCTCTTGTTGAGGATGTGGTCGACGAAGCCGGGGTCCTGGTGGGAGAAGCCGTTGTGGTCCTGGCGCCACACGTGCGAGGTGAGCAGGTAGTTGAGGGAGGCGATGGGCGCGCGCCACGGCAGCCGGCGGGTCACGCGCAGCCACTTGACGTGCTGGTTGACCATCGAGTCGACGATGTGGACGAACGCCTCGTAGCAGGAGAACAGCCCGTGCCGGCCGGTCAGGAGGTAGCCCTCCAGCCAGCCCTGGCAGGTGTGTTCGGACAGGATTTCCATGACCCGGCCGTGCCGGTCGAGGTCTTCGTCGACGGGCAGCGTCCGCTCCTGCCAGGCCTTGCCGCTGGCTCCGTAGACGGCCTGGAGGCGGTTGGAAGCGGTCTCGTCGGGGCCGACGAGGCGGAAGTCGCGCCGCTGGGCGGTGGCGTCCATGACGTCGCGGAGCAGGTCGCCGAGGACCCGGGTGGGTTCGTGCGTGTTCGCCCCGGGCTTGTCGACGGGGACGGCGTACTTCTCCAGCGGGGGCATGGGCAGCTCGCGCAGGAGGAGACCGCCGTTGGCGAAGGGGGTGGCGCCGAGGCGGCGCGGGCCCTCGGGGACGGCGGCGAGGACGGCGGGGCGGGGCGCTCCGTCGTCGTCGAACAGCTCCCCGGGACGGTAGGAGCGCAGCCACTGCTCCAGTTGCCGCAGGTGGCCGGGGTCGGTGCGGACGGCGGACAGGGGGACCTGATGGGCGCGCCAGGTGTTCTCCACGGGCAGGCCGTCCACCTCGGCCGGGCCGGTCCAGCCCTTCGGGGTGCGCAGGACGATCACCGGCCAGCGGGGGCGGTCCGTGGCGCCGTTCTCGCGGGCGGCGCGCTGGATGGCGGCGACGCGATCGAGGGCGGTGTCCATGGCGTGGGCCATCGCGCGGTGGACGGCGGCCGGCTCGTCTCCGGTGACGTGGATGGGCTCGTGTCCGTAGCCGCGCAGGAGTTCGTCCAGCTCGGCCTCCGGGAGTCGGGCGAGGACCGCCGGGTTGGCGATCTTGTAGCCGTTGAGGTGCAGGATCGGCAGGACCGCGCCGTCGTGGACCGGGTCGAGGAACTTGTTGGAATGCCAGGACGTCGCCAGCGGCCCGGTCTCGGCCTCGCCGTCACCGATCACACAGGCGACCACCAGTCCTGGGTGGTCGAAGGCGGCGCCGTACGCGTGCGAGAGCGCGTAGCCCAGCTCGCCGCCCTCGTGGATGGAGCCCGGCGTCTCGGGTGCGACGTGGCTCGGTACGCCGCCGGGGAACGAGAACTGCTTGAAGAGGCGGGCCATTCCGGTCGCGTCCCGGGTGATGTCCGGATAGGTCTCGGTGTACGAACCCTCCAGCCACGCGTTGGCCAGTACGGCGGGGCCGCCGTGCCCGGGGCCCCAGACACACAGGGCGTCTAGGTCACGGGCCTTGATCACCCGGTTGAGGTGGGTGTGGACCAGGTTGAGGCCGGGTGAGGTGCCCCAGTGGCCGAGCAGGCGCGGTTTGACGTGCTCGGGGCGCAGCGGCTCGGTGAGCAGGGGGTTGGCCATGAGGTAGATCTGGCCGACGGAGAGGTAGTTCGCGGCGCGCCAGTGGGCGTCCAGTCCGGCGAGCTCCTCGTCCGTGAGCCCGGAGGGCGCCTGCTGCGTGTCGGCGGACATCGGGGGTCCTTTCCGTGTCGGGACAGCGATCGGGCCGCACGGGCACGGGGGTGCCCGTGCACATCCCAACCCCGCGCGGGCCGGTCGGGTACCCGACAGGACCGTTCGGGTCACGCCGGTGTCCGGACCGGGACGGGCACGGAGACGGGCACCAAATGGCACGGCCGCCACCGGCGCCGACCCCGGTGCCGGCCGTGCTGCAGCACCGTGTACCCCAACTTTCGGGGGACACGCAGGAGTTGCACGGGGCCCGTACGACCCCTGACGGGCCCCGCGCCGACCTCACCCGCCCGGATACCCCCCTGGGTATATCTGTTACGGTGGGGGTGGATACCCCGGGGGGTAATCGGAAGGAGAGTGTCGTGTTCTTTGTCGACGTCCTGGAGACCGAGGGGCTGGGCAATCGCAGCTACCTGGCCGGGGGTGCCCGCGCGGCCGTGGTCGTGGACCCGCCGCGGGACATCGACCGGGTCATCGCCGAGGCCGCGCGGCGCGGGGTGCGGATCACCGCCGTCGCCGAGACGCACGTCCACAACGACTACGTCACCGGTGGCCTGGAGCTGGCCCGCCTCACCGGCGCCCGCTACCTGGTGCCGGCCGGGGCGGAGGTGGCGTACGCGCGCGCGGCGGTGGCCGACGGGGACGTGGAGCCGGTCGACGAGGGCCTGGAGCTGCGCGCGGTGGCCACGCCGGGTCAACACCCCGCACCACACCTCGTACGTCCTTGAGGAGTCGGGGCGGGCGGTGGCCGCCTTCACCGGCGGCTCCCTGCTGATCGGCAGCGTGGGCCGGCCCGATCTGGTGGAGCCGCGGCTGACCGAGGAACTGGCCCGCGCCCAGCACGCCTCCGCCCACCGTCTCGCCGACGAGCTGGACGACGAGGTGACCGTGCTGCCGACGCACGGATTCGGCAGCTTCTGCTCCTCCTCACAGGCCGGCGGCGAGCACAGCACCATAGGCGCCGAGAAGGCGGGCAACCCGGCGCTCGTGCAGGACGTGGAGGCCTTCGTCGCCCAGATGCTGGCGGGGCTGGACGACGTACCCGCCTATTACGCGCACATGGGCCCGGTCAACACGGACGGCCCCGCCCCCGTGGACCTGACCGAGCCCCGCCGGGCCGACGCCGGCGAGATCGCCCGGCGGCTGGCCGCCGGCGAGTGGGTCGTGGACCTGCGCGGCCGGGTGGCCTTCGCCGCCGGGCACGTGGCCGGGTCGTTCAACTTCGAGGTCGACGGACAGCTCGCGACGTATCTGGCGTGGATGATCCCGTGGGGCAAGCCGGTCACGCTGCTCGCGGGGAGTGCCGCGGACGTCGCCCGCGCCCAGCGGGAGCTGGTCCGGGTGGGCATCGACCGGCCGGCCGCGGCGGCGGTCGGCTCCCCGGCCGACTGGGTCCCGGACGGCACCCGGCCGGCCTCGTTCCGGCGGGCCACGTTCGCCGATCTGGCCAGGGCGCGCCGCGAGGGCACGGACGTGGTGATCCTCGACGTGCGCCGGGACGGCGAGCGCGCGAACGGCTGGGTCGACGGCAGCGTGCACGTCCCCGTCCACGAGGTGCACCGCCGTCTGGACGAGGTGCCGCCGGGCACGGTGTGGGTGCACTGCGCGGGCGGCATGCGCGCGGCCGTCGCCGCGTCCGTACTGGACGCCGCCGGCCGTGAGGTGGTCGCGATCGACGACGGTTTCGCGGCGGCGGCGGACGCCGGCCTCACGCTGGTCGCGCCGTCGGGCGGCCGGGCCGTATGACCGCGCTCGTCCTCGCCCTCGCGGCCGGTGCCGTGGCCGGCCTCGCCCTGGGCGCGCTGGGGGCGGGCGGCAGCATCCTCACCGTCCCCGCACTGATCTATCTGCTCGGTTTCACCCCGGCCGCGGCGACCACCGCGAGCCTGGTCGTCGTGATCGTCTCGTCGGTCACCGCACTGGTCGCCCACGCCCGGGCCGGCGCGGTGCGGTGGCGGGCCGGGCTGGTGTTCGCGGCGGCGGGTCTGCTGCCCGCCGCGGCGGCCGGCGCGCTGTCCGCGCGGGTCCCCGAGACGGTGCTGACGCTGCTGTTCGCGACGCTGGCCGCACTGGCCGGGGTGCACATGCTGCGCCGCCGCAACCCCCGCGAGGGCGGCCCCGCCTCGGGCGTCCGGGCGGCCGGGGCAGGGGCCGGGCTGGGCGCGGTGACCGGGTTCCTCGGCGTCGGCGGCGGATTCCTCGCGGTACCCGCGCTGGTGACGGTGCTGGCCGTGCCGATGGGCGCGGCGGTGGGCACGAGTCTCCTGGTCGTGACGGCCAACGCACTGGCGGCTCTCGCGGCCCGGGCGTACACCGCCGTACACCTGGACCTCACGCTGCTGCTGCCGTTCCTGGCCACCGCCGTCCTCGGCGCGTGGGACGGCAGGCGGCTGGCGGCCAAGGTGTCCGCGGGGACGCTGCGGCGCGTGTTCGGCGCCGTACTGCTCGCCGTCGCCGCGGCCATGGGCGTCACGGCGGCGCTGTGACCGGCCGCCGATCCGCGCCGGTCAGGCCAGGGAGAGGAAGAGCTTCTCCAGGCGGGCCCGCATCTGGGCCGAGTCCCGCACCTCGGGGTCGTCACTGGTCATGCACTGCTGCAGCCCCGTCGCGATGATCGAGAAACCGGCCCGGTCCAGGGCCCGGGAGACGGCGGCGAGCTGGGTGACCACGTCCTCGCAGTCGCGCCCCTCCTCGATCATCCGGATGACCCCCGCCAGCTGCCCCTGGGCGCGCCGCAGCCGGTTGAGCGCCGACTTCAGCTCGTCGGCCGACATGTCGAGTTCCACGCTTCCTCCTCCACCGGGCCCCACATACCCCCGCGGGTATCCTACCCCGGGGTCGCACACAACGAGAAGGGTTCCTCCATGACCACCCCCACCGCACCGGCCGCCACACTGACTCCGCAGGAGGCCGTGAACCGCCTGGGCGAGTTCACCGTCGTCGACGTCCGCTCCCCCGGCGAGCACGCCGGCGGTCACCTGCCCGGGGCCCACAACGTCCCGCTGGACCGGCTGGACGAGGCCGTCCCCGCGCTCGGGGCGGCCGCCGCACGCGGACCGCTGCTGCTCGTGTGCGCGTCCGGGAACCGGTCCGCGCAGGGCTGTGCCCGGCTGACGGCACGGGGCGTCGAGGCGGCCACCCTCGAAGGCGGCACGAGCGCCTGGGCCGCGGCGGGCCTCCCCGTCGACCGTCCGGCCGGCTCGCGTACGCCGTGGGCGATGGACCGGCAGGTCCGCTTCGCCGCCGGCTCACTGGTCGCCCTGGGCTTCCTGGCGGGCCGCGCCTGGCGTCCCGCGCACTGGCTGTCCGGCGCCGTCGGCGCGGGCCTGGTCTTCTCCGGGGTGACCAACACCTGCGGGATGGCCGCGGCACTGGCCCGGCTGCCGCACAACCGGGCGGCCGGAAGCGCCGTCCCGTTCGAGGAGACGCTGGCGGGTCTGGCCGGCTGAGCCGGGCCGGCCACTTCGCGGCGGCGGGCGCCGACCCCTTCCATGGGCGGCGCCCGCCGCCCATTTTGCATGGCATGCATCTTTGCATACCATGCAACTTATGACGGAGAAGGGTGCCGCGGGGGGCGGTCTGCGGGAGCGGAAGAAGCGGGCCACGCGTGCCGCTCTCGCCGAGGCCGCGGTACGGCTCGCCGCCGAGCACGGGGCGGAGAAGGTCACCGTGGAGGCGATCAGTGCCGCGGCCGGGGTCTCGGTACGCACCTTCTTCAACTACTTCGACACGCGCGACGACGCCTTCGTCGTCATCGACGCGGACTCCGGCGCCCGTATGCGGCGCGCCGTGCTGGAGGCACCGCCCGGCCTTCCCCCGCTGGAAGTCCTGCGCGCGGCCATCGCGGCGGAGCTCGCCGAGGCGGAGCAGCAGCACGAACTGTGGCGGCTGCACGCCGAGGTGCTGCACGCCTCACCGCACCTCCTGGCGCGCGGCGTCGGGGCGCACATGGCGGCCGAGGCGGAACTGGCCGAAGCCATCGCCGAACGCCTCGGCGACGCCGGCGGCGGCCTCTACCCGCGGCTGCTGGCCGCGGTGGCCGGCACCGCGGTGCGGACCAGCATGGACCACTGGTCGGCCCACCAGGACGAAGCCGCCTTCCTCGACGTCTTCCACGAGGTGTTCTCCCTCCTGGCCGCCGGCCTTCCGGCCCCTCCCGCGTAACCGCCTCCGCACCACCTCCGCCGCCGCGCCGGGCGCCGGCGCGACTCGTCAGACCACCACCGAAAGAGATGCCGTGACCGCAGTTCAGGCGCCCGCCGACGCGCCTCCCACCTCCATGAACCAACGGCAGATACTCCAGGCCATGTCCGGCCTGATGGCCGGCATGTTCGTCGCCATCCTCGCGGGCACCGTCGTGTCCAACGCGCTGCCGACGATCATCGCCGACCTGGGCGCCAGCCAGTCCTCCTACACCTGGGTCGTCACCGCCGAACTGCTGGCGATGACCGCGACCGTGCCCCTGTGGGGCAAGCTGTCCGACCTCTTCAACAAGAAGCTGCTGCTCCAGCTCTCACTGCTGATGTTCGTGATCGGCTCGCTGCTCGCGGGCTTCTCGCACGACACGACGCTGCTGATCTTCAGCCGCGTCGTGCAGGGCATCGGCGCGGGGGGTCTGACCGCGCTCGCGCAGGTCGTCATGGCCGCCGTCATCCCGCCCCGGGAGCTGGGCAAGTACTCAGGCATCTTCGGTGCCGTGTTCGCCGTCGGCACCGTGGCCGGGCCGCTGATCGGCGGTGTGCTGGTGGACACCGACTGGCTGGGCTGGCGCTGGTGCTTCTTCATCGGCGTGCCGTTCGCGCTGCTGGCGATCCTCCTGCTCCAGCGCACGCTGAAGCTGCCCACCGTCAAGCGCCAGGTGAAGATCGACTGGCTCGGCGCCTTCCTGATCGTCGCCGGTGTCTGCGCGCTGCTCATCTGGGTCTCCCTGGCGGGCAACCAGTTCGACTGGGCGTCCTGGCAGACCGCCGCGCTCGTCGTCGGCGGCGTGGTGCTGCTGGGCCTGGCGGTCCTCGTCGAGGCCCGCACCGACGAGCCGGTGATCCCGCTCGACATCTTCAAGAACCGCACGGTCACCCTGACCACGGTCGCCAGCCTCCTGGTCGGCGTCGCCATGTTCGGCGGAACCGTCTTCCTCTCCCAGTACTTCCAGGTCTCTCTGGGCAAGTCGCCGACCGTCGCCGGTCTGATGAGCCTGCCGATGATCCTGGGTCTGCTGGTGTCGTCCACCGTCGCCGGACAGCTCATCAGCCGGACCGGCAAGTGGAAGGGCTACCTGGTGGCGGGCGCGGTCACCATGACCGCCGGCCTCGCGCTGCTCTCGCTGATCGACGCCGACACCCACTTCGGGCTGCTCAGCCTCTACATGGCCGTCCTCGGCATCGGCGTCGGCATGCTGATGCAGAACCTCGTGCTCGCGGCGCAGAACGACGTCCCCGCGGCCGAACTGGGTGCCGCGACCTCCGTGCTGTCCTTCTTCCGCAGCATGGGCGGCACGATCGGCACCAGCGTGCTCGGCGCGATCCTCGCCAACCGGGTCGCGACCGAGATGACCAAGGGCCTGGAGAAGGCTGGCGCCACCGGGGCCGCCGAGGGCGGTTCGGGCGGCGGTCACGGGGCCGTCCCGGACATGAGCGCACTGCCCGCCCCGATGCGGGAGATCGTGCAGCACGCCTACGGCGTCGCCACCGCCGACCTGTTCCTCGTCGCCACCCCGTTCGCGCTGCTGGCGCTGGTCGCCGTGGTCTTCATCAAGGAGAAGCCGCTGAAGACCACCAGCGGCATGGAACGCCTCGCCGAGGAGGCCGGCGAATCCGCCGCCGACCCTGCCGGCAAGGGCCCCGCGGCGCCCGTCGCCTGAGGCACTCGGCACAGCGGGGCCGCCCGTCCGATCCGGACGGGCGGCCCCTGTCGTGCACGGCGGGAGCTCCCGCGGTCAGATGCCGAAGGGAGCCGCGTACCGGACGGTGCCGGCCGGCAGCGGGTGGGCGGCGTCCAGGGTGAGGGCCATGAGGGCCTCGTCGGGGACATCGACGGTCAGGCCGATGCCGTGGGCGGAGGCCCGGCCGAAGCCGAACCGGGGGTAGTACTCCGGATGTCCGAGCACGACGACGTGGCGCTCGCCGAGGCGTCCGGCCGCGGCGAGTGCCGCACGGACGGCCGCGGCGCCGGCGCCGGTGCGCTGGTGGTCCGGGAGTACGGCGACGGGTGCCAGGCAGAGCGCCGGGCTGTCCCCGATGTGGCACCGGGTCAGCAGCGCGTGGCCCACGGGGCGGTCGTCGTCGTCCACCGCGACGAGGGACAGGCCGTCGATCCAGGCCCCGGGGTCGGCGCGCAGCGCGTCGACGAGGGCGGCCTCCTCCGGCGTGGGGAAGGCGGCGCGGACGACGTCACGGATGGCGGGGACGTCGGCGCCGGTCTCGGCGCGGGTGTTCCAGGCGTGCGACATGGCTGGGTGAGGATCCGTTCCTGTTTGCGTTCGGCTGGGTCAGGACGTGGCCCGGGTCGCGAGGGAGACCCGGGCGCCGCGAAGCGCGGCTTCGAGCGCGGTCATCGACCTCACCTCCCGTCGTCCCGATCCATGGGCGTGTCGAACGCGAACGGCCGCAGTCTACCCGTGCGGCACCGGCGGGATCACCCGCTGGGCGTGGGACTGGTGTCGTACACGGGGACCTGTGACTGGATGTTGAAGGTGACGGACCCGGCCTTCTCGAAATTCAGCGTGATCTTCATGAAGTCGCCGCCGCGGACCACCTGGCGCACGTCCCGCAGCAGCAGGTGGCTCTTGCCCTGCTCCAGTTGCTGGAGCCGGTTCGGCGGGAGCTCCACGCCGCCCGGCAGGGGCTTGCCGTCGGCGTTCACGATGTCCGCCGACTCGGCGTCGGAGCTGCTCGCGCTCACCAGCCGGTCGGTCTTGTCCCCCTCGTTCAGGAGCCAGACGTACGCCGGGACGTCGTCGCCGACCTGCCACGGCTCACCCTTCGGCTCGGCCACGTGGGCGTAGCGGATCAGGACGTCACCGACGCTCGCGTTCTGGCCGGGCGCCTGCCAGTCCTGCAGCTCGAAACCGTCGTCCCCGCCGCAGCCGGTCAGGCCCAGGGCCGTCGCGGCCAGAACGGCGGCGGCTGCGGTCCGAGCGGTTCTCCCACGGGTGAGCACCATGGCACCTCCACTGCGGCGGTCGGCATCCGCACCCGGGTTGCCCCCGGGCCGGAGCGCAAACGGCTGGTGACGCGCCAGGCCGGTGCCGCCCCGCCGGACACCGTGGGAGCCTCGCGACCCATCCGCGGGCCGTGCGGCATCGGATTACCCGGGGACACCCCCGCCCGTCGCGACGGGCGAGGCGCACCCACCGTCCGCAGGCGGCCTGCTCCGTTCCCGGGCGCGGGCCGCCCGGGGCGGTCGGTCGTGTGCCGTTCCAGCAGCCGCTTCCCGCTGCCTCCGAGCAGCAGGTACGTGATGACCAGCGAGGAGAGGACCGACACCGCGGCGGCCGGGAGGCCGGCGTCGCAGGCGGCCAGGAACAAGCACCGCCAGACGAGGAAGTCGCCGAAGCAGTACGGGCGCCGGGTCCAGCTCCACAGCCGTCCTCGAGCCGTTGCGGTCCGTCCGCCGCACGGCAACGGATCAGGGATGATCGCCGGTGGTCGGTGTCGACCACCGGGAACGACGAGGGGGAACACATGAGCACGCACGACGAGGCGTCGACGAGGGCGCTGGTCGTACGGCGCCGGCCGGCGGGGGCGCGCGCGGCCGTGCTGGTGCTGCACGGCGGCCGGGCGGAGAGCCGCCGGACCGCACGGCCCTGGCACCTGGCGGCGCTGCGGATGCACCCTTTCCTGCGCACCCTGGAGTCACGGACCGACCGGGACGACGTGCTGCTGGGTCAGGTGCGCTACCGCCGGCGCGGCTGGAACGGCGTGGGCGCGGAGCCCCTGAAGGACACCGTGCGGGCACTCGCCGAGCTGCGTGAACTGGTCGGTGACGTGCCGGTGGTCCTGCTGGGGCACTCCATGGGCGGCCGGGCCGCCCTGCGGGCCGCGGACGCCCCTCAGGTACGCGGCGTGGTGGCCCTCGCTCCCTGGTGCCCGCCCGGCGAGCCCGTCGCGCAGTTGCGGAACCGGCACGTCCTCGTCCTGCACGGCAGCCGCGACCGGATCACCGACCCCGGGGAGTCCGCCGCGTACGTGTCCCGCGCCCGCGCCGCCGGCGCCCGGGCCGGCATGCTGCTGGTGGCGGGCGGCGACCACGCCATGCTCCGCCACCACGGCCGCTGGCACGACACGGCGACCTCGGCGGTGGCCCACCTCCTCGCCCCCGGCACGGCCCCCTCCGGGCTCTTCACGCGGGCCACCACGACCGTCGGTCCCGTGGTCCTGTGACGGCGCCGCGTCGGCGGGCGGGCAGCGGACCGGGGTGGCGTTCCTTGCCCCCGCGGGGCGCCGGACGGCAGGCTTCGGGTGTGACCACTTTGCTGATCGTGCACCACACGCCGTCGCCGAACTGTCAGGCGATGCTGGAGTCCGTCGTGTCCGGGGCGACCGATCCGGAGATCGAGGGCGTACGGGTGGTCCGGCGTGCGGCGCTGGCGGCGACCGCGGTCGACGTGCTGGAGGCGGACGGATACGTGCTGGGCACGCCGGCCAACCTGGGTTACATGTCGGGGGCGCTGAAGCACTTCTTCGACCAGGTCTACTACCCCTGCCTCGACGAGACTCGGGGCCGCCCGTTCGGCTATTACGTGCACGGCGGCAGTGACACCACCGGCGCGGTGCGCGGCATCGAGGCGGTCACCACGGGCCTCGGCTGGCAGCGCGCGGCACCGGCGGTGGCCGTGGCCGGTGAGCCCGGCAGGGCCGATCTCGAGGCCTGCTGGGAGCTGGGGGCCGCGCTCGCCGCCGGGCTGATGGACTGACCCCGGGGCAAGCACGGCGCGGCGCCGGGTGAGCCGTCTGCCCGACCGCACCCGGCGCCGTCCGCCCGCGCGTCAGCTCTTGGGCATGAGGACGGAGTTCCGCGCTCGCCGCGGGGCCGACCCCGCTCGACGGGGGTTCCGGCGCGGGCGTGTGAGGGCCGAGCCGCCCCGCGCGTATGGACGGCGGGGCGGACGGTCGAACGGCGCGCCGTCGGTGTGTCCTCGGTTCTTCCCTCACACGGGGAATCCGGAGCCGGCCCGGCGCCGGATTGGCCGCGCACCCGATCAAGTGGAGATGTTCTGCGCCTGAGCCTGTGACCTGTGTCTTTCCGGGAAAGGAGAGCCGCTCACAGAGGCGTGGCGGCGCGCAGGATCAGGAACATCGTGACGGCGGCGTTCGCCGAGGACATCGCCGACACGGCGGTTCCGGCGGCCGCGGCCCACGCCGCCAGGCCCACCGAGGTGAACAGCGAGGGCCAGGTGCGGACCACGGGAGCCGGCCCCAGCAGCGCCGCCACCCGGCGCGGCACCGGGCCGGGCGCCGCGAGCCCGGCGAGGGTGGCGACGGGGGTGTCCCGGGAGACGAGTGCCGCCTTGCCGATCGCCGTCGCCACCGCGCGGCGGTCGCCGACCACCCGCGCGGCCGCCTCGTCGGCCCACCGCTCCGCCGTGTAGGCCACGGCTGTCCGCAGGGGCCGCAGGAAGGGGTTGGCCAGCGCGGCGAGCCGGACGGCGAGCAGGAAGCGGTGGTGGCGGGCGGCCAGGTGGGCCCGCTCGTGGGCGAACAGCGCGCGGCGCTCGGCCGGTTCGAGGCGGTCGAGCAGACCCGTGCTCACCACCACCCGGTCCCGGCGCCCGCCGGGCAGCGCGTACGCGTAGGGCACGTCGTCCGGCAGCACGGCCACCCCGGTGCCCGGCAGCCCGGCCAGGGCCCGGTGGGCGCGGCGGCGAACCCTGCCGTGCCGCCACAGGGCCCGGGCCGAGGCCGCGACCACGGCGCACAGCGCGGGGATCGCCGCCTTGCCGACGACCTCGTCGTACGGCACCGCCGCCCGCACCTCGGGGTCCGACCAGCCGTCGGGCAGGGGGTTGCCCGGCAGCTGGGCGGTGCCGACCACCATCACCAGGGCCAGGCACACCGTGCTGCACAGGGCCATCACCGCGGCCACCGCGGTGAGCAGCCTGGTGGCGGTCCGCGGATGCAGATGCTGTTCGGCCAGCCGGGCGATCGGCCACGCCGTCAGCGGCAGGACGAGCGGCAGGAAGACGAAGACCCCCATGCGGCGTCAGCCGTCCCCCGCGTCGGGTGTGTCTCCCAGCAGCGTGCGCAGCAGTCGCTCGTCGTCCGCGTCGAGCCCGGTCACGAAGCTGGCCAGCACCGCCGACCGGTCGCTCTCGGAGTCCAGGACCTTGCGCATCTTGCGGGCGGCCAGGCCCGCCTGGTCCGAGGCGGCCGTCCAGGCGAAGGACCGGCCCACGCGCTCACGGTCGACCGCGCCCTTCTCCAGCAGGCGGGTGAGGATCGTGATCACCGTGGTGTACGCGAGGTCGCCGCCCAGGTGCTCCTGCACCCAGCCGGCCGTCGCCGGGCCGTCCGCCTTGCGCAGCGCCGACAGCACCAGCGCCTCCAGCTCGCCCTGGCCTCGCCGCCGCGGACGCCGGTGGTCCGTCACGGTCCGCCTCCTTCCGCCGCAGTCCTTGTCCGGGGCGACATCGTATAGACCGGCCGGCGCTCACCGGCCCCCGTCTCCCCGTTCGCCCCGTCCTCTCCCCCGGCCGGCCACGCGTCAGCCGCCCAGGCGCCTGGCGTACCGGTGGCAAGGGACCGGGACGGGGCCGTCCGGGCCCTCGGCCGGGTAGTCGAAGGGGCCTTCGTCGGTCCAGCCCTGCCGGGCGTAGAAGCGGCGGGCGCGGGCGTTGCCGGTGGCGACGGCCAGCCACGCCCGGTCGTGGCCGTGCCGCGCCACCACGCGTTCCGCCTCGGTGAGGAGCCGGGCCGCCACGCCCGTCCCACGGCAGGGCGCCGCCACGTAGACCTGTTCGACCTCGTCGGCGACCACCATGACGAAGCCGGCCACCCTGTCGTCCAGGACGGCGACCACCGTGTCCCCGACGCGCTGGGCGGCGCGGGACGCGAACGACTCGGGGGTGCGGACCGCGACCAGCTCGTCGGGAACGTGTCCCAGATGACCGTCGCGCCATCCGCCGCGCCAGATCTCCGCCACCGCCGCGGCGTCGGCGGGGCGCGCGGACCGGAGGGTGATGTGTGTCTCGGCTGCAGACATCCGGCCAGGGTAACCAGGGGGTGTGACACCGACCGCATGCCGCCGTGCGGTCGCCCACGAGGGCCGGGTCAGCGCTCCGGGGCGCAGCAGTCACCCGTGCCGTCGGCGTCCGGGGCCGTGCCGAGGCGGCAGAAGCAGGAGGCGCCGATCGGGACGTCCGCCAGTGCCGTGGCGAGCCCGAGCTGCTGCGCCACGATCCGTGCCTCCGCTTGTCTGCCCAGACGCACCAGGCACTCGTGGAGTCCGTGCAGTGACCAGACGTTTCCGGGGTGCTGCAGGGCGCGGGGCAGGGTGTCGTCCAGACCGAGGTCGGCCCGGTAGACCGCCTCGGCCTCTTCGACGCGTCCCTGTTCCAGGAGCAGGGCGCCGTAGGCGTGCCGGGTGGGCTGCATCCAGCCCCACGGCTCGTCGTAGGGGAGGTTGTCGTCCAGTTCGATCGACCGCTGCAGGGCGGCGAAGGCGGCGGCGTGGTCGCCCTTGCGGTACTCCAGTTCGCCGTCGAGCATGGCGGCGGCGATGGCGAGGATGTCGGCGCAGGTGTTGTTGAACAGGGTGCGCGTTTCCGGCACCCGGGCGGCCGCCTCGCCGAAGCGCACCCGTTCGGCCTCCGCCTCGTCGACCCTGCCGGTGGCCGAGAGGGCGACCCCGCGGGCGTAGTGGAGCATCGCGGTCGTCACGCAGTACAGGCGCGGGTCGGTGGGCAGCGGAAGCCCGAGGATGTCCGCCCAGCGGCCGAAGCGGATCAGGACGTGGACCCGCATGGCGAGGAAGCCCTCCAGCCAGTCGGCCATGGGCGGGCTCTCGACGCGCAGCAGCTCCTCGGGGACGGACGCCTCCAGCCTCGCGGCGGTGTCCAGGGCGGTCTCGTACTGGCCGAGGAACATCGCGCCGTAGATCCTGAAGTGGTAGTTGTGCGCGCGGTAGAGGGTGTAGAAGTTCATCGCGCCGGCCCGGGCGCGGTACTTCTCGTCGGCGGCGATCGCGGCTGCGTTGTCCGACACCACGCGCCGGTAGTCGCCGCACAGCACCTCCAGGTGGGAGGGCATGTGGTTGAGGTGTCCGGCGTCGGGGACCAGTCCGCGCAGCCGGTCGGCGACGGTGAGGGCCGCCTCCGGGGTGGCGGACATCTCCATCAGGTGGATGTAGAGGTGCAGCACGCCGGGGTGCTCGCGCCCGCCCTCGGTGGCCAGGGCCCGCTCCAGGACGTCCTTCGCCTCCAGGGTGCGGGCTCCCTCGGCCGGACGGCCGGTGCGCAGGTCCCACAGCTGCCAGGGCGTCAGGTTCATCAGCGCGTCGGCGTGGAGGGTGGCCACGTCCAGGTCGTCGGGGGCGAGTTCGTGGACGGCCCGCATGCTCTCGGCGTACGGCGCGTTCCACACCGAGCAGTCCTCGACGGCCCGGGACTGCGGGTAACGGGCGCGCAGGGCGCCGATCAGGGCGCGTTCGACCGGGGTGGCGGCCAGGGCCGCCTTCTCGTGGGCGCGTTCGACGGCGGCGTGGGTGCGGTCGACGGTCCGGGTCAGCTCCTCGGCGCCGAAGGCCTCCCACGGCTTGTTGTAGTTCGGGCCGAGGGCGTAGGCGATGCCCCAGTGGGCCATGGCGCAGTCCGGGTCGGCCGCGACGGCGGCCTCGAAGCAGGAGACGGCCTCCTCGTGGTGGAAGGCGTACGTCCACACCAGCCCGCGGTCGAACCAGCGCTGGGCCTCGGGCGACGAGGTCGTCACGGGGCGGCCGTGGGTGCCGAGGTCGTAGTAGTCCATCGGGTCCATGAGGGGACGTATACCGCAGCTCGCGGCGGCCGCGGCGCACTTCGCCGGGACTGTCACACCGACCGGTGTCCCCGCCGGACGCGGTGCGCCCGGCGGGGGTGGGGGGACGGGATGGCGCGGATCAGCCGAAGTCGACGTCGCTGCACAGGAAGTACGTCTGGTCCATGTGCGACGCCTGCCAGATCGTGTAGACGACGTGCCGGCCGCTCAGGCCCGAGGTGCTCACCGGGATCTCGTAGTTCTGGCTGGGGGCGTAGCGGCCCGTGGTGGTGAGCAGCTGGAGGTCGTCCCAGCCGAGGGGCTGCGTGGCGGGGTCGAAGCCCTGCCGGGAGACGTAGACCTTGAAGTAGTCGGCGCCGTGACTGGCCTGGTCGTACAGCTTGACGGTGAAGTCGTCGGCGACCGCCGTGGTCTTCCACGCGCCGACGGTGTCCAGGGAGTTGTAGCGCCCGCCCTCGGTGCGGCCGCCGCTGCACAGCTGGCCGTCGGGGACGACGGCCTCGAAGTTGCCGCCGGAGCCGTTGCGGTACAGGCCGTTCCAGTTCCACATGGCGTTGGGGTTGTCCTGCCAGGCCTGCCAGCACATGGGGTCTTCCTGGGCCATGGCGGGGTTCTGGAAGTCGTCGCCCCAGCGCAGCCAGCAGCCGTAGTTGCGGGAGGCCGGGTCGACGACCGAACCGTGGGCGACGGCTGTGCCGCTCCAGGGGATCAGGGCGAGCAGGGCGGCGGTCAGGGCGCCGAGGGCGAGGGTCGCGGCCCGGCGGGCTCTCCCGGCGCGACCGCGGATGGCGTGATCATGACAAGTCATGACGTCCTTCTCTCGCGTGGGGGGACAGTGTGGGACGGTTCAGGTGAGAGCACCAGTGGGAGCGCTCCCAGTGCGGTTCGGAGACCAGGCTGCGCCCGGGGAAACGGAATGGCAATAGTTGAAATGCGCCACTTCCCCTCGGGCGGTGGCGGGTTCGGTTCGGTCGGCACGTCGAGTGGGCGGCCCGGTCCCGCCCACTCGGCGTCTGCGCCATGGCGTCACGCGGGTTTCACAGCGCACGCTTCCGGGAGCGGATCAGCAGCAGGCAGCCCCCGGCGAAGAGGACGCCTCCGACGGCCGCGGGCCACAGGCCCATGCCTGACCCCGTCTCGGCGAGCCCGCCCTGGGCCGCCTGGGGTTCGGTCGCGGAACCCGGGGCCACGTCGTCTCCGCCGTCGTCACCGCCGCCCGTGCCCTGTGTCCCCCGGGGCGCGGCTGCGGCGTCGTTCCGGCCGTCCGCGGTGCCGGCGGGTGTCGTGGCCGCCCGGGGCTCGGCGCTCGGGGAGGTGGCGCCGGCCTGTGGGGCGCCGGTCCGCGGGGTGCCGTTCTTCTGACCGCCGTTCCCCTGACCGCCGTACTCCTGACCGCCGGTCTCCCGCACCGGAGGGGCGGGCCGGTCGTCGCCGCTCTGGCCGCCGTTCCGGCCGTCGTCGTGTTCGCCCCGGCCCGAGTCCGCGGGCGCCGAAGCCGTGGCGGTGCGCTCGGCCGGGGGCTCGGAGGCGCCGGGCTCCTCGGTGGGCCGCTCCTGCGGGCCCTCGCCCTGGTTCCCTCCCTGTCCCGGATCCGGGGGCGCGCCCGCGCCGCACTCGCGGCCGTCGTTGATGCAGTCGACCATCTCCCGCATCAGGTCCTCGTCGAAGACGTTGATGAAGTCGCTGTGGTCCGTCACCGGCTTGTGCAGTTGCTCGGGGAACGAGTCCACGGCGAACAGCGGAACCGTCTTCCCCCCGTCCTGGAGGCTGGGCGCGTCCACGTCGTACACGATCCGCTGCACCAGGCGCGGAATGGGCCGGAACCCGTCCGGGCAGCTCCCGTCGGCGGCGGCGAAGGCCACGTGGGTGCGGTGGTTGGCGCTGTCGATGTTGCGGCCGTCCCAGCAGCTCTGGAAGGTGAAGGTGCGCACCACGTCGCTGCCCGGGGGACAGAGCGGGTACTTGTCCTTCAGCTGCCGGTCCTCGAAGCCGGTGCAGCTCCAGGAGGCGTTGGCGTTCGCATTGCCGTTGACGAACGCCTTCGCGTCGCCGGTGATGATGCGCAGCAGCCGCGGCATCTCCGTGACCTCGCCCTGCTCGTTGCCCTCGAAGGTCAGCGTGACCTCGGCCGGCGTGACGATCTCGCCGGCGTTGCCCTCGATGCCGCCGCCCGGGGACTGGGCGTCCTGTTCGACGGTGCCGTTCTGGAGGCGGAGCACGGGCCAGTAGTACGAGGACTTGTCGCCCTGGTCGGCGCAGCTGGTGTCGGCGGCGGCCAGGTCCTCGTCGCTGGAGAAGGCGTCGTTGTCCTGGTTGCCGACGTAGTCGTGGAAGTGGTGGGCGCCGTTGCCCACGCCGGGGGCGGCGATCAGGTTGTCCGAGTTGAACAGGCCCTCGGCGTTGACGCCGCAACTGGTGGAGAAGGAGCCGTCGGAGGCGTCGCGCAGCCGCGGCGCCTCGACGACGTTCGGCTGGACGGACTGGATGTCGGCGTAGTCCGCCGCGACGGGACCGTTGCCCGCCTGTCCGCCGTTGCCGGGCGGCTGCTGCTGCCCGCCGTCGTCCTGCCCGTCCCCGCCGTCACCGGCTTCCTCGTCCCCGCCGTCCTGCTGCCGGCGATCCTGGTCCGGGCTGTCGCTCCCCGCCTCCGTCGGCGCCGCCTCGATGCGGCGCAGGGTGCACTCCGCCTGGGTGTCCAGGCCCTCGGGGCGGCCACCGGCCTTGTCGACGGCGGCGACGATGCGCTCGATCGTCGCGGCCCGTTCCTTCTTCAGCGGGACGAGGACGGCGGCCTCGTCGAGTTCGCCGTCGTCGGCGGTGCGGGCCGCTTCCTGGAGCTGCCCGTAGGCGGTGGCGATCTGCTGGTCGAGCCGGGCGAGTTCGGTGTCGACCTCCGGCCGCGCCGGCTCCGGCACCGTCGTCAGGCGTTCGCTGAGGTCGGGGCAGTCGATGGTGGCCGCCACTCCGGAACTGCCCAGGGGAACAGCGGTGTCGCCGGCCTCGGTCGCGGAGGCGAACACGTTGACGGCCACCAGGCCGCCGCCTCCCAGAATGAGCGCGACTGCTCCGAAGGTCGCGCGCCGCGCCCCGGTCGGGCGTCTGCGCCTGTTGTGTCCCAAGACGTGCTCCTGTGTCGTGGCGGACTCGGACATGGAATGCCCCCGGCTCCATACGGAGCCGGGGGCCGGAGCGTTCAGCCGTCCCGGGAATTCTCAGCGATCCCTCACCTCACGGACGCGATCCCTCACCTCACGGACGCAGGATCAGCCGGATCGGGTCGCCCTCCTTCTTCTCCAGCCGTGCGACGGCCTCGACGGCCTCGGCCAGCGGCAGTACGCCGCTGATGGACCCGGAGAAGTCGAGCCGGCCGCCCTGGACCATCCGCAGGAGCTGCGGCAGCGCGACCGGCATGTCGGAGCCGTAGTGCCCGAGGATGCGCTGCTGGAGGTAGCTGAAGCGGGTCCCGTCCGCGACGGTGAGCGGCTTGTCGGTCAGCCCCACCAGGACGAGCCGCCCTTTGGGCGCGAGCACGGACAGCGCCTGCTCGCGTACGGGCGGCACGCCGGCGAAGTCGAAGGCCGCGGCGAGGCCCGCCCCGCCGGTCACCGCGCGCACGGCCTGGCGCAGCTCCGGGTCGGCCGAGTCCAGGGCGAGGTCGGCACCGGCCGCGAGGGCGCGTTCACGGGCGACGGGGCTGGGGTCGACGGCGACGACCGGGCAGGCGCCCACGGCGCGCAGCAGCTGCACGGCGTGCACCCCGAGCCCGCCGACGCCCCACACGCCGACCGCCTCGGCGGGACGGACGGCGCCGGTCTCGGTGATCGCGCCCCAGGGCGTGGACACGGCGTCGGGGATGATCGCGCCCTGCTCGAAGGGGATGGCGTCGGGCAGCGGGGTCAGGGCGGTCTCGGCCGACAGGGCGTACTCGGCCCAGCCGCCGTCGTAGTCGACGCCGCGGGTGTACGTGACGCCGTCGCGCACCTCACCGGCGTACAGCACCACCCGCTGTCCCGGCGACCAGGCGGTGACGCCCGCGCCGACCTCGGCGACGGTGCCGGAGACCTCGTGGCCGAGGGTGACCGTGTCGCCCTGGAGGAGCAGCGGGGTGAGCGTGCCGTCGATGAGGTGCGCGTCGGACAGGCACACCCCGGCCGCCTCGACCTTGACCAGCACCTCCCCGGGGCCCGGCTGCGGACGGGGCACCTCCTCCAGCCGCAGGGTGCGGCTCGGGACGTGCAGGCGGGCGGCGAGCATCTGCGCCATGACGGGACCTCCTCGGTGCGGTGGCGACCCCGGACGGCCCCCGGCGGTCCGTCGGACGGCCTCAGGCGGTCCATCGCAGGTCGGCTTGCGTTAACCGTACACCCAACGCAAGCCGACTTGCTTTAGCCGCATCAACGCAGGTCTGCCTGCTTTAGGCTGGGCGCATGACGTCTTCGGAGCCCGTCGCCCCGCCCCTGCGCCGCCGTGGGGAGCCGATGCGGCGGGCGGTGCTCACCGCCGCCGTGGACCTGCTGTCCGCGCAGGGGCTGGCGGGCGCGACCGTCGGCGCCGTCGCCCGGGCCGCGGGGGTGCACGAGACCTCCGTCTACCGGCGCTGGGGCACGCGGGAGAACCTGATCCTGGACGCGCTGACCACGGAGCTGGACTCCGCCCTGCCGGTCCCGGACACCGGGCGCGTCCGGGACGACCTGATGGCCTTCTTCTCCTCGCTGGCCCGGCTGCTCGGCACCGCGCAGGGCCGGGCGCTGCTCCGGCTGAGCGTCGAGCGGGACGACACTCTCGAGGACCGCCGCGGCCCCTACTGGAGCGAGCGTCTGGACCGTGCGGGGGTGATGGTCCGGCGGGGCGTCGAGCGGGGCGAACTGGCCCCGGACACCGACGCGAGTCTGCTGGTCGAGGCCGTCAGCGGGCCGCTGTTCGTCCGGGTGCTGCTGAGCGGGGCGCCACTGGACGAGGCGCTCGTGCGGGGGCTGGTGGACCTGGCTCTGGACGGGGCCGTCCCCCGGCCGGAGTGACCGCACGGCCGGGGGCGCGGCCGGCCCTGTTAGGCGCCGGGCTTCGGGGAACCCGGGGCGCGCAGCAACCGTCCGCGCGCCAGCGCCCACGCCGAGGGAGCCCTCGCATGTCAGTGACCAAAGGCCTCGTCGCCGGAGCGGCCGGGACCGTCGCGCTGAACCTCACCACGTACGGCGACATGCTGCTGCGCGGCCGGGGATCCAGCGAGGTGCCCGCGCAGGTGGCGGACCGGTTCGTCGACCGGGCCGGCGTAGACCTGGGCGACGAGGAGACCAGGACCAACCGGGAGCAGGCCGTCGGGGCGCTCCTCGGCTACGTCACCGGACTCGGCGTCGGCGCGGCCTACGGGCTGCTGCGGCGCCGGAGCGGCCCGCTGCCGGACTGGCTGGCCGGACCGCTGCTCGGCGTGGCCGCCATGGCGGGCAGCGACGTGCCGGCGTCGGTGCTCGGGGTGACCGACCCGACGTCGTGGGACCGGATCTCCTGGGTGTCGGACCTCGTGCCGCACCTCGTGTACGGCTTCACCACGGCCTCGGTCTACCAGGCCCTGCGGTGGACGGGGGAAGCGTGACGGGCGGCAGGCCGCTCGCCCTGGTGACCGGGGCGTCCAGCGGCATCGGGTACGAACTGGCCAGGCTGTTCGCCGAGCACGGTCACGACCTCGTGGTCAACGCCGAGGACGAACGGCTGGAACACGCCGCCCAGCGGCTGCGCGAGACCGGCGCCCAGGTGCGGGCCGTGCGTGCGGATCTCCGCACCCGGGACGGCGTCGACCGGCTCGTCGCCGCGCTGACCGGGCTCACGGTGGACGTGGCCGCCCTCAACGCCGGGGTGGGGCGGGGCGGCGCCTTCGTCGACACCGATCCGGCCGACGACCAGTCCGTGATCGACCTCAACGTGACGTCGACCGTGCGGCTCGCCAAGCCGTTGCTGCGGGACATGGTGGAGCGCGGCGTGGGGCGGCTGATGTTCACGTCGTCGGTCGCCGCGACGATGCCGGGTTCGTTCCAGTCGGTGTACAACGCGTCGAAGTCGTTCGTGCAGTCCTTCGCCCAGGCGTTGCAGGAGGAGGTGGCGGACACCGGCGTCACGGTCACCTCCTTCATGCCCGGGCCCACGGAGACCGACTTCTTCCGACGGGCCGGCATGGAGGACACCAAGGTCGGCACCATGGACAAGGACGACCCGGCGCAGGTCGCGCGGCAGGCGTACGACGCCGTCATGAAGGGCCGGGGGAAACTGGTCACGGGATCGGCGAAGACCAAGGCGCAGGGCGTGGCGGACAAGGTGCTGCCGGACCGCGTCAAGGCGGCCGTGCACCGGAGGATGGCGGAGCCGGGGACGGCACCGGACGACGACGGCCGGTAGGGCGGGGCGGCGTGGCCGGTCACCCGTAGGGGCCCTTGTGAGCGGCCGTCCCCGGTGGAACGATGCCTGCGGCACCGGCCCGTCCCACCGAAGGGAACGTCGTGACCGACGATCAGCAACGGCCGCAGGCCGCCGCCGCGTTCGACGCGCTGGGCGCCGACTACGAGAAGGCCTTCGCCGGGTCGAAGACGCACCGGCGCTCCCTGGAGTGGCTGCTCGCACACCTCGCGCCGGGCAGCCGGGTGCTGGACGTGGGCAGCGGCACGGGCCGGCCCACCGCCGAGACCCTGGCCGGCGCCGGCCACGACGTCCTGGGCGTCGACGTCTCCCCGGTCATGGTGGACCTGGCGAGGCGTCAGGTGCCGGCCGCCACCTTCCAGTGCGCGGACATCCGTGAGGTGCGCCTCGCGGACGCGTCGTTCGACGCGGTCTGCGTGTACTTCTCGCTGCTCCAGCTCGACCGGCGGGAGCAGGCGGACCTGGTCCGGCGACTGGTGCGGGCGCTGAAGCCGGAGGGTCACCTGGTCCTGGCCACGGTGCCGCTGGACGTCGAGGGGGTCGACGCCACCTTCATGGGCCAGCCGGTGCGGGTGACCAGCTTCACCGCGCAGGCACTGACCGCCGTGGCCGAGGAAGCCGGCCTGGAGGTGCTGGCGCAGGAGGCGTCGATGTTCACCCCGGCCCACCCGCAGGCACGGCCGGAACCCCACCTCTTCCTGCACTGCCGGCGCGCGCCCGTCCCCTCGCCGGGCGCCTGACCACCACGGGCGCCACGCCCCGCCCGACCCGAAGGCAGCCCCGGATGGGGTAACTGCGCACGCGCCGGCCGGGGCCCGCGGCCAGAGTGGGCAGCATGACAGAACCTGGCGAGCGGCGGCGCGGCACGACTTCCACGACCACCCGCGAGCGTTCGTTGCGGGGTGCCCGGGACGCCGCCGAACGCGCCGCGGAGGCCCTGGCCGAGCTGATCAGACACCGCGTCGAGGGAGTCTCGGCGGTGTGCCGGAGCGAGGACGACGGCTGGATCGTCAACGTGGACGTGCTGGAGGTGGCACGCATCCCCGACACCACCAGCCTCCTCGCCACCTACGAGGTCGAGCTGGACCCGGCCGGCGACCTGCTCCAGTACCGAAGGGTCGCCCGCTACCGGCGCGGTGCCCAGGACCAGTGACCGCCGTGAGGCCAGTCCCCGGAAGGACCACCGCATGATCACCTACGACGACGAAGTCGTCTGCGCACCCCGCGCCGGCACCCTCTACGACGTCCTGGAGCTGATCCTCGACCGCGGCATGGTGATCGACGTCTTCGTGCGCGTCTCGCTGGTCGGCATCGAGATCCTCAAGGTGGACGCCCGCATCGTCGTCGCGAGCGTCGACACGTACCTGCGGTTCGCCGAGGCCTGCAACCGGCTGGACCTGGAGCACGACGTGCGCTCCAAGACCGTGCCCGAGATGTTCGGCTCCCCGGTCGCCAAGACGATAGGCAGGGCCGGCGCCAAGCGGACGGCCCGCTCCCTGACCGACAAGGTGCGCGACGTCCTCACGCCCGAGGAGGAGGCGGCTGAGGAGGGGGACATCCGCTACCGCGCCCCGGAGCGGGAGCGCGCGGAGCGCGGCCGGAGCAGCCCCGAGCGGCCTCGCCGCCGGCCGGCCGCACGCCCCCGCGACGAGGAAGACCGCCCGCGCAGCCGCCCCCGCCGGCGTACGGAGACGGAGGACGAATGACCGCGCCAGCCACCACCGGAACCGCGACCACCACCGGAACCGCGACCGCGACCACCGGTACCGCCACCACGACCGCCACCGTCCGCAAGGCCCTGTACGTCTACGGCATCACCCCCGCCGGGGTCCGGACGCCCCGTTCCCCGGGCGTCGACGGCGCCGCGGTACGGCTGCTGACCGGCTCTGGCCTGTGCGCCGCGGTGTCGCCGGCGCCCGTACGGCTCCGGCCCCGGCGCCGGGACCTGCTGGCGCACCAGGCCGTACTGGACGAACTGGCCGCCCAGGGGCCGCTGCTGCCCATGCGCTTCGCCGTCCTCAGTCCCCGGCCCGACGCGCTGCTCTCCCAGCTGCGCGCGGACGCTGCCCACCTGACACGGCAGCTCGACGAGGTGCGCGGGTGCGTGGAACTCAACGTCAAGGGGACGGTCGTACCCGGTCACTTCGCCGAGCTGGTCCGCCGGGACGAGGGGCTGCGGTCCCTGGCCCTGCGCACCCGGCGCCGTCCGGACTACGAGGCCAATGTCCGGCTGGGCGAGGCGATCGCCCGGAGTGTCCGCCGCGAGGCACGACGGGCGGCACGGGAGGTCCTCGACCGCCTGACCCCGCTCGCGGTGCGCTCCGTCCCGGGCCGTACCGATGACGAGCAGGTGCTGAGCGTCTCGTTCCTGCTGCGCTCGGCGGACGAGCGACGCTTCCGTCAGGAGGTGGACACCCTGGCACGCGGCCACGGCGACCGGCTGGCGCTCAGCCTGACCGGGCCCCTGCCGTGCTACAGCTTCGTCGACCCGGGTCCCGCACAGGCCGGGCGGTGACGCGATGGGCGTCGTGAGCGGGCTCCTGCTGCTGCCCTTGGCCCCGGTGCGCGGCACGGCGTGGATCGCCGGCCACCTGCTGCAGGAGGCCCGGCGCCAGGCCCACGACCCGCGCGTCGTCCAGGCGCGCCTGGCCGCGCTCAACCGGGCACTGGACGAGGGGTCCCTCGACGAGGCGGCGTTCGAGCGGGAGGAGGAACGTCTGCTCACCCTCCTCGAACGCCCGGCCCGGCCGAGCGGCCGATCCACCACCACGCATCGAGCGCAGAGAAGGCACGTATGAACGACAGCAAGGCGGCCCTGGCGGCCGCCGTGGCCGGCGGATATCTCATGGGCCGCACGAAGAAGGCAAAACTCGCCTTCGCGGTCGGTTCCTACCTCATGGGCCGGCGTATCGGTCTCTCCCCCGGGCAGGTCCTTTCCCAGGGCATTTCCGGACTCCAGCGCAACCCGCAGCTCCAGGAACTGACGGACCAGCTGCGCGGCGAGCTGCTGACCGCCGGACGCACGGCCGCCACCGCCGCGGCGAACCGCACCCTCACCGGCCTCGCGGACAACCTCCGCGACCGCACCGACGCACTCACGGGCGCGGGCCGGAGGGACGACGGCTACGACGCGGACCACGAGGACTACGAGGTCTACGAGGACCACGAGGATGAGGGCGGTCCGGACGAGGACGCCTATTTCGACGAGGAGGACCGGGCGGAGGCCCGGCGGGCGGCGCCGCCGCCCCGGAAGGCGGCCAAGAAGGCGCCTCCGCGCAAGACCGCGCCTCCCGCGAAGACCGCGAAGAAGGCGGCCGCCAAGAAGACCGCCCCGGCGAAGCGGACCGCGAGCCCGGTGCGGCGCGGAGGTGAGCGCGGATGAGCCCCGACCGGCAGGGCGACGGCGGGCCGTCGCCCCTCGGCGACCTCAAGGACGCGCTCGGCGGCTACCTCTCCGCCACGGGGCACAGCCTCGTCGGCAAGGCGGGGGAAAGGATCGGTGGGCTGACCGAGCGCCTCACGGCCTCCGCCGACGGCGGTGGTCCCGGTGGCGGAGGTGGCTCCGGGAGCAGCGGCGGCAGCGTCAAGGCCACGCACATCATGGAGAGCGTCGACATCGGCGTCCCCCTGCGCACCGTCTACGACCAGTGGACGCAGCTCCAGGACTTCAGCGGTTTCACCAAGGGCGTCCAGAGTGTCAGCCCCCACGACGAGGTGACCTCGGACTGGACCGCCAAGATCGCCTTCTCGACCCGCAGTTGGAAGGCGACCGTCCAGGAGCAGATCCCCGACCAGCGGATCGTCTGGACCTCCGAGGGCGCCAAAGGCAGCACCAACGGGGTGGTCACCTTCCACGAACTGGCACCCCGGCTGACCCGGGTCGTCGTGGTCGTGGAGTACTACCCGGCGGGCTTCTTCGAGAAGACCGGCAACCTCTGGCGTGCCCAGGGACGCCGGCTGCGCCTGGACCTCAAGCACTTCGCCCGGCACGTGACCCTGATGGGCGACGACGAGGAGATCGAGGGCTGGCGCGGCGAGATCCGCGACGGCGAGGTCGTCCGGAGCCACGAGGAGGCGCTGGAGGAGGAGGAAGGTGAGTACGACGACGCTCGTGACGACGAGTACGAAGACGAAGACGACGATGAAGACGAAGACGACGATGAAGGCGACGAGTACGAGGAGCGCGAACGTGCCCGCACCCGTCGCTGACCCCCCGGGGAGCACGCGGTGACGGACCTCGACCACCGCTACGCGGCCCCGGACACCCAGCCCTACGCGCCCGTCACCGGTAACCTCGCCGACCTCCTCGAACGGGTCCTCGACAAGGGCATCGTCATCGCCGGTGACATCAAGATCGACCTGTTGGACATCGAACTGCTCACCATCCGCCTGCGCCTGTTCATCGCCTCGGTGGACACCGCGAAGAAGGCGGGCATCGACTGGTGGGAGACCGACCCGGCTCTGTCCTCCCGGGCCGCGCGGGACGCGCTCGCCGAGGAGAACGCGCGGTTGCGGGCCCGGCTCGACGCCCTGGAGGACGCCTTGGAGGAAGCCCCCGGCAGGGACGCCGAGGACATGACGGAGGTCGCGCGGTGAGCGAGTACCCCGCCGGACCGGCGGTCCCGGACCTCGTGTGCGCCTTCGCCGTCACCCGCACCGCGCCGGACGGCGCCGGCCTGGCCGCGGCCACCGGCCACGAGGAGGGCGGCCCGCTGCGCGTCCTGCGCGCGGGCGGTCTGTGCCTGGTCGTGCAGGACGTCCCGGCCGCACTGTTCGACGAGGAGGCGCTGGCCGAGCGCCTGAACCGGCCCGACGAGCTGGAGCGCTGCGCCCGCGCCCATCACCGGGGCGTGGAGGCCGCCGCCGCCCGCGGCCCGGTCGTACCGCTGCCGATGGCGACCCTGTACCGCGGCGACCGGAGCGCGGAACAGGCGGTGGCCGGCCGGGAGGCGGTGCTGGACGTGCTGCTCGAACGTCTCCGGGACCGGACGGAGTGGGCGGTGAAGGTGCACGCCGTCGAGGGGCCGGCGGAGCCCGCCGCCGGTTCCGGCGCTTCCCGCGACCGGGGCGCCGGCGGGCGTGACTACCTCAGCCGGGCCAGCGCACGGCGCCGTGACCGGCGCGACGGGCACGCCAGGGCACAGGCCGAGGCGGAGGCCGTGGACGCGGAACTGAGGCGGTACGCCGTCGCCGCCGCCCGGCACCGGCCGCAGAGCGAGCGGCTCACCGGCCGGCGCTCCCCTCAGGTGCTCAATGCCGCCTACCTGGTGGAGGACGCGGAGTCGCCCGCCTTCACGCGCGCTCTGTCCCGGCTCACCGCCGACGGGCGGTTCACGGCCGTGGAGGTCGGCGCGTCGGGCCCCTGGATCCCGTACTCCTTCGCCCGCTGGGACGAGGAGCCGCAGCGCACACCGCGGACGGTGGGCGCGTGATCGGCCCGGACACCCGTACGCCGGGCCCCGAACCCGTCCCGTGGGGCGGACCGGAGCCGTACGCGCCGGTGGGCGTACCGCTGGTCGACCTCCTGGACCGGGTGCTGGCCACCGGTGTCGTCGTCAGTGGGGACCTGGTGCTGGCCATCGCGGACGTGCCGCTGGTGCGGATCTCGCTGCACGCGCTGCTGTCGTCGGTGAACGAACGGGTGCCCGCCCCCTGGCCGGACAGCGGACCGCTGTGAGCGCGCCCCGGGCCCACTCCCTCGACCTGGACCCGGAGCGGGTCACCAATGACCTGGCCGCTCTGGTCCTCACCGTCGTGGAGCTGTTGCGCCAGCTGATGGAGCGCCAGGCCGTGCGCCGCTTCGACGAGGGGACGCTGAGCGGGGAGCAGGAGGAGCGGCTCGGTACGGCGCTGATGCTGCTCGACGAGCGGATGGACGACCTGTGCGCGCAGCACGGCCTCAGCCGCGGCGACCTGAACCTGGATCTGGGCCCGCTGGGGCCGCTCCTCGCGGACCCGGAGCCGTAGCACCTCCTTCGTAAGCACGGGCACCCGCTTGAGCGATCGCTATGATGACCCAGAATCGCTCAAACGAACATCACGGGGGTGGGAGGCCTGATGCGGGAGCCGGTCGATCTCAGGCGTCAGCGGATTCTGGCGGCGGTCCAGGCGCGGGGTACCGCGCGGGTGCGCGATCTCGCCGACGAGTTGCAGGTCTCCGTGGTGACGGTGCGCCGCGACGTGGAGGAGCTGACGCGCGAGGGCAGGCTGCGCCGCGGGCACGGCGTCGTCCGGTCGACGCTGCCCGCGCAGGAGGCGCCCGTCAGGGAGGGCGCCGACGGGGACCGGGTGGCCGTGGTGGTGCCGGAGCGGCATTCGTACCTGACCGAGACGCTGCACGGGGCGCGCACGGTGCTGGAGGAGGCCGGGGTGCGCCTGGCGCTGCACATCGCGCCCCAGGCGGCGGGCGCGGAGCGCCCGCTGGTCGAGCGCGCCCTCGCGGACGGCGCCCGGGGCCTGCTGCTCGCACCCCGGTGGAACAGCCTGGCCGTCGAGGAGGCGGACCACGCCTGGCTGTCCGGGCTTCAGGTGCCGACGGTCCTCATGGAGCGCCGGCCGCGGCGCGGCAGCGCGCCGCACGTACTGGACTCGGTGTGCTCGGACCACTGGTACGGCGCGCACCTCGCGGTGGAGCACCTGGTGGGGCTCGGGCACCGCCGCATCGTGTTCGCGACCCGGGACGACAGCCCGACCGCCCGTACGCTGCGGTCCGCGCTGGCCGAGATCGCCGCCGCGCACCCGCTGGTGGAGGAGTGGGCGTGGGCGCTGAGCACCCCGGAGTCGGGGCCGGAGGGCCCGTACTCGGCTGACGAGACCGCCGAACTTCCGGTGCTGCTGCGCAAGACGGGGGCGAGCGCGGTCGTGCTGCACGGTGACGTGGACGCGTTGATGATCGTGCAGCGGCTGGCGGCCGAGGGCGTGCGGGTGCCGCGGGACTGCTCGGTCGTGGCGTACGACGACGTGGTGGCGGGTCTGGCCACTCCCCCCCTGACGGCCGTGTCCCCGCCCCGGGCCGAGGTCGGGCGGGTCGCCGCCGAGCTGCTGCTCCGGCGCCTGCGGGAGAGCGCGCCCGGGCCCACGAGCCGGGTCGAGCTGCTGCCCCGGCTGATGGTCCGCGGCTCGACCGCCGCGAAGGAATGAGCGTTTGAGCGCTTTATTTCCTTCTGATCGATCTATTGACCGTTTGTACTGGAGGCTTCAGGATTCCCGTGTCCCGAACAGTCGGGCCCGCACCCAACGCGGGCCCGCAGGAGCCGCGGGAGGCGCCATGCCCGGACGACCCAGCCGTCGCTCCGTGCTCGCCGCGATGGCCGCCGTACCCCTGACAGGAGCCGTGAGCGCCTGCAGCGGGGGGAACGGCGCATCGTCGGCCCGCACGGGCGGCGCCACGCGCATCACCTTCTGGTCCGCCCTGCGCGGCAGTCAGGAGGTGGTCGACGAGTTCAACCGCACCCACCGCAGCATCCAGGTGGAGTTCAACCAGATCCCGTCCGGCGGGCAGGGCGGCTACGCCAAGCTCAGCAACGCCGCCCGGGCGGGCAACGCGCCCGACGTCGCCACCATCGAGTATCCGCAGGTGCCCGGGTACGCCATCGACGGCGTCGCCCGCGACATCACCGGTCTGGTCAGCGACGGCCTGCGCCGCAAGCTGCTGCCGCAGTCCCTCGGACTGACCACCTTCGAGGGCCGGGTGTTCAGCGTGCCGCTGGACGTCGAGCCCATGGTCATGCACTACCGCGCCGACCTCTTCGACCGCTACGGGCTCCGGCCCGCCCGCACCTGGGACGAGTTCGCCGAACAGGCCGCGACCGTGCGCCGCCAGGCACCCGACCGCAGGCTGGTGCTGTTCCCCACCGACGGGATGACGCAGTTCGCCTGCTACGCCTGGCAGGCGGGCGCCCAGTGGTTCGACACCTCCAAGGGTGCCTGGAACGTCTCCCTCGCCGACGCGCCGTCCCGGCGGGTCGCCGAGTACTGGCAGGGTCTGATCGACCGGGACGACGTCTTCATGAACGCCGTCGAGAGCCGGCAGTCCGACGCGCAGATCGCGAACGGCCTGGTCCTGACCCGGCTCAGCGGTGCCTGGGACGCGGGAGCGCAGATGAACGCGCGGCCGGGGCAGAAGGGCCAGTGGCGGATCGCCCCGATGCCGCAGTGGGACACCGCAAGCCCCTCCGCCGGCACGCACGGCGGCTCCACCTTCGCCGTCACCGAGGACAGCGAACACCCCGAGGCTGCCATGGAGTTCATCGAGTGGCAGGTCTCCCACCCCGACGCACTGCGGGCCCGGCTGTCCAGCGGCACCAGCAGCCAGTACCCGGCCGCCCCCGGCCTGGTCTCCGTGGGCCGCGACGCCTTCGACCGGTCCTACTACGGCGGTCAGGACATCTACACCCTGTTCGAGCGGGAGGCCGAGAAGATCGGCGAGCAGTGGCTGTGGGGGCCGCGGATGAGCGCCACCCAGAAGGTCATGCAGGACTCCTTCGCCCGCGTCAGCGGCGGCCAGGGGTCCCTCGTCGAGTCGTTGCGCGCCGCCCAGGAGGGCACCATGCCCGACCTCAAGGCCCTCGGCCTGTCCACCACCCAGCACAGCACCTGAGCCGACGAAAGGCAGGTGACACCCCATGACCACGACCACCCGCACCCGGGTGCCGGCCGGCGCCTCCCCCGCCAGTGCCCCGGCGCCCTCCGCGTCCGGGCTGCGCGCCCGCAGAGCGGCCAAGCGCCGTCAGCTGACCGCGGCCGGCGTCCTGATGACGCCGTTCTTCGCCCTGCTGGTCACCGTCTTCCTGATTCCCGTCGGCACGGCCGTCTACCTGAGCTTCTTCAGCGACGACCAGCCCGGCCTCGGCTTCGGCCCCGAACGCACGATCTTCGTGGGGCTGCGCTCCTACGCGGCCGTGCTCACCGACCCGACCTTCCTCGGCGGACTCGGCACGGTCGCCCTGTACTGCCTGATCTACATCCCGCTCATGGTCGTCGGCGCGCTCGCACTCGCCCTGCTGCTGGACTCCGGCGTGGTCCGGCTGCGGGCCTTCGCCCAGCTCGGCCTGTTCCTGCCGCACGCCGTGCCCGGCATCATCGCGGCGCTGATCTGGCTGTACCTGTACACGCCCGGCATCAGCCCGGTGATCGAGCTCTTCGCCAAGGGCGACATCACCGTCGACTTCCTCGGCGTGCACACCGTGATCCCGTCCATCGTGAACATCGCGCTGTGGAGCAACCTCGGCTACAACATGGTGGTCTTCTACGCAGCGTTGCAGGCCGTGCCGCGCGAGGTGATCGAGGCTTCCGTGGTGGACGGCGCGGGGCCGGTGCGCACCGCGCTCCAGGTGAAGACGCCGCTGGTGCGCGCCTCGATCGTGATGGTCTCGATCTTCACGCTCATCTGGGCGCTCCAGCTCTTCACCGAGCCGATGCTGCTCAGCCAGTCCTCCCCGATGATCAGCTCCCGGTTCTCGCCCAGCATGTACATCTACGACGCGGCCTTCACCCGCAACAACTACAGCCTCGCGGCGGCCGCCTCGGTGGTCCTGCTCGTCTGCACCATCGCCCTGTCCTACGGCGTCACCCGCTTCACCAGCCGCGCCGACCTCACGGAGGAGGCCCGATGAGCGCCACCGACAGCTCTCTGCTCCGCCCGAGACTGCTGGGCCGCGCGACGGTCAACGTGGTCGTGGGTGTCTCCGTCCTCTACACCCTGCTGCCGGTGCTGTGGCTGGTGCTCGCCTCCACCAAGACCCGGGACGCGCTCTTCAGCAGCGACCTGCTGTCCCTGAGCGACTTCTCCTTCCTGCAGAACATGCGGGACCTGTTCGCCATGGACGGCGGGCTGTACGGCCGCTGGTACGTCAACAGCCTGCTCTACGCGGTGGTGGGCGCGGCCGTCGGCGCGCTGGTGAGCGTGGCCTGCGGCTACGCCTTCGACAAGTACGGCTTCCGGCACAAGGAGAAACTGTTCGGCCTGGTTCTCGCGGCGGTCATGGTGCCGCAGACGGTGCTCGCGCTGCCGCTGTACCTGATGGCGTCGGAGGCCGGCCTGGTCAACACCTTCTGGGCGGTCTTCATCCCGGTGCTGTTCAACCCGTTCGGCGTCTACCTCGGCCGCATCTTCGCGCGGGGCTACGTGCCCGACGAGGTGCTGGAGGCGGCACGCGTGGACGGGGCGGGCGAGCTGACCACGTACGCCCGGGTGGCGCTCAGGATGCTCGGCCCCGGTCTGATCACCGTCTTCCTCTTCCAGCTGACCGCGATCTGGAACAACTTCTTCCTGCCCATGGTGATGCTGTCCGACCAGGACCTGTATCCCGTCAGTCTCGGCCTGTACCAGTGGAACAGCGCGGCGTCCGTGTCGCCGGAGTACTACCCCGTGGTGATCATGGGCTCACTGCTCGCCGTACTGCCTCTCATCCTCGCCTTCGTCCTGCTCCAGCGCTTCTGGCGGAGCGGGCTGACCGCCGGAGCCGTCAAGTGACCCTGCACTCTCCCGGCCCCGGTTTCCGGCCCCGTGCCGCCGTGGCCATGTCCCGGGACGCCGCCTCGGCGGTCCTCGACCCGCAGTCCCTCGCCGCCTTCCGCCGGGTCTGCGACCTCGCGCCGTTCCCGGTGCTGGACGACCTGTCCACGCCGCGGGCCGCCGCCGTGCTGGCCGACGTGGACCTGCTGGTCACCGGCTGGGGCTGTCCGCGGCTGGACGAGGACGTGCTGCGGGCCGCGCCGCGGCTGCGGGCCGTGGTGCACACGGCGGGCAGCGTCCGCGGACACGTCACCGACGCGTGCTGGGAGCGGGGGATCGAAGTCTCCTCGGCCGCCGCCGCCAACGCGCTGCCGGTGGCCGAGTACACGCTCTCCATGATCCTGCTCACCGGCAAGCGGGTGCTGGAGCGGGCCCGCGACTACCGGGTGTCCCGGGAGCGCGGCAACTGGCTGCGCACCCCGCGCGGCGTCGGCAACTACCGCCGTACGGTCGGCATCCTGTCGGCCTCGCTGATCGGCCGCCGCGTCGTGGAGCTGCTGCGCCCGCACGACGTGGACGTCCTCCTGCACGACCCGTACGTCGGCGCCGCGGACGCCGCCCGGCTCGGCGTCGAACTGGTGACACTGCCCGAGCTGTTCGCGCGCTGCGACACCGTCAGCGTCCACACGCCGCTGCTGCCCACCACCCGGGGCCTGGTCGGCCGCTCCCTGATCGACGCGATGCGGCCCGACGCGGTGCTGATCAACACCTCCCGGGGCGCGGTCGTCGACCAGGAAGCGCTCACCGACGCCGTCCTGGCGGGCCGTATCCGGGCGGTGCTGGACGTCACCGATCCCGAGGTGCTGCCCACCGGCCATCCGCTGTGGGAGTGCGACAACGCGCTGATCACCCCGCACCTCGCCGGCTCCGAGGGCAACGAGTGGCGCCGCCTGGCCGACCTCGCCCTCGCCGAGACGACCCGGTGGGCGTCGGGTTCCGGCTTCCTCCATCCCGTACGACGCGAAAGGCTGGCGTTCCTGGCATGAGCATCCCGTTCGAACTGCCCACCGAGGACCGTGCGCCGAGCCCGTACACCGGGTACACCCGGGCTCACTGGGAAGCCGTCGCGGACGGGCTGCTGTGGGCCGCGTGGCGCTGGAGCACCCCCGGCCGCGCCCTGCTGGACCTGCCGGGGCGGCCCTCGCGCTCGGGCGTGCGCTCCGACGGGCTGGAGGGTTTCGCCCGGACCTTCCTGGCGGCCGCCTTCCGGGTCGCCGGCGCCGACGGCGACGACCCGCACGGCTGGCTGGACCGCTGCGCGAGCGGCCTCGACTCGGGCACCCGCACGCCCGGCCGCGAGGACACCGAGTCCTGGCCGCTGATCCTCGACCACGACGTGCAGGGCCAGCCGATGGTCGAGTCCGCGTCGGTCGCGCTCGGGCTGCGGCTGACCGCGCCCTGGCTGTGGAAGAACCTCGACGCCGGGGTGCGGGACCGGGTGGAGGAGTGGCTGCGCGGGGCGCTGCGGCACGTGCCTGCGCCGAACAACTGGTACCTGTTCCCGTACACGGTGGCCGGGTTCCTGGAGTCGGTCGGCCGCGGGGACCGCGAGACGGCGGCGGCCCGGCAGCGGGCGCTGGAGCTGATGGAGGGCTGGTACCGGGGCGGAGGCTGGTACGCGGACGGCGACGGACGCGCCTTCGACCACTACAACGGCTGGGCGCTGCACCTGTACCCGGTGCTCGACGCCCATCTGGCCGGCGACACCGGGCCGGTCGCCGCCCGGTACGGGGCACGGCTGCGCACGCACCTCGACGGCTACGCGCTGATGTTCGGCGGCGACGGGGCACCGCTGCACTACGGCCGTTCGCTCGCCTACCGGTTCGCGGCCTCCGCGGCCGTGGGGCTGGGCGCGGTCACCGGGCACACGCCGCTGGCACCGGGCGCCTCGCGGCGGCTGGTGAGCGGCAATCTGCGGTACTTCCTGGAGCGCGGCGCGCTGACCGACGACGGGCTGCTGAGCCTCGGCTGGCACGGCCCCCACGAGGCCACCCTCCAGCCGTACTCGGGGCCGGCCTCCCCGTACTGGGCGTCGAAGGCGTTCGTGTCGCTCCTGGCCCCCGCCGACCACCCGCTGTGGACGGCCACCGAGGAGGCGGCCCCGGTGGAGGAGGCGGACCGCGTGCTCGCCCTGCCGGCACCCGGGCTGCTGCTCCAGGCGACGCGCGCCGACGGGATCGTACGGCTGCACAACCACGGCAGCGACCACGTCCGGCCGCACGAGGGCGAGGTGGCCGCCGAGGACGACCCGCACTACGGCCGGCATGCCTACTCGACCCGGACCGGCCCCACCGCCGTCGCGAACGTCGCGGACAACCACCTCTCGGTCCAGGTGAACGGCCGCGGCAGTGTGCGGCGCCGTGTCCACCCGCTCGGCGCGGGGCAGGGCGAGGGCTGGGGCTGGGCGGCGTCCTGGCACCGGCCGGTGTTCGCCGGCGGCCCCCCGATGGTGCCGGGGCTGCGGGTGGAGAGCGTGACCGTGGCCAAGGGGCCGTACGAGCTGAGGGTGCACCGGGTGACCGGGGCGCCGCCCGGCGCTCGCCTCACGCACACCGGGTGGGCCACCGGCCCCGAGGAGCCCCTGGTCTCGGCACTGCACGGACTGCACGGCTGGAATCCCGGCCCCGAGACCGTCCGCGCCCCGCAGGGCACCGCGTACACGCAGTGGGCCGAGCTGCCCCGGTTGTCCGGCGAGTCCGGCGGCGGCACCTCGCTGCACGTCTGCCTGGCCGCGCTCACCGGCGAACCGGGGCCCGGCCCGCTGGCGGACGCCGTCACGGAGGTCGTGCCCGGCGAGCGGGAGGTCGAGGTGGTCTGGGCGGACGGCGGCGGGCGCACCCGCGTCTCGTTCGAGCCGGTGCGGGTGACGCACACTCCTGCCTGACACCGACTCCGGACCCAGGTGCACACGGGCCCCGGCCGGCGCGGCCGGTCGGGGCCCTCCCTCGTGCGCGCGTCTGAAGTGGCGGACCGCACCGCGCCCGGTGACGCTGGTACGGACCGTCGAGAAGGAGCCCCACTGATGCGCAAGTCCCTGTGGGCCGTGGTCGCGGCCCTGACCGTGCCGGTGCTCTGCGCGGCTCCCGCCGCGGCCTCCGGTTCCCCCGACGCGCACCTCCCGGCGGACGTGACGGCGACCGAGTGCATCCAGGGCGGCGGGCTGATCGTCGTCTCGGTCGACCAGTCGGGGACGGGATCCTTCACGAAACGCTGTCAGGGCGGCGTGCACGACGGGGAGTCCGTCACCTGAGACGACCGCGTCCGTTCCCCCGCGCCCATGCCTTGAGTCCCGCTCGCTGGGTACGCGGTCACGGCCCACCACGGCAGTCGGTACCCGAACACGACCGGCCGCGTGCAGCGGCCCGCCCAGAACGGAGAAGAGGCTGATGAGCGAGGCCAACCCCCTCAAGCGGGTAGCCCACAAGGTCACCGAGAGCCTGCAGGGCGACGGTGGCGGACCGGCGGACGGCGTCCCCGGCAAACCCGGGTCCGAGTCGCCGCCCGTCGCCGAACCCACCGAGCCCCGGGAGCCGCTGCCCCCGAAGCCGGACCAGAGCGGCCCGGACACCGTCTCGCCCACCGGCCAGCCCACCGGCGCCGACCAGGCCCGCGTCGCGCAGTCCGGCGCCTACCTGACGAACGCTCAGGGCACTCGGCTGTACGACACCGACCACTCGCTGAAGGCGGGTCCGCGCGGCCCCGTGCTGCTGCAGGACCACCATCTGCGCGAGAAGGTCATGCACTTCGACCACGAGCGCATCCCGGAGCGCGTGGTGCACGCTCGCGGCGCCGGCGCGCACGGTGTCTTCCAGAGCTACGGCACGGCTGCCTCCGTGACGAAGGCCGGGTTCCTCGCGGCGGACGTGGAGACGCCGGTGTTCACGCGGTTCTCCACGGTGGTCGGCTCGCGGGGGTCGTCGGACACCGTGCGGGACACCCGCGGGTTCGCGACGAAGTTCTACACCAGTGAGGGCGTCTTCGACCTGGTCGGGAACAACATTCCGGTCTTCTTCATCCAGGACGCCGTGAAGTTCCCGGACGTGGTGCACGCCGCGAAGCCGCACCCGGACCGGGAGATCCCGCAGGCGCAGAGCGCGCACGACACCTTCTGGGACTTCGTCTCGCTGCACACCGAGGCGACCCACCACACCATCTTCTTCATGGGCGACCGCGGCATCCCGCGCTCCTACCGGATGATGGAGGGCTTCGGCGTCCACACCTTCCGGCTGGTCAACGCCGCGGGTGAGACGACGCTGGTGAAGTTCCACTGGAAGCCGAAGCTGGGCGTGCACTCCCTGGTGTGGGACGAGGCGCAGCTCATCAACGGCGTCGACCCGGACTTCCACCGCCGGGACCTGGCGGACGCGATCGAGGCGGGCGCGTACCCGCAGTGGGAGCTGGGCATCCAGACCTTCCCCGACAACCCGGAGCAGACCTTCGAGGGCATCGACCTGCTGGACCCGACCAACATCGTGCCCGAGGAGCTGGCACCGGTGCAGCCGGTGGGGCTGCTGACGCTGAACCGCAACCCGTCCAACTTCTTCGCCGAGACCGAGCAGGTCGCCTTCCACGTCGGCCACCTGGTCCCCGGCATCGACATCACCGACGACCCGCTGCTCGCGGGGCGGCTGTTCTCGTACCTGGACACGCAGATCACGCGTCTGGGCGGCCCCAACTTCCCGCAGCTGCCGATCAACCGGCCGCAGGCGCCGGTCAACGACATGCTGCGCGACGGCATGCACCAGACGGCGGTGCACCGCGGGGTGGCGCCCTACCGGCCCAACTCCCTGGACGGCGGCTGCCCGTTCACGGCCGGCGCCGCCGAGGGCGCGTACATCGAGGCGCCGGTGCGGGTCCCGGAGGCGACCAAGGTGCGCGAGGCGCCGGAGTCGTTCGCGGACCACTTCAGCCAGCCCCGGCGCTTCTGGCTGAGCATGAGCCCGGTGGAGCGCGAGCACATCATCGGCGCCTACACCTTCGAGCTGGGCAAGTGCTACGAGCAGGCCGTCCGGGAGCGGACGCTCCAGGTGCTGGCCAACATCGACCCGGAGCTGTGCGCGGGTGTCGCCGAGGGACTCGGCCTCCCCGCCCCGCAGCCGACCGTCCCGCTGGCCGACGTCGAGCCGAGCCCGGCGCTGTCGCAGGTCGGGCGGACCTGGCCCACCGACGGCCGGGTCGTCGGCATCGTCACGGGCGGGGGCGACCTGGAGGGCGTGAACGCCGTGCGGCAGGCGGTGCTGAACGCGGGGATGGTACCGCTGGTGGTGGCGCCGAACGGGGGCACCCTCGGCTCGGGCGACGCCGCGGTGACCGTCCAGCGCAGCTACGTCACCGCGCGCTCCGTCGAGTTCGACGCCGTACTGCTGGCGGGGGCGCCGGACATGGGCAGCGACGCGTACACCCCGCGCGACTACAAGTCCGGGCCGGCGCCCGCACGGCCGGCGACGACCGACCCGCGGGTGAGCCTGCTGGTGTCGGAGGCGTTCCGGCACGGCAAGGCGATCGGCGTCTGGGCGGGCGGCGAGGTCGCGCTGGAGGCGTCGGGGGTCCCGGTCGACGCGCCCGGTGTGATCGTCGCCGACTCCGGCACGGCGGCCCTGGAACAGGTCACCGAACTGCTGGGCTCGCACCGCGTCTGGGAACGGTTCACCACCCCCCGGGGCTGAGAGCCGCACCCGCCGGGCCGGTCACCGTCTGCGGTGGCCGGCCCGGCGGCGTGCTCAGCACAGGACGCGCAGCGCGCCGGGCAGCACCCTGGCCGTGACCGGGACGACGGCCTCGACCTCGCCGTCGGCGCCGTACGGTACGGCCCGGTCGGCCTCGATGCGTACCTCCTTCCCGCGCAGGACGCGGACCTGGGGGCGGCGGACGTGGGCGCCCGATG
This sequence comes from Streptomyces sp. NPDC058796, assembly GCF_042745235.1. Taxonomy (NCBI): domain Bacteria; kingdom Bacillati; phylum Actinomycetota; class Actinomycetes; order Kitasatosporales; family Streptomycetaceae; genus Streptomyces; species Streptomyces sp. NPDC058796. The sequence continues at coordinate 62,631 of NZ_JBHYOP010000009.1, forward strand.
CGAGCTCGTTCATGAGGGCGAAGAACAGCAGCCGGGGCGCCTGGTGGATCATCACGACGTCCAGCAGGCCGTCGTCGACCCGGGCGGACGGCGCTATGCGCCGGTTGAAGCCGTAGAAGCCGGAGTTGGCGGCCACCGTGGTGTAGCCGGTGAAGACGTGTTCCTCGCCGTCGACGGTGACGCGGTAGCGGGTGGCACGCCAGCCCGTGACGGCGCGCAGGGCGCCCGCGTAGTAGGAGGCGGCACCGCGCAGCAGGCGCGTCTCGTTGGCGTGGCGGTTGGCGAGCGCGTCGACACCGGCGTAGACGCTGCCGAGCACGACGGTGCGGTCGTGGACGGCGGAGGTGACCTCGATGGTGTCGACGGGGCGCGGCTCGCCCCGCAGCAGCACCTCGGCGAGGGCGGCGGGCCCGGTGGGCAGGCCCAGGGCGCGCGCGAAGTCGTTGCCCCGGCCGGCCGGGACGAGTCCCAGCGTCGCCCCGGTGCCGCTGAGGGCGCCGCCGATCCCGCCCGCCATGCCGTCACCGCCGACGGCGAGCACCACCCGGCCGCGCTCCCCGGCCCGCCGGGCGATCTCCCGGGCGTGGCCGAGGCTGCGGCTGTACTCGGTCTCCAGCCCGGCGCCCGCCTCCCGCAGCAGCCGGGCCACCCCGAGCAGCGCGGCGGCCGAGGTGGCGCCGCCCGCGGTGGGGTTGACGACGGCGGTGAACTGTCGCATCGATGTGCCTCCGGGCTGGGGGGTGGTGCCGGACGGTTGTCTCACGGGTTGGGGTGTGCCGGGCGGCCTGGTCCGTCCCCGGGCAGCAGGACGCCGGGGCTGAGCACGCCGGCCGGGTCCAGGCTCCGCTTGACGGCGCTCAGGGCCGCCAAGCCGAGGGGCCCGGCCTCCCGGACGTACCAGTCACGGTGGTCGGTGCCCACGCCGTGGTGGTGGGTGATGGTGCCGCCCGCCGCGAGGATCGCCTCGTTGGCGGCGTGCTTGGCCCGCGTCCAGTGCGCCACGGCGTCCTCGCCCTGGGCGGAGACGACGGTGAAGTACAGCGAGGCGCCGTTCTCGTAGACGTGCGAGATGTGGCACATGACCAGCGGCGGGGTGCCTGCCTCGGTGAGGGTGCCGGTGAGCGCGTCGCGGACGGCGGTGTACAGGGCGGGGATCCGGGACCAGTAGGTCGCGGTCTCCAGGGTCTCGGCGAGCGCCCCGGCGTCGAGCAGCGAGTCGCGCAGGTACGGCGCCGAGTAGCGGCCGTGGGCCCAGCGCTGCCCCGGCTCGTCCCCGGCGAAGGTGCCGCCGCACTCGCGCAGGACCGCGGCGGCGCCCTCGCGGCGGTGCGCGGCGTCCTCCTCGGTGCCCTCGAAGCCGACGACGGCCAGGCAGCCGGCGTCCTGCCGGTCGAGGGACGCGCCGATGGCGTCGGGCTGGGCGAGGCCGATCAGGGTCTCGGTCTCGTCGGACAGCCGCAGCACCGTGGGACGGGGACCGTCCTGGGCGAGGCGGCGCAGCGCGGTGGCGCCCGCGTCGAAGGAGGCGAAGCGCCAGCCCTCGTAGCGGCGGACCTCCGGCAGGGGCCGTATGCGCACGGTGACCGAGGTGATGACGCCGAAGGCTCCCTCGGAGCCCAGGACCAGCTGGCGCAGGTCGGGTCCGGCGGCGGAGCGCGGGGCGCGGCCGGTGTCGAGGGTGCCCTCGGGGGTGGCGAGGGTGAGGCCGAGGACCATCTCGTCGAAGCGTCCGTAGCCGGCGGAGGCCTGTCCGCTGGAGCGGGTCGCGGCGAAGCCGCCGATGGTGGCCCACTCGTAGGACTGGGGGAAGTGGCCGAGGGTGTAGCCCCGTGCGGCGAGCAGAGCCTCGGCCTCGGGGGCGCGCAGGCCGGGTTGCAGGGTGGCGGTGCGGGAGACCTCGTCGAGGTCGAGCAGGCGGTCCATGTGCCGCAGGTCGAGGGCGACGAAGCCGGCGCGTCCGGACCGGCCCTCGGGTGCGAGGCCGCCGACGACGGAGGTGCCGCCGCCGAAGGGGACGAGGGCCAGGCCGTGCCGGGCGCAGACGTCGAGTACGGCGAGCACCTCGTCGTGACTGTCGGGGAGGACGACCGCGGCGGGGGTGTCGGTGGTGTCGCCGGTCCGCATCCGCAGCAGGTCGGGGGTGGACTTGCCGCGGGTGTGGCGGACGCGGGTCTCGGCGTCGGTGCGCACCCGGTCGGGGCGGTCGCCGACGGCGGTCTCCAGGGCGCGGCGGGCGGCTTCGTCCAGCGGCGACGCGGGTACACCGATCCCTTCCAGCGGGACGGGGGCGGTGTCGCGGGGCTTCACGCCGAGCAGTTCGCGCAGCACCCCGGTCACCGTGCCGGGCAGCGGCGTCGCCCTGGCCGGGTCGCCCCAGCCGTTCCACAGCATGTCCATTGCCTGTCGTCCTCACGGTCGGTTCGGGGGATGCGGTCTGCGCGGCCCCTGGGGCGTTACACTGTTACACATGACGCCCAACCGTCACAACGGCCCGGACCGCAGCCCGGACCGACCGAACGCCTCGGACAACGACACCGTGCTGGACGCCGTGCGCGACTGCGTGCTGGCCGTCGGGGTCCGCCGCACGACGATGACCGACGTGGCCCGCCGCGCCGGCGTCTCCCGGATGACGCTGTACCGGCGCTGGCCGGACGTGCGGACCCTGGTCGGCGACCTGATGACCCGCGAGTGGATCGCGGTGGCCACCGGCGCCATTCCCGAGCCCCGGCCGGGCCTGGACACCCGCCCGCGCATCGTCGAGGGGCTGGTCACCGGGGTGGAGGCGTTCCGCGCGCATCCGCTCTTCCGCAAGATCGTCGACGTCGATCCCGAGCTGCTGCTGCCCTACGTCCTCGACCGGCGCGGGGCGAGCCAGGAGGCACTGCTGGAGCTGCTGGCCGGCGGGCTGGCCGAGGGCCACGCCGACGGGTCGGTGCGCCCGGCCCACACCGGACGGCAGGCGCGGTCCGTCCTGCTGGTCGTCCAGTCGTTCGCCCTGTCGCTGCGCACCATGACCGACGAGGACGACGCCGAGCTGACCCCCGCGGCCTTCCTGGGGGAACTGCGCACCATCCTGGAGAGGACCCTCGCCCCATGAGCCCGACCAGCAGCAGCCCCGCCGCCGGGGCCTCCCTGTCCGCCGCGCGGCGCTCGCGCGAGCTCACCGAGGCGGTGGGCGGTGCCGTCGTGGACGTCCTGGTCGTCGGGCTCGGCGCGACGGGCGCCGGCGTCGCGCTGGACGCGGCGGCCCGGGGCCTGAGCGTGGTCGCCGTGGACGCCCACGACCTGGCCTTCGGCACCTCCCGCTGGAGCTCCAAGCTGATCCACGGCGGCCTGCGCTACCTCGCCTCCGCGCAGCTGGACGTGGCCCACGAGAGCGCGGTCGAGCGCGGGGTGCTCATGGAACGCACGGCGCCCCACCTGGTGCACGCCCAGCCGTTCGTGCTGCCGCTCACGCCGCTGGTCTCGCGGGGGCAGGCGGCGCTGGCGTGGGCCGGGTTCCGGGCCGGCGACACGCTGCGGCTGGCGGCGCGCACCGCGCGGGCCACGCTGCCCGCGCCGCGCCGGCTGTCCGCCGTGGAGACCCGCCACCTGGCCCCCGCCCTGCGCTCCGACCGGCTGCGCGGTGGGCTGCTGTCGTGGGACGGCCGGCTCACGGACGACGCCCGCCTGGTGGCCGCGCTCGCCCGGACCGCCGCCGCGCGCGGCGCCCGGGTGCTGACCCGGGTGCGGGCGCTGGAGCTGACCGCGTCCGGCGCCCGGATGCGCGACGAGACCACCGGGGAGGAGGGCGAGATCCGCGCCCGCGCGGTCATCAACGCCTCCGGGGTGTGGGCCGGTGACCTCGTGGACGGCATCCGGGTCCGCCCCTCCCGCGGCACCCACCTGGTCCTGCGCTCCGACCGGCTCGGCCCGCTGCCCGCCGGACTGCACGTGCCGGTTCCCGGGGAGACCAACCGCTTCGTCCTGGTGCTGCCCCAGGGCGACGGGCGGGTCTACGTCGGTCTGACCGACGAGCCCGTGGAGGGCGAGGTACCGGACGTTCCCGAGGTGCCCGAGACCGACGTGGGCTTCCTGCTGGACGTGCTCGGTTCCGTGCTGGACGCGCCGGTGCGCCGCGAGGACGTGGTGGGCGCATTCGCGGGCCTGCGCCCCCTGCTGGACACGGGGCCCGCCGACGGGTCCGGCGGCGGTCCCCGCACGGCGGACGTCTCCCGTCGGCACGCGGTGCTCACCTCGCCGGAGGGCGTGGTCACCGTGGTCGGCGGCAAGCTCACCACGTACCGGCGCATGGCCGAGGACGCCGTGGATGCCGCCGTCGCCGCCCGCCGGCTCGGCGCGGGCCCGTCCCCCACCGCCGCGCTGCCGCTGGTCGGCGCCGCCGCACCGCACGCCCTGGCCGCGCTGCGGGCACCGCGCCGTCTGGTCCGCCGCTACGGCACGGAGGCGCCGGCCGTCCACGCCCTCGCCGCCCGCGACCCCCGGCTCGGCGAGCGGATTCTGCCGGACCACCCCGTCACGGGCGCCGAACTCCTGTGGGCCCTGCGTCACGAGGGAGCCCTCGACGAGTCCGACCTCCTCGACCGCCGCACCCGCATCGGCCTGGTGCCCGAGGACCGGGCTGCGGCACTGGACGCCGTACGCGGTCTGCTGGACGAGGCCGTGGCCGGGCGGGTGTGACACCGGCCGGCACCGACGGGCTCGCACGACGCGCCGCTCCAGGCCCCCGCTCCGAGCGCCGGCGCCCCCCGGAGCGGGGAACCCGTGTTCCGGGGCAGGAGAAAGCCCCGCGCCCTGGAATCCGCCCTCGGGTGCGGGGCTTGCCGATGTCCGGATGTGCCGGACCGCCCCCTTCGGTCAGGAGCCCTGGCCCCCGTCCTGGACGGCCTTGCGGACCTTCGCCTCGATCTTGTGGCGGGACTGACCACCCTCCTTCACGTACTCGGTCATCGCGGTCTGCGCGTCCCGGTCGAGGTCGCGCCAGGCCCGTACGGCGGTCTCGTAGGTGTTCGACTGCCGCGGGGTCCACTGATGCTGTGTGGGAGGCCCGTACGAGTCCCGCAGCGTCTCGACCCGGTGGCGGGCCTGGTCCGCCGCACGACGCTTGTGCACGAGCTCCTCGAATGTATGAGCCACCACACCTCGACCGTAGTCAGAGGAGCCCCTTCGCGCGCGCCGAGCCCGGTCCGCCGGGCCCCGGGCGGCCCGCGGTGTGCACAAGTGGCCCACGACTGCCCCGAAGGGCCTTAACATCAAGCCACCGACGACGGGCCGGGCATATGCGGGAGATGAGGGAACGTGGCGGACATCGAGGGAGCGGCAGTACCCGAGCGGCTGCTGATCACCCGTACCACCACGGGCGACGGCGTCAGCGTCGTCACCCTCGCCGGGGAGGTCGACCTTGACGGCAGCAGTCAGCTCCGCGACGTGCTGCTGTCCTGCGTCCAGACGGCGCCGGGCACGGTGGTCGACTTCGCGGAGGTGGCCTTCCTCGACTCCAGCGGCATCAACGTGCTCATCGCCGCCCACCAGGCCGCCGAGTCCCGCGGCGTCTGGTTCCGGATCGCCGCGCCCCGGCACGCCGTCGAGCGCGTACTGCGGCTCGTGGGCGTCGACAGCCTCATCGCCTGCTTCCCGACGGTCGAACGGGCCCTGGCCGCCTGAGTCGCCGTCCGTGCGGCGTCAGCGCAGCGGCAGGCGGGCGTAGACCGTCTTGCCCGTCGCGTGCGGCTTGGTGATGACCTCGTCGCACAGGCGGGTCACGATCTCCAGCCCGTGCCGGCCGACCCGCAGGGGATCGCGGGGCAGGAACGTGGGGAACTCCTCCCCCGTGTCCGACACGGCGATCTCCACACCGTCGTCCACCAGGGTCAGCTCCAGTCGGCAGGGGCCGGGCGCGTGCCGGAGCGCGTTCGTCACCAGTTCGCTGGCGACCAGGCGGGCAGCGTCCAGGAAGCCGTCGGCCAGGTCCACGCCCCGCTCCCCGAGCCGGTCGACGAAGCCGTGCACGACGTCCCGGGAGGCCGGGATCATCGCGGATCCGCCCCTGAACTCCACCACCGAGGACACGGCCGAGGCGTCCGCGGCATCGGGTCTGTGCGCCGGAGTCATACAGAGCCTCACCGTCCGGTCCGGGGCCGGGTAGGGAAAGCGAGGGCCCCGGCTCCTCACGATACGCACCGGGACCGTCACCACAGTCTCTTTGCCCCAACTTCCGCCGGACGCGCCGTTTTTCGGACAGCCCTGGGCCGAGTGCGCCGGAAAGGACGCCGTCCCGGTCGGTCCCGGGCACCGGACGGCAGCCGTGGCGAGGCACACCGGGCCGCCGCCCCCGGAGGTGCCCTGGGCGGCGGCCCGGTGCGCCGGACGGGTCAGGAGGCGGTGCAGCCGCCCACCACGGGGGCGGCGTCGCTGCCGTTCTTCGTCACCGTGAAGCCGAAACTGGTCGACGCCCCGGCCGCCAGGGTGCCGTTCCAGCTCGGCCGCGCGGTCATGACGTCGCCGTTCCAGGACGGTGCGGCGTTCCAGGTGGCCTCGACCCGCTGCGGCGCGGGGAAGGTGACGGTCGCCGCCCAGGAGCCGATCGGCTCACTGCCCGCGGTGACGGTGACCTGGCCGTTGTAGCCGCTGCTCCAGTCCGCGGTCCGGGTGTAGGTGGCGGTGCAGGTCGCGGTTCCGTCGCCCGGGCCGCCGCCGTCGTCACCGCCGCCGGTGCCGCCGAGGGCGGTCAGTACGGCGTCGTACGCGGGCTTCGCCTCGTAGTTCCCGTCGAACAGCAGCGGGGTGCCGCCGCTGCGCCACGAGTACTTGTCGGTGACGCCCCACACGGTGATGCCGGTGCAGCGGTCCACGGAGAGGCAGGCCTCGACCACACGGGCGTAGCCGTCGGCCTGGGCGGCGCCGGAGCCCTCGATGTCCAGCTCGGTGATCTGCACGTCGACGCCGAGGTCGGCGAAGCGCTGGAGGTTGGCCCGGAGGTCGGCCGGGACCGGGGAATTGCTGTTGAAGTGGCCCTGGAAGCCGACGCAGTCGATGGGCACGCCGCGGGACTTGAAGTCCTTGACCATGTTGTAGACGGCCGTGCTCTTCGCGTTGACCCCGTCGGTGTTGTAGTCGTTGTAGCAGAGCTTCGCGGCGGGATCGGCGGCACGGGCGGTGCGGAACGCCTCCTCGATGTAGCCGTCACCCAGCTTGTCCTGGAAGGGCGAGCTGCGCCGGGCGCCGCTGCCGCCGTCCTGGAACGCCTCGTTGACGACGTCCCAGCTGTGGATCTGGCCCTTGTAGTGGCCCATGACGCGGTTGATGTGGTTGTTCATGGCGGCGCGCAGGTCTGCCGCGCCCAGGCCGCCCACCCAGGAGGGCAGTTGGGAGTGCCAGACGAGGGTGTGGCCGCGGACGTCCATGCCCTGTGCCCGGGCGTGGTCGACGACCCGGTCGGCGGCCGAGAAGGTGAAGGTGCCGCGGGTGGGCTCGGTGGCGTCCCACTTCATCTCGTTCTCGGGCGTCGCCGAGTTGAACTCGCGGTTCAGGGTGGAGACGTAGTCGGCCTCGCCGAGGTGGCTCGCCGCGACGGCGGTGCCGAAGTAGCGGCCCTGGGCCGCCGCCGCGGCGCCGAGCGTGTCGGCGGCGGCGGGCCCGGTGGGCGCAGCGGCTTCGGCGGAGTGGGCAGCGGCGGTCAGCGCGGCGGCGGCGACGAGCCCGGCGGTGGCCGCTCTGGACAGACGTAGCAGAGTCATGCGCATGTCATTCCGTTCCTCGTATCGGTGTGCGGGAGCCGTTCGGGGCCGTCCCGGGAGAACCGGAACTCCGAAAGTTTCGGAATGCTTTCCGAATGTCGCGGAGGAGGTTACGGACTCCCGTCCCCGCGGTCAACGCCCCGTCGCGGTCACTCGTGCGGCCCCATCGCGTGCGCGATGCCGGTGGAGTGGCGCATCCTTGCTGTGCCGCCCGCGTGACGGCGCACGGACGAGGTGGGGCCGATGAGTGCAGGCGCCGAGGACGCAGGCCGGATGCCGGTAAGGCCGACGGCGCTGTTCGTCGACGCCTGTGCGCAGGCGATCAGTGCGGCCGGCGGCTACGCGGGCGGGATCTACCTGCCCTCCCGCACACCCGGGCTGCTGCGGCTCGCCGTCCTCGCCGGGCTGCCCGGACCGCTGTTCCGTCCCTGGTGGCGGCTGCACGCCGACAGCGCGTTCCCGGTGGCCGACGCCTACCGGCTCGGCACCCGCGTGGTGCTGCCCAACGCGACCGAGACCATGCGCCGTTACCCGCAGTTCGCAGCCGGTCTGCCGTTCCCCTTCGGGTCCCTGTACGTGCCCGTCGCCGGTGCCGCGCGGACGTACGGCGTCCTGACCGTCCTGCGGCCCTCGGCCTCCGACACCGCCGAGGTGCTCGATGGCCTGAACCGGATGGAAGAGGCGGCGCGGGAACTCGGCGTGCTGCTGGACCGGTCGGCCCGGGAACAGGACGCGCCGCCCGTGCTCTGGGACGGCGAACCGCTGTGCCTGCGACCGCCACCGTCTGCACGGCACCCGCAGCACGCCGGAAGTTTCGCCTGGAACCCCGAATCCGGCGCCGTCACCGTGGACGAACCGCTGTGCGCACTGCTCGGCCTGGCCGAAGACACCCGGGACCCGGTCGTCACACTCGACGCGCTCACCGGCGCGCTGACGCCCGACGACGGGCACCGGATCGCCGCGGCGCTGCGGCAGACAGCCGCCGGCCTGCCGCCCCCGCTGCCTCTGTACGCGCGTGCCGCGGACGGCACACTGCGCCTGGTGGAACTGTGGAGACCACAGGCGGCTCCCCACGCCGGCGGCCCGGTGCGGGGCGTCGTACGCGAGCCGTCCTGCGGCAGCGTCGCGGACGCCGCGGCCGACCTGCTGCCGGACGGCGTGTTCTGTGTGGACCGGCTGGGCACCGTCGTCTACGCCAATCCGCGCGCCGCCCGGCTGCTGGGCCTGCCCCGGGCCCGGCTGCTGGGCCACTCCCTGTGGGAGGCCGTGCCCTGGCTCGACCAGGCCGCCTACGAGGACCATCTGCGCGGCGCCCTGCTCTCCCCGGACCCGGTCCACTTCCACGTCCGGCGCCCGCCCGACGACAGCCGCCGGGCCACCCCGCAGCCCTACGAGGGCGACTGGCTCGCGGTCTCCGTGCATCCCGGGCGGGACCTGCTGACCGGAACACTCCGCCCGGCCAACCGGGTGGCCGACGCGTCCGCCGGCCTCACGCCCGAGCACGGACCGGCGCAGGCGGCATCCGGGGCCCAGGACCCCGGACCCACCGCCGTCGCCACCACGCCGCCCGTGTACCGGCCCATCGTCCTGGCCGTGGCCCTGACCGAGGCGGTCACGGCACGCCAGGTGGCCGCGGTGGTCGTACGGGAACTGCTGCCCGCGTTCGGCGGCCGTCGGCTCGCCATCTACCTGCTCCAGGAGCGGCACCTCTACCTGGCGTGGGAGACGGGCTTCCCGCCCGGCTTCCTCGCCCCCTTCGAGGGGGTGGCGCTGGACGCCCGGCTGCCCGGGGTCGAGACGCTGACCAGCGGCCGCCCACTCTTCTTCGACTCGATGCAGGCCCTGGCCGCCGCCTACCCGGGCATCCCGCTGGACGCCACGGAGGGCGCCCGCGCCTTCCTCCCGCTGATCGCCTCCGGCCGCCCGGTCGGCTCCTGCATCCTGGGCTTCGACCGCGCCCGGAGCTTCGGCACCGAGGAGCGCTCCGTGCTCACCGCCCTCGCCGGGGTGATCGCCCAGGCGATGGAGAAGGCCAGGCGCTACGAGTCCGAGACCGCGCTCGCCCGCGGCCTGCAGCGGGCGCTGCTGCCCCGCCGGCTCCCGGCGCACCCGCTGCTGGAGACCGCCGGGCGCTACCTGCCCGGCACCCAGGGCATGGAGGTGGGCGGTGACTGGTACGACGTGGTCGCCTCGGGCGACGGCATGGCGCTGGTCATCGGCGACGTGCAGGGGCACGGCGTGCAGGCGGCGGCCACCATGGGACAACTGCGCAGCGCCGTGCGCGCCTTCGCCCTCGGGGACCGTGCGCCCGACGAGGTGCTCGGCGGCGTCAACCACCTGCTGACCGACCTGGACCCGGGCCTGTTCGCGAGCTGCTGCTACATCCGGCTGGACCCGGCCACCGGACGGGCCTGCGCGGCCCGCGCGGGCCACCCGCCCCCGCTGCTGCGCCACCCGGACGGACGCACCGAGCCCGTGGACCTGCCCGGCGGGATGGTGCTCGGGGTGGACCCCGGCGCGCCGTATCCGCTGACCGAGTTCCGGGTCGAGCCCGGCGCCGTCCTCGCCCTGTACACCGACGGGCTGGTGGAGCGGCCCGGCGCCGACATCGACGACGGCATCACCGCCCTCGGGCAGGCCCTGGCCAGGGAGGGCGCGCTTGCGGCGGGGGCGGACGGCCGCTCGCTCGCGGGCGTCGCCGACCGGCTCACCCGCACCGCGCGCCGCACCGAGGACCGCCCCGACGACATCGCCCTGCTGCTCGCCACCCGCCACTCGCGGCACCGGGGTCCCGGGTGAGCGCGGGCCCGGACCTGCCCGTGCCGGGCGGCTTCGCCGCCGGGAGCGCCCCTCGCCTCCTCGGGCCCGGCAGTGTAGACATGGGCACATGGTCCGACTGATGGGTCGATCGGGAGAGCGGTCACCCCGTCGTCCCAGCGGTTCGCTCGCCCGGGTCCGGCGAGACGCGGACCGGTCACGACGAGGGGCGGGCGCGGGGCGGCGAGGACGCGCGGCGGCGCTGCGCTCCGCGCTGTCCGGGCGCAGCGTCGCAGGCCAGGTCTTCGCCATGAACGTGTTCATCGTGCTGCTGCTCGTGGTGGCTGCGGCGGTGGCGCTGGTGCTCCAGGTGCGGCACGACAGCGAGGTGGAGGCCCGCAACCGGTCCGTCGCCGTGGCCGCGACGTTCGCCAACTCCCCCGGCATCCGCGAGGCCCTGCGCGGCCCCGACCCCACGGCCGTGCTCCAGCCCCGGGCCGAGGCGGCGCGCAGGGCCACGGGCGTGGACTTCATCGTCGTCATGAACACCGACGGCATCCGCTACACCCATCCCAAGCCCGACCGCATCGGCAAGGAGTTCGTGGGCACCATCGCCCCAGCGCTGAACGGGGAGACGGTGACCGAGCAGGTCGACGGGACCATCGGCCCGCTCGTGCAGGCCGTCGTGCCCGTCGAGGCGCCGGACGGCGAGGTGGTGGGCCTCGTGTCGGCCGGCATCACCACGGAGAACGTGGGCGGTGCCGCCGACCGGCAGCTGCCGCTGGTGCTGATCGTGGCGGGCGTCGGCCTGGCCCTGGCGACGGCGGGCACCGCGCTGGTCAGCCGGCGGCTGCTGCGGCAGACGCACGGCCTGGGGCCGCACGAGATGACCCGGATGTACGAACACCACGACGCGGTCCTGCACAGCGTCCGGGAGGGCGTGCTCATCGTCGGCCCCGACGGCCGGCTGCTGCTCGCCAACGACGAGGGGCAGCGCCTGCTCGACCTGCCCGCCGACGCCGAGGGACGGCAGGTCGGCGAACTCGGCCTCCCGGACGGCACCGCGGAGCTGCTGGCCTCCGGCCGCGTCGCCACCGACGAGGTGCACCTGGTCAGGGACCGGCTGCTGGCGGTCAACCAGCGCCCCACGGACATCCGCGGCGGCCCCGCCGGAAGCGTCACCACGCTCCGGGACTCGACGGAGCTGCGGGCGCTGTCCGGACGGGCCGAAACCGCCCGCGAACGCCTGGACATCCTGTACGCCGCCGGTGTGGGCATCGGCACCAGCCTGGACGTCACCCGCACCGCCGAGGAACTGGCGGAGCTGGCCGTGCCCCGGTTCGCGGACTACGTCAGCGTGGACCTGTACGACGCCGTGCTGGCCGGCGGTCAGCCGGGGAGCGCGACCCCGCTGAGCCGCGCCGCGCTCAGCGGCATCCGCGAGGAGGTCCCGCTCTACCCGGTGGGCCGGCAACTCCGCTTCGTGTCCTCCTCCCCGCAGGGCCGCTCCCTGGAGACGGGCCGCCCTGTGCTCGAACCGCGGCTGGACGAGGCCCCGGGCTGGCAGGCGCAGGACCTGGAGCGCTCCGCACAGGTGGTGGAGTACGGCGTCCACTCGCTGATCACCGTGCCGCTGCGGGCGGGCACGCTGGTGCTCGGGGTGGTCAGCTTCTGGCGTTCGGAGAAACCCGAGCCGTTCGACGAGGACGAGCTGACGCTCGCCGAGGAACTGGTCGCGCGGGCCGCGGTCTCCATCGACAACGCGCGCCGCTACACCCGCGAGCACAGCATGGCGGTCACCCTCCAGCGCAGTCTGCTGCCGCGCCGGATGCCCGAGCAGAACGCCCTGGAGATCGCCTACCGGTACCTGCCCGCGCAGGCCGGGGTCGGCGGCGACTGGTTCGACGTGCTGCCGCTGTCGGGGGCGCGGGTGGCCCTCGTGGTGGGTGACGTCGTCGGCCACGGACTGCACGCGGCGGCCACCATGGGGCGGCTGCGGACGGCGGTGCACAACTTCACGTCGCTCGACCTGCCGCCCGACGAACTGCTCGGCCTCCTCGACGAGCTGGTCGGCCGCATCGACCAGGACGAGGCGGCCGACGACACCGCCCCGGTCACCGGCGCCACCTGCCTCTACGCCATCTACGACCCCGTCTCCCGTGTCTGTGTGCTGGCCCGGGCGGGTCATCCGCCGCCGGCACTGATCCGGCCCGACGGCACCGTGGAGTTCCCGGAGGTGCCCGCCGGACCGCCGCTGGGCCTGGGCGGCCTGCCGTTCGAGACGACCGAGCTGCACCTGGCGGAGGGGAGCCGGCTGGTGCTCTACACCGACGGGCTCGTCGAGACCCGGGAACACGACATCGACGTCGGCCTGGAACATCTGCGCCGGGCGCTGGAGACGGCCGGTCAGTCGCCGGAGGAGACCTGCCGGACCGTCCTCGACGCCCGGCTCCCGGACCGGCCGGGCGACGACATCGCCCTGCTCGTCGCCCGCACCCACGCGCTCGGCCCCGACCGGGTCGCCGAATGGCAGGTCCCGAACGACCCGGCCGCGGTCGGTGAGATCCGCTCCCAGGTCACCCGGCGGCTGGCCGAGTGGGGGCTGGACGAGCTGGCGTTCACGACCGAGCTGATCCTCAGCGAACTGGTCACCAACGCGATCCGCTACGGCGGGGAGACCGTCCAGGTCCGGGTGGTGCGGGACCGGAGCCTGATCTGCGAGGTGTTCGACAGCAGCAGCACCTCGCCGCACCTGCGGTACGCCGCCATGACGGACGAGGGCGGGCGCGGTCTCTTCCTCGTCGCGCAGCTCGCCGAGCGCTGGGGCACGCGCTACACGCCGGCCGGCAAGATCATCTGGGCGGAGCAGCCGGTGCCCTGACGGGGCGCCGGCGCCCGCGTCCGCAACGGTTACACGGACGGTGGGTGCCCAGCGCGTCGACGGGAACGCCTGCCACATCGGCCGACGCTGCCGCCGGGCCGTTCCGCCGCCGCGCACGACGCGGGCCGCGGAACCGGTGGTGTGCCGGATTCCGCGGCCCGCGTACGTCCGTCGTGGGTTCCGGCGTCAGTGCCGGAACGCGTCCTTGCCCTTCTCCTTGGCCTGCCGGGCGTCGCCCTTGGACTGCTCGGCGCGGCCCTCCGCCGTCAAACGCTCGTTGCCGACGGCCCGGCCGGCCGCTTCCTTGGCCTTCCCCTTGGCCTGTTCCGTCTTGGCCTTGGACTTCTGGTTGCCGGCCACAGTGCCTCACCTCTCGGCGTTCGCTTGCGATGTGCTGTCCCTGCGGGTCGCCCGGCGCGGCCGGATCAAACCCGGCGGCGGCCCGCGGGGTGACCGGGCGACCGCGGGGTAGGCGGTCCGGCAGGAAAGACCCGTCGTCGACTCGGAGGAACGTCATGGCCGGAGTACTGGACCGGATCAAGCAGTTCGCGCGCAGCCCGCAGGGCCGCCGGGCGACGGAGCAGGTGCGCAGGGCCGCGGCGGATCCGCGTCGCCGTGCCCAGGCCCAGCAGATGCTGCGGAAGTTCGGCAAGCGGCGCTGAGCGGCCCTCCACCGGGGCGGCGCTTCAGCCCTGGCCCGCGTGGGTGTGACTGTGGGACCGCTCGGGCGGGCGGCGTCCGGCGCGGCCCGCGCGGTCCCGCCGCCAGTCGAGGACCGCTACGGTCAGCGCGCACAGCATGACGGCGACACCGGAGCCGACCGACAGAGCCACCGCGTCGTGGTAGTCGTCGTGGGTGGCGTTCAGCGTCAGGTGGAACAGTCCCGGCAGCGCGGCGGTGCCGACGGCGCCGCCCAGTCGCTGGCCCGTCTGCAGGGCACCCCCGGCGGCGCCCGCCATCCGCACCGGGACGTCCCGCAGCGTCATGGTGATGTTCGGGGAGATCACACAGCCGCTGCCCAGGCCGCCGACCAGCAGGGCCGGGGCCGCGAACCACACCGCCCGGTCGGAGGGCGCGAGCCACAGCACGACGGCGGTGGTGCCGAGTCCCGCCATGACGGCCACCAGTCCCCAGACCGTCAGCAGCCGCCCCAGCCGCTCGACCAGCCGGCCCGCCACGGCCGCAGCGGTGGCGGAACCCACGGCGAACGGGGTCACCGCCAGGCCGGACATGAGCGGCGAGTAGCCGAGGCCGTTCTGGAAGAAGAGCGCGAAGACCAGCCACACGCCGCTGAACCCGACGAAGTACAGGGCGGCCAGGCCCGCGCCGGTGGCGTAGCCGCGGGTCTCGGTGAGCAGGCCGGGATCGAGCAGCGGTTCCCCGTCGCGGTGGGCCACCCGCCGTTCCCAGCGCGCGAAGGCGGCCAGCAGGACCAGCCCCGCCGGGAACAGCCACCACACCCTGCCGATCCCGCCGCCCTCGGCGAGCACCAGCGGCAGCATCAGGGCCAGGATGCCGGCGCCCAGGAGCAGGACTCCCACGGGGTCCAGCCGACCCCGGCCGCCAGGGGCGACCCGGGGCAGGAGGCGGAGGCCGAGCACGAAGGCGAGGGCGCCGACCGGCACGTTGACGTAGAAGATCCAGCGCCAGCCCCCGGGGCCCGCCAGCGCCAGGATCAGTCCGCCGACGACCGGCCCCACCGCGCTGGAGACGCCGACGGTGGCGCCGAAGAGGCCGAAGGCGCGGCCGCGCTCCGCGCCGCGGAAAAGTTGCTGGATGAGTGCCGAGTTCTGCGGCGCGAGGCTGCCCGCGGCGACCCCCTGGGCGAGCCGCGCGACGACCAGGAGTTCGATGCCGGGCGCGGCCCCGGCCGCGGCGCTGAAGGCGACGAAGGCGGCCAGCGCGACGAGGAAGACGCGGCGCCTGCCGAACGTGTCGCCCACCCGGCCGGCGGTGACCAGTGTCAGGGCGAACGCGAGGGCGTAGCCGGACACGACCCACTGCACCGACGCCGCCGAGGCGTGCAGTTCCCGTTGCATGGACGGCAGGGCGACCGCGACGATCGTGACGTCCAGCAGGGTCATGAAACCGGCGACCAGCGTCACCCACAGGGCCCGCCACCGGTTCGGATCCGGGTCGTCGTCCGGACGGTGCACCGGGGGCTCCCCTCGTGAGGTGGACGCGATCGCCTGCCTCACGCCTGCGTCACCCATGACCGGGGGTTCAAACCCGGACCGGAGCCCGGGGCAAAGCCGGACCACGACTTCCCATAAGATCGCCTTATGGGCTCATAGACCGGACCCGCGTACCGACTTAGGCTTGCCTTAGCTTAGGCTTCCCCAAGAGTCGATCTGTCACCGCTCGAAGGGAACCTGAACATGCCCCGCCCTCTGCGGGTAGCCATCGTCGGATCCGGCCCGGCCGGGATCTACGCCGCCGACGCCCTGCTCAAGTCCGAGGTGGCCGCCGACCCCGGTGTGTCCATCGACATCTTCGAGCGCATGCCCGCCCCGTTCGGACTGATCCGGTACGGCGTCGCCCCCGACCACCCGCGGATCAAGGGCATCATCACGGCCCTGCACCAGGTGCTCGACAAGCCGCAGATCCGTCTCTTCGGCAACGTCGACTACCCGGCCGACATCAGCCTGGACGACCTGCGCGCCTTCTACGACGGCGTGATCTTCGCCACGGGCGCCACCGCCGACCGGGCACTGCCGATCCCCGGCATCGACCTCGACGGTTCCTACGGGGCCGCCGAGTTCGTCGCCTGGTACGACGGCCACCCCGACTTCCCGCGCACCTGGCCGCTGGAGGCGGAGAAGGTCGCCGTCCTCGGTGTCGGCAACGTGGCCCTCGACATCGCGCGCGTCCTCGCCAAGACGGCCGACGAGCTGCTGCCGACCGAGATCCCGCCGAACGTCTACGAGGGCCTGAAGGCCAACAAGGCGCTCGAGGTCCACGTCTTCGGCCGCCGCGGGCCGGCGCAGGCGAAGTTCAGCCCGATGGAGCTGCGCGAGCTGGACCACTCCCCCAACATCGAGGTCATCGTCGACCCCGAGGACATCGACTACGACGACGGCTCGATCGCCACCCGGCGCGGCAACAAGCAGGCCGACATGGTCGCCAAGACCCTGGAGAACTGGGCGATCCGCGACGTCGGCGACCGGCCGCACAAGCTGTTCCTGCACTTCTTCGAGTCGCCCTCGGAGATCCTGGGCGAGGACGGCAAGGTCGTCGGTCTGCGTACCGAGCGCACCGCGCTGGACGGCACCGGCAACGTCAAGGGCACCGGCGAGTTCAAGGACTGGGACGTCCAGGCCGTCTACCGGGCCGTGGGCTACCTCTCCGACCAGCTGCCCAAGCTCCCCTGGGACATCGACTCGGGCACGGTCCCGGACGAGGGCGGACGCGTCATCCAGGAGTCCGGCGAGCACCTCCGGTCGACGTACGTCACCGGCTGGATCCGGCGCGGCCCGGTCGGCCTGATCGGCCACACCAAGGGCGACGCCAACGAGACGGTCGCCAACCTGCTGGCGGACTACGCGGACGGCCGGCTGCAGACGCCCGCCTCGCCGGAGCCGGAGGCCGTGGACGCCTTCCTCGCCGAGCGGAACGTCCGCTTCACCACCTGGGACGGCTGGTACAAGCTCGACGCCGCGGAGAAGGCGCTGGGCGAGCCGCAGGGCCGCGAGCGCGTGAAGCTCGTCGAGCGTGAGGACATGCTCCGGGAGAGCGGCGCCTGAGCCGTCCGGGAGTGCGCGGGCGTGGGCCCGGGACGAGCGAGCGCTCCCGTCCCGGGCCCACGCGCGTCGGTCCGGGACGGGAGCACTCGGGCTCAGACCTCCAGTTCGCCCTCGATCCGGCGCAGCTGGTGGCGGGCCATCGCCAGGTTGGCGCGGCTCGCGTCGAGCACCAGGTAGAGGAACAGCCCGTTGCCGCCGCGGCCCTTGAGTAGGCGGATCAGGTGGTACTGGCTGTTCAGGGTGATCAGGATGTCCTCGATCTCCTCCTTCAGACCGAGCAGTTCCATGGTGCGGAGCTTGGCGCGCACGACGTCGGTGTTGCCGGCGGCGGCCACCTCCAGGTTGAACTCCTTGGTGCCGCCCAGGGTGCCGAGGGCCATGCCGCTGGTGTAGTCGACGAGGGCGGCGGCCGACGCGCCGTCGATGGCGCTGAGGCATTCCTTGAGCGAGGTCTCCAGGTTGGCCATGCGTGATTCCTTTCCGGACGTGATCGGTGCGTGATCGGGCGTGATCGGTTGATCAGTTCGGCCGGCGGTGGCCGCCGGCCTGCGGGCTGGGTCGGTGTGCGGGTCGCTGCGGGGTGCGTACCGGCAGGGTCCCGATGGGGCGGTCCGTCTCCGCGGCCGCCGGGGTGACGCGCTCGGCGGGCGCGGTGCGGGCGCTGTCCTGACCGATGCGGTCGGCGACCAGCTCCCCGATCCGCGCGCCGCTGCGCCGGCCCTCCAGGTGCAGCCGGCCCACGTTCACCCGGCCGTCGGCGAGCAGGGTGAGGACGGCGGCCGGACCGGCGGCGTAGGTGGCGACGTAGCCGTCCGCCCCGCGCAGCAGCAGTTCGCGGAAGCCGCCGCGTGCGGTGGCCTCGGCCATGCGGTGCGCGACGCCGAGGGCGGCGGCGGTGAGCGCGGCGAGGCCCTCGGGTTCGGTGTCCGGCGCGTCGTGGGCCAGGACGAGGCCGTCGACGGTGGCCGCGAGCGATCCGGTCAGCTGGGGCACGCGGCCCCGCAGACGGTGCAGTTCGTCCAGCACGTCGCTCTCGACGGCCATGAGCAGTCTCCTTTCGGCACGCTGACGGCGCGCGCGGATCACAGGGCCTCCAGGGCGTCTCGGAGCCGTCGCAGCAGGGCGGTGTCCGGGTCGTCCCACACGACCCCGCCCGGGTCGGCCGACGGGGAGGACGGTGCGGGTGCGGGCGGCGCGGGCGCGACGAGGCCGGCGGCGGCCAGGCGGCGCAGTTCGACGAGGGTGTGGTAGGTGCGGCAGGCGAGCGCCGAGGCGATCTCGGCGGCGGTGCGGACCCCGTCGACCTGCGTCAGGGCCCGGCTGCGCCGCACCGGCAGAGCCGCGGCGCGGGCGTCCGACACCCGGGTGAGGGGGGCGGTGTCGATGGCGGCGTCCGGCCAGATGCGGTCCAGCAGGGCGCGTCGGCGGCCGGTCTCGCGGACCACGGCGTCCACGGGCACGGACCGGACCGCGCCGAGCCAGTGCACGGCGCCGGGACGGAAGCGGTGGGCGCGCGTGTCGTGGGCGAGGACGAAGTAGGCGGCGTCGAAGAGCGCGCCCAGGTGGCAGACCTCCAGCGCCCCGGCGGCGAGCCGGCCGCTGTCCACGAGCCGGCGTCCGACCCGGTGCTGGGATCCGCCCCGGTCGACCGCGTCCCACCAGCCGTCCGGCGCGACGGCGCCACTGCGGGTGAGCAGCGCCCCGAGGTCCGGGGTGAAGGCGGACTCCACCTGCACGACGCGGCCCGCCGACAGGTAGACGATGCCCCGCTCGCCGGAGAGGGCACCGGTCGCGCCCTCGGCCGCGAGCGCCCGCAGCGCCGCCGACGTCGTCTCGTGCGCGGTCCACGCGGTCGTCACCCCGGTCACCCTCGTCACCCGAGCACCAGACGATCCGCCATCTCGGCCAGCCGGATGCGGGCCAGGGCGAGGTTTCCGTCGCCCCGGTCCAGCCACAGGTGGAGGAAGACGGTGCTGTCGAAGGGCGTGCTGACGAACCGGAGCAGGTGGTAGGAGTCGGCGGTGGTGGCGATGAGGTCCTCGACCGCCGGTTCCTTGTCCGGCCCGGCGCCGCCGGCGCCCAGGGAACCGTGCTCCGCGACGTGCCGGGCCAGCTCGGCCGTCTCCGCCGCGGTCGCCTCCCAGTCACCGCCCGGCGCGTCGCCGACGGCACCCAGAGCCAGTCCGCTGATCCAGTCCACCAGCGACGCGCCCCGCACACCGGGCAGCCGCATGGCTTCCACCAGACTCTCGTCGATTCCGGGCACGCCGGATCCCCTCCCCTGCACGGCCGTACCGCGAACGTGACGCCGAGACTACGGAAAGTGCACGCATCTGGTGAGCGCTTTGGCATTTTCCAGGGGAACGTGCGCGGGCTGCGGCATACTGCGGTATTTCGGCCGTGCGGCGGCCCGGTGGACGGGAGTGGTGCGGGCAGGCCCGCCCCGGTGCGGATGGTGGGCGGGCCTGTCCGCGAGGGCCATTGTGAGGACGGCACGCCGTGGCGGACCACGGGTGAACGGGGCCGGCCTCGGGTGCGGCCCGCGCGCCCGGCACGTTTCCCTCACACGGGTGGTCGAGTGCTTGGGTACGGCATGGCGGGCAACCCGGGGGCCATGGACCGACCTCACCTCCCCCGTCGCGGGGCGCATGCCAACGACGACACGGCGGACGCGGACCGCTCGCCGGACCGGACGGAGTCCGAGGACTACGGTCCGGACGCCGCCACCGAGCGTGCCGCGCCCGATTCCCCCACCGGACTGCCGAAACGCTCGTGGTCCGCGCTGCTGCGGCGCGTCGTGTCCGAGTTCAAGGACGACGAGCTGACCGACCGCGCCGCCGCCCTCACCTACTACGGGATCCTTTCGCTCTTCCCGGCCCTGCTGGTGCTGGTCTCCCTGCTCGGGATCGCCGGGCAGTCGGCCACCCAGGAGGTTCTGGACAACATCCAGAAGCTCGCGCCCGGCGCCGCGCGGGACGTCATCACCAACGCGGTGGAACAGCTGCAGGCCAAGGCCGGTCTGGGTTCGGTGCTGGCGGTGGTCGGCCTGGTCGGTGCGATCTGGTCGGCGTCCGGCTACGTGGCCGCGTTCATCCGCGCCGCGAACGCGGTGTACGACGTGCCCGAGGGGCGCCCCGTGTGGAAGGTGCTGCCGCTGCGGGTGGCGCTGACCGTGGTGCTGCTGGTGCTCGCCGTGATCAGCGCGCTCATCGTCGTCTTCACCGGCAGCCTGGCCCAGCAGGCGGGCACCGCGCTCGGTGTCGGCGACACCGCGATGACGGTGTGGACGTACGCCAAGTGGCCCGTGCTCGTCGTGCTCGTCACCTCGATGATCGCGATCCTGTACTGGGCGACCCCCAACGCGCGGGTCAGGGGCTTCAAGTGGATCACGCCGGGGAGCCTGCTGGCCCTGCTGATCTGGCTGGTGGCCTCCGTGGGCTTCGCCTTCTACGTGGCGAACTTCGGCTCGTACAACAAGACGTACGGCACCCTGGCGGGCGTCATCATCTTCCTGGTGTGGCTGTGGGTGACGAACCTGGCCATCCTCTTCGGCCTGGAGTTCGACGCCGAGCTGGCGAGGCAACGGGTGATCGACGGCGGCCATCCGCCGGACGAGGAGCCGTACGTCGAGCCGCGCGACACGCGGGCCTGGAACGAGGCCGACCGACGGCGCGCGGCGCCGGACGAGTGACGCCACATGGCCCGTCCCGGCAGGGGTACGCGGACGCCATGACTGACGGCAGGACACCAGAAGACCAGGACGCGGCCCGGGCCGCCGAGCGGGAGGAGAAGGAGCGCGCCGAGGCCCGCCCCTTCGACTACCGGTACCCGGAACGGCACGCCAACGTGCGCGCCACCCGGCACATCAGCCGCGAGGAGGCCGACGCGGACAGCGTCCCGGGCGTGCCCGGCGGCTACGGCACCACCGGCGGCGGACAGCCCGGCGGCCGGAGCACACCCGTGCCGGGCGGGGAGCAGCCCGACGAGTCCGGCGTCACGGAGACCGCCGGCGGACGCGAGCCCCGCCCGGACGAGGAGGACGGCGAGCGCTAGGGGGCCTCCCGCACGCCGCCCCTACGGCAGGATCGAATCGACGTATCCGCCGTCGACGCGGACGGCCGCCCCCGTGGTGGCGGAGGCCTGGGGAGAGCTCAGGTACACCACCAGGTTGGCGATCTCCTCGGGCTCGATCAGCCGCTGGAGCAGCGACTGCGGGCGGTGTTCACGCATGAAGGCCCGCTGGGCCTCGTCCCAGGGGAGGTCCCGGTCGACGAGCTGGTAGACGAAGTCCTCCACGCCTTCGGTGCGGGTCGGCCCCGCGATGACGGAGTTGACGGTGACGCCGCTGCCGGCCGCCTCCTTGGCGAAGCCGCGGCTCACCGCGAGGAGGGCCGTCTTCGAGACCCCGTAGTGGATCATCTCGGCCGGGATCACGACGGCCGAGTCACTCGCGATGTACAGCACCCGGCCCCAGCCCCGTTCCCTCATCCGGGGGAGATGGGCGCGCGTCAGCCTGACGCCCGCGAGGACGTTGATCTCGAAGTAGCGGCGCCACTCGGCGTCGCTGATCTCCAGCGCGGGCGCGGCGCCGAAGACGCCGAGGTTGTTCACGAGGATGTCCACGTCGGGCAGCGTCTCAAGGGCCAGCTCCGCGCCCTCCTCGGTGCCCAGATCGGCCACCACCGGCACGAACGCGCCGTCCGGCACCTCGGCCCGCAGTCGACCGAGGCCCTCCTCCAGGCGGCCGGCGTCGCGCCCGTTGACGCCCACCGTGGCACCGGCACCGGCCAGGCCGGCGGCGATCGCCGCGCCGATGCCCTGCGAGGAGCCCGTCACCAGTGCGGTCCGCCCGCCGAGGTCGAGGTTCATCAGATCGCTCCCTGTCATGCCGTACGGTCGGTCCTCGTGCTCCTGCCCACCCTCGCGCACGGCGCACCCGGGACCCCGCCGGCGCCGCCGCGCGCCGCGCCCCGCCCCGCCCGGTCGGCGGACCCCGAGTGCTCTCGGCTGACCTGCGGCGACGATACTTGCCTCTGTCCGTGCCCCTGCTTCCCGATGGACTCATGCCGACCTCTTCCGCCGCCCGCCCCTCGACTCCGCCCACGCTGTGGTCCGCCCGCGGCCGCCACGTCGGATCCGCGGCGGAGGACACCGTCCGGGACCACCTCCAGCGGCTGAAGGACGGCCATGCCGTCGACGACTTCCTGGAGCTGCCCGACGAGCCCCCGGAGCAGACCGGTGTCCGGGTCTTCGAGGCCCGCTGGAAGGCCCCGGGACCGGTCACCGTGCGGGCCAGACTGATCCTCGCGCCCCCTTCGGCGGGCGGTCAGGAGTGGACGCTGCTGGCGGAGGCCGAGGCGGCCTGGGACAACGCCTGGCCCTCCCCCACCACCGTGTTCTGGCCCGACGACCCGGACGTCACCTGGGACCGGGACATCGCCACGGGGCTGCGGCTGCGGGGCATCAACACCCTCCCGGAAGACGACAAGGCGGTACGCCGGCTGCTCAAGGAGGCCGGGCGCAGTCCGTGGAACATCCACGTCGTCGTGCACGAGGCGATGACCCCGGACCACCGGGGCCGGGTGCCGCTGGCGGACCGGCTGCCGCCCGGCCTGCGGCACCGCGTGGTCGAGCACCGCGCCGCGCCCCAGCAGCTGCGGGTGGTGAACTGGGCGCTGGAGGACTTCGGCGTCCAGGTGCCGCGCGGCGGTGCCGCGGTGCTGCCCGGCACCCCGGCCCCGGACGGCTACGAGGCCGGTGACTTCTCCGTGCGCACCGTGTTCCTGGACGGCTCCGAGCCGGCCGGCCTGATCGCCGCGGTGACGTCGTTCGACGCACTGGCGCGGCCGCTGACGGCCGACGCGGAGGACGCCCTCACCGCGCTGCGGGAGGACTGGCGGCTGCTGACCATGGCCGAGGAACTGGAGCGCGAGCGCAAGCTGGTGGCCATGTACGCCGAGGCCCTGGAGGCCATGACGCGGTCCCGGGACCTCTACAAGGAGGCGGCCGAGAGCGCGGCCGAGGCCCTGGCCGCCTACCGGGAGTCCGCCGGAGCCCTCCCGGCCGGGCCGTCGCCGTCCGAGGCGCCGGCGTCCCCGTTCCGAGGGCTGGCCCGCACGCTGGAACGGTTCCGGGGCACCGGCCGGGCACCGCGTCCCGCGCCCGGCCCGGACGGCGCGAAGGACGCCCCGGGCGACTCCGGTGGCTGACTGAGGGCACCCTCACGTGTCAGGCGGCGGGAGGTGGATACGCGGACCGCACAGCTGTACGGCCCGTCCCGGAAGGTCATCGACGCCATGGACAGCCAGCACGAGGGCACCGCCCCCGCCTCCCCGCCCCCGACGTCCCGGTCGGACACCACGCTCCGCGTCAACGGCAAACCGCACACCCTTACCGTGGACCACCGCCGCGTCCTGCTGGACCTGCTGCGGGAGGACCTCGGGCTGGCGGGTGCCAAGAAGGGCTGCGACCACGGTCAGTGCGGCGCCTGCACGGTCCTGGTGGACGGGCGGCGTGTCAACAGCTGCCTGCTGTTCGCCGTCGCCCTGGACGGCTGCGAGATCACCACGGTCGAGGGCCTCGCCGGGGACGGCGAGGCCCTGCACCCCGTGCAGCGGGCGTTCCTGGAACGCGACGCCTTCCAGTGCGGGTACTGCACGCCGGGGCAGATCTGCTCCGCGGTGGGCGTGCTCGCCGAGGCCGCGGCCGGGCACCCGTCCCACGTCACCGACCCGCGGGCCCCCTCCGGCGGACCCGTCCCGCTGGGCCGCGAGGAGATCCGCGAGCGGCTGAGCGGCAACATCTGCCGGTGCGGGGCCTACCCGCGCATCGCCGACGCGGTCGAGGACGTGATCTGAGTGCAGCCCTTCGCCTACGTACGGGCAGGCAGCGTCGAGGAGGCCACCGACGCGTTCGCCGCCCACCCCGGCGCCCGCTACCTCGGCGGCGGCACCAACCTCGTCGACCTGATGAAACTCGGCGTGGAGACGCCCGCCGCCCTCGTCGACGTCACCCGGCTGCCGCTGGACACGGTGGAGGAGCTGCCCGACGGTTCGCTGCGGGCCGGGGCCATGGTGCGCAACAGCGACCTCGCGGCCCATCCGGCCGTCCGCGACCGCTACCCCGCGCTGTCCCAGGCGCTGCTGGCGGGCGCCTCGGGACAGTTGCGCAACGCCGCCACCACGGGCGGCAACCTGCTGCAGCGCACCCGCTGTCCCTACTTCCAGGACCTGTCCAAGCCCTGCAACAAGCGGGAGCCCGGCACGGGTTGCGGCGCCCTTCAGGGCGTGCACCGGGACCACGCGGTGCTCGGCCACTCCGAGCAGTGCATCGCCACCCACCCCTCGGACATGGCGGTGGCGCTCGCCGCCCTCGGCGCCCGGGTGGAGCTGCACGGTCCCGAGGGCACCCGGAGCGTGCCCGCCGCCGACTTCCACCGCCTGCCCGGCATGCACCCCGAGCGGGACACGGAAATCCGCCCCGGCGAGCTGATCACCGGCGTGGTCCTGCCCGCCGCCACCGCCGGGCTGCCCTCGGCGTACCGCAAGGCCCGCGACCGGGCGTCGTACGCCTTCGCCCTGGCCTCGGTCGCCGTCGTGCTGCACATGGCGGACGGAGTGGTGGACCGCGCCGGGATCGCCTTCGGCGCGCTGGCGCACCGGCCCTGGCGTGCGCGGCGGGCCGAGGACGCGCTGGTGGGCGCGGCGCCCACCACGGCGGCCTTCGAGCACGCCGTCGACCTGGAACTGGCCGCCGCCGAACCGCTGCGGGACAACGCCTACAAGGTGCCGCTGGCCCGCCGGCTGGCCCTGGACGTACTGGGCCGGCTCGCGCCGCCCGCCACCACCTGAACCGGCGTCCACGAGGAGGACCCCCATGACCGGCACCGAAACCGTCCTGGGCGCTCCCGCCGAGCGCCGGGAGGGGCGGGAGAAGGTCACCGGCACCGCCCGCTACGCCGCCGAGTACGCCGTCCCCGGCCGGACACAGGCCTGGCCGGTGCCGGCCGCCGTGGCGCGGGGGCGGGTGACCGGCGTCGACACCGCGCCCGCACTCGCGCTGCCCGGCGTGCTCGCGGTGCTCACGCACGAGAACGCGCCCCGGCTCGCCGATCCGGAGGACCCCACCCTGGCCGTGCTGCAGGACCCGCACGTCCCGCACCGGGGCTGGTTCGTGGGTCTGGTGGTCGGCGAGACGCTGGAAGCGGCACGGGCCGGCGCCGCGGCCGTGCGGGTCACGTACGAGGCGGAGGAGCACGACGTGACGCTCACCTCCGGCCATCCGGAGGCGTACGTCCCCGACTCGGCCAACGGCGGGTTCCCGGCCGTCACCGAACACGGGGACGCCGGGGCCGCGTTCGCGTCGTCGGAGACCCGGCTGGACGTCGAGTACCGGATACCGCCGCTGCACAACCACCCGATGGAGCCGCACACCAGTACCGCGTGGTGGGAGGAAGGCCGGCTGACGGTGCACTCCTCCAGCCAGGGCACCACCGCCGTGCGCGCGGAACTGGCCCGGATGTTCGAGCTGCCCGGGGACCGGGTCACGGTCCTCGCCGAGCACGTGGGCGGCGGCTTCGGGTCCAAGGGCACGCCCCGCCCCGACGTGGTGCTGGCCGCGATGGCGGCGCGGGTGACCGGACGGCCGGTCACCGTGGCACTGCCGCGCCGCTACCTGCCGGCCGTCGTCGGACACCGCGCGCCGACCCTGCACCGGCTGCGGCTCGGCGCCGGCGCCGACGGCCGGCTCACCTCCCTGACGCACGAGGTGACGACGCACACCTCCCGGGTGAAGGAGTTCGTGGAGCAGGCGGCCGTCCCCGCCCGGGTCATGTACGCCGCGCCCGCCCTGCGCACCGCGCACCGCGTCGCGCGGCTGGACGTGCCCACACCGTCCTGGATGCGCGCCCCCGGCGAGTGCCCCGGCATGTACGCGCTCGAGTCCGCGATGGACGAACTGGCCACCGAGCTCGGCATCGACCCGGTGGAGCTGCGGATCCGCAACGAGCCGGAGACCGAGCCGGACAGCGGCAAGCCCTTCAGCAGCCGGAACCTGGTGGCGTGTCTGCGCGAGGGCGCCCGCCGCTTCGGCTGGCAAGGCCGTGATCCGCGCCCGGGTTCCCGAGCTGCCGGGACGCTGCTGATCGGCAGCGGGGTGGCGGCGGCCACGTACCCGGTGCTGGTGTCGCCGTGCACGGCCTCGGCGCGGGCGCTGCCGGACGGCGGCTTCCTGGTCCGGGTCAACGCCACCGACATCGGCACGGGCGCCCGTACGGTCTGCGCGCAGATCGCGGCCGACGCCCTCGGCGTGCCCCTGGACCGGGTGCGCATCGACGTCGCCGACAGCGGTATCGGGTTCGCGCCGATGGCCGGCGGCTCCTCCGGGACCGCCTCCTGGGGGTGGGCCGTGCACGAGGCGTGCGTCCGGCTGACCGGGCGGCTCGCCGGGCACTCGGGGCCGCTGCCCGACGAAGGGGTCACCGCCGACGCCGACACCTCCGGCACCGCGGACGCCGAGAGCCCGTACGCGCGGCACGCGTTCGGCGCGCACTTCGCCGAGGTCACCGTGGACACGGTCACCGGCGAGGTGCGGGTGACGCGGATGCTGGGGGTGTTCGCGGCGGGGCGCATCCTCAACGCCCGCACCGCCCGCTCCCAGTTCGTCGGCGGCATGACGATGGGGCTGGGCATGGCGCTGACCGAGGACAGCACGGTGGACCCGGCGTTCGGCGACTTCACCGAGTCCGACCTGGCCTCCTACCACGTGCCCGCGCACGCCGACGTGGCGGACGTGCAGGCGTACTGGGTCGACGAGGAGGACGCCCACCTCAATCCGATGGGCAGCAAGGGGATCGGTGAGATCGGCATCGTCGGCTCGGCGGCGGCCGTCGGCAACGCCGTCCACCATGCCACCGGCATCCGCTTCCGGGAACTCCCCCTCACTCCGCACCGGGTGCTCACCGCCCTGCTCGAACACGAGCACCCCGCGGGCACGCTGGGCGTGTGAGCGCACGGCCCGTGGTCCGCGCCGGGTGCCGGCGCGGACCACGGGTGGGTGCGGGGTGTGGTTGAGCGGTCGTGCCGCGGTGGGGGGGCCGGTGGCCGTCCGGTCAGTCCGCGAGCCGGCTCGCCCGGGGCATCGTTCCGGCCGGCCGGCGCCTGGCGGGCGCCTGCGAGGCCACCCGCGCGCACAGGGCGGTCAGCGCGACCAGTGACGCGAGTACGGCGGCCGCGACGGCGATCCAGGTGGGCGCCAGGGTGAGGTCCACGGACCGGGACACCCGCGACGAGGGAGTGGCGCTGCCGTAGAGCTTGGCCGCCGCCAGCGCCGCCGGTGCGACGACCGCCGCGGCGAGCAGCGGCACGGCGGGCCGCACGGTCAGCAGCAGCGCCAGCAGCAGGCAGAGCGCGGACAGGCCGAGGGCTACTCCGTAGGCGCGTGCCGAGGCGTCGTTCTGGTGGAGCGGGAAGTAGGCCACGCCGCAACCGGCGAGGACGGTGACGGTGAGCCACACGGGCCAGGCGGGGCCCCGGTCGGCCCGGCGGGCGGCACGGTAGCGCCGGGCGGCTTCCTCGCCGTGGTTCCGGTCCCGGCCGCGGTCGCCTTCGTGGTCGCGGGCGGGGCGTGCCTCCTCGTGGCCGCGTCCGCGGCGGGCGGTCCGGCGGCGTTCGCGGCCCCGGCGGTCCCCCGCCGCGAACACACCGGCCAGTCCGGCCGGGCGGGCGGGCGGTTCCTCGTCCTCGCGGTGACCGTCGCCGTCGCCGTCCAGGGCCGCACGCAGGTGCCGCGCGTCGGGCCGGTCCGGGCGTACCCGTCCGTCCTCGGCAAGGCGGCCGATGAGCTGCACCAGTTCCTCGACGGGACGGCCGGTGGCGGCGGCCCGAACGGCCTCCTGGCCGCAGTGCGGTTCCAGGGGCGTGCGGTGGAGCAGCTCCATCAGCCGGGTCACGTCCTCCACCGAGCGGCACTCCGCCGCGGCCCGGATCGCCTCGTCCGCGCTGTCCGAGTTGCGCGGGGGCCGCGTCAGCAGGCCGACCAGCCGGGTGACGTCCTCCACCGAGCGGTTCACGCCGACCGCGCGGAGCGCGTCGATCGTGGCCTGCGCGTACTGGGGGGATCCCTCCAGCATCGTGATGAGGTCGACGACCTCCTCCAGCGGCCGGTCGGCCACGGCGGCGCGCACCAGGTCGCCGACGGGGTCGCCGTACTCGCGCACCGCCTCGCCGCGCACCGCGTCGTCGTGGGCGGTGAAGTCCTGGTCGAACACTTCCCGGTCGAGTACGTCGGGGTCGAAGGCGTCCTGATCGAAGGGGGCATGCGGGGAGTGGGCCTGAGGGGAGGGCCGGTCGGCGGCCAGCTCCTCGGTGCGGTCGTCCCCGGGTTGCGCGGCGGCCTCCTCGCGCGCCGGGTCTCGGGGAGCGGGCTGCGGGACGGGCTCCTGGGGGGCGAAGTCGGGCTCCCGGTGGGCCGGTTCCCCGGGGGCGGGCGAGCGGGCGGCCGAGGGGCGGCCGGCCGGTGTCCCGGCCCCGGGACGCGTGCCCGGCGCGCGCACCGGGTGCGTGCCGGTGGCCGTGGTCGTCTCCCCGGTGGGCAGGTCCACGGCGGATATGGCGTACTCGGGCGAACGGGGTGAGGAAGATCCGGTGGTCATGATCTCTCCGTGTGGTGGGGGTTGCGGCCGCCCTGCGTCCCCGACATGCGACACGCGCTGTGTGCTGACCATTACTAAGCACGTCCACCGCGGCGTGCCACCGGAGTGGGCCACAGGGATGAGAGACCGGTCGCCGGGGACTTGCCGGCCTCCCGAACGGGCATCCGAAAGGCATGGCGCCTGCCGCACACCATGAGGAGGGGCGGGGTGGACACGACCACAGTGGTGATCATCGCGGCGGTGACGCTCGCGGTGGCGGTTCTCGCGACGGCGGTGGCCGTGCTGGTGCGGTTGGTGCGCACCCGCCGGGAGCTGGAACGGGCGGGGCTGCCCACCGGTCCGCGGTGGGTCTTCTGGGGCGCCGTCCTCTACTTGGTACTGCCGGCGGACCTGCTGCCCGACCCGGTCTACCTGGACGACGTCGGTGTGCTGCTCCTCGCGCTGCGCTCCGTGCGCGGCCCTCTCGGCGGCCGGCGGGGCGCCGCGGACCGGCGGCGGGACGCCGGTCCGCGCGGTGACTACGCAGCGTAAGGAAACCAATCACCCGTTCGATTCGTATAAGTCTCTGGAAGCCGAAGGAAGTCGGCGGACCAGGCGACGCCGTGACCGGGCCGTCGTCTGATCGGCGCAGCACCGACTAGGGAGAGACGATGCAACCGTTCGCGCTCAACTACGCACGGCCCGCGGTGGAGTTGGAAGCCACGGCTCCCTACGTCTACGACTCCGGGCTGCAGTTGAACGTGCTCCTGGACGGGCGGGTGGCCGCCGGTGACCACGCGCTGCTGAGAGAGCTCGGGACCACGACCTCCACCGCGGGGTCGAAGACCCACTTCGACGACTGAACACGGGCCGTCGCACATGACCGTTCTGATCCTGACCCGTGAAGAGGACGTCACCGCGGACATGGTGGTCGTCCACCTGAACGCGTCGGGAGTGCCGGTGGTCCGCCTGGACCCCGCCGATCTCACCGGTTCCGTCGCTCTCTCCGGCGAGTTCGTGCACGGCTCCTTCCGGGGTCATCTGTCCTCGGGGGGACGGCTGGTGAGCATCGGCGGGCTGCGGTCCGTCTGGGTGCGCAGGCCCGGAGGTGCGGCCGCGGGCGCCGCGGAGCCCTCCGCGTGGCTGACCGAGGAGTCCGGGCAGGCGCTGTACGGCTTGCTCCGTGACTGCGGGGCACGCTGGATGAACGATCCGGACGCCGCGCACCGGGCCCGGTACAAGCCCTGGCAGCTGCGCCTGGCCCAGCGGTGCGGGCTGCCGGTGCCGGCGACCCTGATCACGACGTTTCCGCGCGCCGCGCGCGAGTTCGCCGAGCGCTATCCGGACCTGGTGGTCAAGCCCGTCTCGGGCGCGCACCCGCAGGACCCGCCCCTGGCGGTGCCGACCAGCAGGGTTCCGCCCGAGGCCGACTTCTCCGCGGTCGCCCACGGCCCGACACTGCTGCAACGCCGGGTCGCCAAGCGCGCCGACATCCGGCTCACCGCCGTCGGCGGGGAGCTGCTGGCCGCGCGAAAGGCGTCCCTCGCGTGCCCGGAGCCGGAGGAGGTCGTCGACGTCCGCTTCACGACGTCCCGCGAGCCGTGGCGGCCCGCCGAGGTGCCGCCGCGCGTCGCCGAGACCGTCCTCGCCTATCTCCGTGCGGCGCGGCTCGCCTACGGCGCCTTCGACTTCGCCGAGGACGGCGACGGCACCTGGTGGTTCCTGGAGTGCAACCAGTCGGGGCAGTTCGGCTTCGTCGAGGTGGACACGGGTCAGCCGATCGCCCGCACCATCGCCGAGTGGCTGGCCCGCCCCGCCTCCGGGGAGCCGGTGGACGCGGACGGTCCGGGCACCGCGGCCGTCGGGTGAGGTACCGGCGCGCGGCGGCCCGTCAGTGCGGGCGGGGGCCGGGCAGCAGGGCGGTGCGCTGCCAGCCGGCGCCCGGGGACGGCTGCCGTTCGGCGCCGGGCAGGTGACCGGGCGTCCGCAACGGGCGCATGACCACCTCCAGCTCCCTGCTCACACGCTCGGCATCCCGTCGCACCTGCTCGGGGACGTCACCGCGTTCGGCGACGAGTCGGTCGTAGATGGGGGAATCCTGGAACACCCGTCAACGTGCCTTTCGTGTCGTCCGCCCCCGTACGGAGGCGCGACTGAGCAGTCTAGGCGTCCGTCCACCCGGTGGTGGGCACATGTCCGAAGGTGACGGCCGGTCAGGCGCCGGTCGTGGAACCCGGCCGGACGATCATGAGCACGGTCACGGTGGCCCACAGCAGGTTGAACAGACCGGTGAACATCGCCAGCCGGGCCGTCCTGGCGCGCTCGACGGGCCGCCGGCCGGTCAGGTCCTCCAGCAGTTCCTCCTGCCGCGGCAGGACGAGGGCGAGCAGGATGCCCGCCGCGGCCGCGGTCAGGACGATGGACGCGACGAGCCACGCGTCCCCCAGCACACCCATCGCCAAAGCGGTGGCGAGACCGAGGAGCGGTACCGCGACGCCGAGACCGGCGTAGACCCGGCAGATGCGGTGCAGCAGCCGGACGGTGCCCACCTCGGCGGCGCCGGTGGCGTCCCCGGCACCGGTCACGGTCTCTTCTCCGCCTCCGCCTCCGCCCACGGGCAGGGCCACCGCCACCCGGCGGACGGCCGGGGGGAACATGCTGGCCGCGACGGTGACGGGGCCGACGGCGAGGATGGCGGCCAGGACGTGGAGGGACAGCAGGAACTTGGTCATCGGTCGGGGCTCCGGGAGGCGGGAGGGTCGGTGCGGTGGGAGCCACGTTAGGAAGCCGGTGCGTGATCGCACAGAGGCTGGAACGACAGTCTTCAACGGGTTCTCGCCAACGCTCCCACCAGGTACCGTCCGCAGCACCGGTCGATGTCGCGGTACGGCGCACGCCCTTCTGTGCCCGGCGGAATCCCGCCTATCGTGGCGTCCATGCACTCCGTGGCGATCCTGGTCCTCGACGACGTGGTGCCGTTCGACATGGCGGCGCCCATGCAGGCCTTCGAGTGGACGCGACTGCCCGACGGGCGCGCCCCGTACCGGGTGCGGCTGTGCGCCGAGTCGCCCGAGGTGCGCACGCACGGGCTCGGCCTCCGCATCGACCAGGGCCTTCAGGCGTTGGAGTCGGCCGACACGATCATCGTGCCGGGCCGCTCCGATGAGTCCGGACCGCCCTCCGAACGCGTCCTGGCGGCGCTGCGGCGGGCGGCCGGTTCCGGTACGCGGATCGCCTCCGTGTGCGTGGGCGCCTTCGTCCTCGCCGAGGCAGGGCTGCTGGACGGTCTGCGGGCCACCACGCACTGGATCGCCGCGGCGGAACTGGCCCGCCGCCACCCGCGCGTCACGGTCGAACCGGACGTGCTCTACGTCGACAACGGACAGATCCTCACCTCGGCGGGCGCCGCCGCCGGTCTCGACATGTGCCTGCACATGATCCGCCGGGACCTGGGGTCGGCGGTCGCCGCGCACGCCGCCCGGATGTGCGTGGTTCCGCTGGAACGGGAGGGCGGACAGGCCCAGTTCATCGTGCACGAGTTCCCGCCCGTGCCGCGGGGTTCGGATCTGGAGCCACTGCTGGAATGGATCGAGGACAACCTGGCCGGGGAGGTCACCCTCGCGGCGATGGCGGCGCGCTCGGGCATGAGCGAGCGCACCTTCAGCCGCCGCTTCCGCGAACAGACCGGCACCACGCCCCTGCAGTGGCTGCTGCGAGCGCGGGTGCGACGCGCCCAGTACCTGCTGGAGAACGGTGACCACTCGATCGAACGGATCGCGCGGCAGGCCGGGTTCGGCTCCCCGACGGCCTTCCGGGAGCGGTTCCGGCGGGTGGTCGGGACGACACCCCATGCCTATCGCGCCGCGTTCCACGGGAAGTCCGCCGCCCCGGCACGGCGTGCGTAGGGCCCGTCTCGGGGATCAGGCCGGCGTACACGGCCTGATCCCCGAGACGGGCCCGGGTACGGCGTTTCTCACACGGCCAGCGACAGGCCGCTCTCCCCGTCCGGGTCCGCCGCACGGGCCGTGTCGGCCGCCCGCCCCCTGGCGAGCAGCAGCGCGTCGGCCTTGGCCACCGCGTCGTGGATACCGGTGGTGGCCATCATCACGCAGAGCGTGTAGCTGACGTCCGCCAGCTCGCGCGCCGCCGCCGGGCTCTGCCTCTCCGCCTGAGCGATCCGCAGTGACGCGTACCGCGTCAGCAACTCCCTGACGACCTTCGGGTCCGGTTCGAGCACGAAGCGCCCCTCTCTCGATTTGCGCTCCGTATGCCCGAACCCGGACGAAGCATTCACACCATGCCCGCCACCACACGCAAATGTCGAAATTCCATCGCTCACTGTCCGGCATTCGTCGAACTGAGGCAGATTCTCGACCGAAAGGGACCAGAACGGCTTCGTGTACGACCGGACGGCGGGTCGTGGTCAGGCGACCTGACCGCTGTGCAGCGCCGTGTACGCCCCTTGCCTGCCGAGCAGTTCCTCGTGGGTGCCGGTCTCCAGGATCCTGCCCTCGCCCATCACCACGATCCGGTCCGCGCCGCGGACGGTGGACAGCCGGTGCGCGACGACGAAAGTGGTCCGGCCGCGCAGCAGCCGGGCCAGCGCCTGCTGGACGAGGGCTTCGGAACGCGTGTCGAGCGCCGAGGTGGCCTCGTCCAGGATGAGCACCCTGGGGTCCCGGATCAGGGCGCGGGCGATGGCCAGTCGCTGACGCTGACCGCCGGACAGCCGCGCGCCGTGCTCCCCGACCAGGGTGTCGAGGCCCTGGGGCAGCCGGTCGACGAACTCCAGCGCGTTCGCGTCGCGCAGCGCCCCGCGCACCTCCTCCTCGTCGGCGTCGTC
Organism: Streptomyces sp. NPDC058796; assembly: GCF_042745235.1. NCBI lineage: Bacteria > Bacillati > Actinomycetota > Actinomycetes > Kitasatosporales > Streptomycetaceae > Streptomyces > Streptomyces sp. NPDC058796. The sequence goes on from NZ_JBHYOP010000009.1 coordinate 96,220, forward strand.
CATGCCGTAGGCGACGTTCTCCCGGATCGTGCCGTCGAAGAGGATCGACTCCTGCGGTACCACCGAGACGAACCGCCGGTAGGTGCGCAGGTCGAGGGTGTTCATGTCGGCGCCGTCCAGCAGCAGCCGGCCGGACGTGGGCCGCAGGAAGCCTATGACGAGGTTGAGCACCGTGGACTTGCCGGCCCCGGACGCGCCCACCAGCGCGATGGTCTCGCCCGGTTCCACCGTGAGCGTGAAGTCGCTCACCGCGGGCCGCCCGTCACCTTCGAACGCATGCCCGACGGACTCGAAGGTGACGCCTCCGCGCAGCGAGGTGAGCTCCGCCTTGCCCTCGTTGTCCTCGAGTTCGGGGGCCTGGAGCACCTCGCCGACCGAACGGACGGACTCCAGGCCCTTGGTGATGACCGGGGCCAGTCCCGCCAACGTTGTCGTGGAGTTGGTGAGGGTGGTGAGGAAGGCGCTGAGCATCACGACGTCACCGGCGGTGACGCCCCAGACGCCGTGGTACGAGATGAGCGCGGCGCCCGCGAGTACCAGCACGCCGACCGCGTTGAGCACGACCCAGGACAGCGAGCCGAAACGGCCGTTGACCAGGTCCAGGCGCATGCCGGAGGTCAGCAGGCGGTCCAGGGTGCCGTCCATACGGCGCAGCGCCTTGCGCTCCAGGCCGTGGGCGCGGGTGACCGGGATCAGCCGGGTCATCTCCGTGACCCGGGAGGAGAGGGCCTCGACCTCGTGGCGGAAGTGTTCGTTGTGGGTGCGCAGCCGGGCTCTCAGCCGCGCCACCAGGAGGGAGGCGGCGGGGACGACGACCAGGAAGACGGGCAGGAACTCCGGGGTGCGGACCGCGATGATGACGAGGCCGCCGGCGAGGACGGTGAACGCGCCGAGTCCCGTCTCGGCGGTCTGCTGGACCATCTGCTCGACCGTCTCGACGTCCCGGACGACCTTGGCCTGCAGCACGCCGGCGCTGACGCGCGAGTGGTAGCCGATGGAGAGCTGCTGCATGCGGGTGCACAGCGCGGAGCGCAGGGCGGTGCCCATGCGGCGCACGCTGCCGTACAGGAGACGGACGTACAGCAGGTGCAGCGGATAGTTGACGACCAGGATGAACATGATGATCCCGGTGCTGGTCCACAGGTCGCCGATCGGGCCGTGCTGGACGACGGTGTCGATGATCGACGCGGTGATGAGGGGCAGCAGCCAGACCGGGCTGTGTTTGACGGTGAAGACCACGACCGCGCCGGCCAGCCGGTGGCGGTCGGCGCGGAACAGGTAGACGAGCGTGCGTATCGGGTGTTCGCCCCGGTAGCGGTGGTCGAGCGGCATTTCGGGCGGCGACGCCATCGGCGAGGTCCTCCTGGTGACCGAGGGGGGCAAGCGCTTTCTTCCGCGCGCTTTCCTACCCCGTCGGCGAGCAGTAAGCCACCTTGTCCCGCGGGTCGGCACACCGGCACGCCGGTCGTCGTCGCGTCCGTCGCGCGCCGGAGGGAGACCCGCGCCTTCTCCCCCGCGGAGGGCGCGGGCCTCAGTCTCCGAGCGTGCGGGCGAGTTCGGTGGTGGCCCGCGTGATCTCGCTGTCGTCGTCGGCGAGCAGCCGCTCCAGCTCGTCCCGCCGGGCCCGGACGGCCTGCCGTGCCGCGCGCTCCCACGCCACCGGGTTCTCCCGGTGGTTGAGCAGCTTGGGATAGACGGTGGCGGTGGTCTCCCACTGCCGTGCGTCGGCGATGTTCTTCAGCAGCTGGATGATCTGGGGTCGGCAGTTCACCTGAGGCCGCTGGGCGAGCTCCCAGAGGAAGGGGACGGTCGCCGCGGTCGCCTGCTCGACGACGAAGCCGTACTGGCAGATGCGTTTCCGCAGATCGGCGAGGGCGGCCCGGGCGGTCTCCGGGTCACCCACGGCGACCTTGCGCAGCAGGCGCGGAATGGCCGCGGCCGAACCGCTGGAGTCCTGGATGTCGCTCCAGGGCACCCCGTCCAGCCCCGCGAGGGGGGCGGCGGCCCGGGGCAGGCCGGGCGGCCGCGTCTGACGGTCGGTGCTCCGGATGCTCGGCTCGGGTGTCGGAGCGCTGCGCATGGTGTGGGGCCCTCCGCGGCAGTCGGGTCAGGTGAGGTGACGGGTTGACAGGGTCGCCCAGACGGTCTTGCCCGCCGGCGGCCTCGGGGTCCAGCCCCAGTCGTCGGCGAGGGCGTCGACGATGCACAGGCCGCGTCCGTGCTCGCGCAGTGCGGAGCCGTCGGACGGGGTGCGCACGGGTTCGTTGTCGCCCGGGTCGGAGACGGTCAGCATCAGGTGACCGGGAGCCAGGGCGAGTCCCAGCCTGATCTCCGGCGCACCGGCCGGGGCGGACGGCATCGCGTGGGCCACGGCGTTGGACACGAGCTCCGTGATCACGAGGACGGCGTCGTCGGCGTGCCGGTCCAGGGACCAGCCGCTGAGCGTCTCCCGGGTGAAGACCCGGGCGCGGGCGAAGCCCTCAGCGCTGCACGCGATCCGCAGCACCGCGGCATCCGGGCGGCCGTCCCGCACGCGCGACTTGGCGTCCGGGGCGGCGAACGGCCACGGATCCCGGCCGGCGGCCGGCCGCGCCGTGTGCGGGAGCCCGCCGAACCGGCTCGCCGCGCCTGCCCCCGACACGGGTTCGCCGGACGGCCGGAGCCTTAAATGCGCAGGTGACGACACGGCATCTCCCTGATGCGACGTCAGAATCGAGCGTCCACCGGGGGGTTGACGCCACGGCTATTATCCACGCTGACAGCGCTCGCGTGCAATTGCACGGGAAATTGCGCGAAAAAAATCGGATGGGGGTCGCACGGGGGCCGAGGAGGCCCGGTCCGCTCCCCCGAACGGCAAGGAGACCGCGGTGCCACCAGTGCGCAACGGAGTGCAGGCCAGCTCGTTGGAAGCCTGCTGGAAGAAGAGTCGGCACAGCAACGCCGAGGGCAACTGCGTCGAGGTCGCCCTGGTGGACGGCGGCATCGCGATGCGCAACTCCCGCGATCCCGACGGCCCCGCGCTCGTCTACACCCCCGCCGAGGTCGCCGCCTTCCTGGCCGGGGCGAAGGAGGGCGAGTTCGACCACCTGCTGTGAGGCGGGGCCGCGATCACGGCGACGCGTGCCCCGGGGGCGGGTGCTTCCACCCAAGCGGAGGCCAACTACCCGATTTCCACGGGCGGATGCGGTAGGCATAGGCGGGATGAGATAGTGTGGTTTCTCAAGTCTGCCGGTCTGCTGGGAGTCAGGATGTCCGCCGCCGCGTCGCCTCGCATCTCCCGTCTCGAACCCTATCTGGACCGGGCCGAACCGGCTCCCACTCTGCTGAAGATGCTCGTCGGCGTGCAGCTGGCGGGCTTCCGTGAGGACGCCGGCCTCTCGCAGGAGCAGGCGGCACGCGAGCTGGGTTTCAGCGCGGCGAAGCTCTCGCGCATCGAGTCGGGCAAGGGCCGCAGGCCCCCGGCGGAGAAAGACGTCCGCGCGCTGCTGGACCGGTACGGCACCGACGCCTACGAGGCCTCGGTCCTGCTGAAACTGCTCCAGCGCGCCGGTGAGCCGGGCTGGTGGCAGCGGTACGACAAGCGCCTGATGCCCGAGTGGTTCGACCGTCTGGTCGGCCTCCAGGAGGCCGCGGCGACCATCCGGACCTTCGAGATCCAGTACGTCCCCGGTCTGCTCCAGACCGCGGCCTACACCCGGGCCGTGGTGGAGCGGGGCCTGCCCAACGCGCCCGCGGGCGAGGTCCGGCGCCGGGTGGAGCTGCGCATGCGCCGCGCGGAGCTGCTGCACCGCGCCGACGCGCCGCAGCTGTGGGCGATCGTCGACGAGTCCGTGCTGCTGCGGGTGCTGGGCAGCCGCGAGGTCATGCGCGAGCAGTTGGAGCACCTCGTCAAGATGGCGGCGGAGCCCCAGGTGACGCTGCAGATCGTGCCGCTGGACGTGACGAACGCTTCGGCGCCCGCGATCCCGGTCACCTATCTGCGCTTCGGCGGCACCGACCTGCCCGACGTGGTGTACCTGGAGCACATCCGGAGCGCCAACTTCCTTGAGGACCAGGACGAGACCGAGGAGTACCGGGTCGCGCTGGACCGGCTGGCCGACGAGGCGCTGACCCCGCGCGAGTCACTCGAGCTGCTGCGCTCGACGATCGCGCAGCGCTATCCCGGGAAGTAGCCGACACGGCAGTCGGAGGTGACGGCCGCGGCGGGCAGCAGGGCCGCACGCCCGCGCGCACGGCCCTCTCGCACGTCCGCCGCTAGCGGAGGCGGCCGAGTCCGCCGAACTCGATCCACTCGTCGGTGATCTGGCGGGGGGCCACGTCGGTGTCCGGACGCCAGGTGGAGACCTCCACCAGGCCCGGCTCCAGGATGTCCATGCCTTCGAAGAGCGCCTCGACGTCCTTCGGCTCGCGGACCCGGCCCCAGTGGCCCTGCGTCGCCTGGTCCATGAAGTCCGTGACGAACTTCCGCACTTCGGCGTCCTCGCTGACCAGCTGGCAGATCACCGCGTAGCTCCCGGGCACGAGCCGTTCGGTGACGCGGCGGACGACCGCCATCGGGCCGTCGGTGTCACTGTCCGGGATGCAGTGGAAGACCGAGTTGAACAGCACGGCGACCGGCTGCGAGAAGTCGATCAGGCGCTGGGTGTCCGGGTGGGAGAAGATCTCCTCGGTCGAGCGCATGTCGGCGTGGATGACGGCGGTCCGGTCGTTCTGGTCCAGCAGCGCGCGGCCGTGGACCAGCACCATCGGGTCGTTGTCGACGTAGACGACGCGGCACTCGGGGTCGACGCGCTGGGCGACCTGGTGCACGTTGTCCTGCGTGGGCAGGCCGGAACCGTGGTCCAGGAACTGGCGGATGCCGTAGTCCTCGGCGAGGGTCCTGACGACCCGCTGCAGGAAGCGCCGGTTGTTCAGGGCCAGCCGCCGCGTGCTGGGGACGACCTTGTCGAGTTCACCGACCGCCGCACGGTCGGCCGCGTAGTTGTCCTTGCCGCCCAGATAGTAGTCGTACATGCGTGCGGCCGTGGGCACGTTGGCGTCGATCTCCGTGGACAGCTGCTTGTCGGCTTGCATCGTTCCCCCAGCTCCGTACGGGCGCCAACTGGATTGGCATGACAGAGAGTACATCCTAAGGACCCGGTGGTCAGGGAAACCAGTGGGTGGACCGAGTGGCCGCCAAAGCCCGTTTTGGGCACGCGAGTTGGCGGCCACTCAATCCGGTCAGCCGCGGGCGGCCAGGTACGCGTCGACGCCGGGTGCCTTGTGGGCGTCCTCCACGCCGACCAGGCCGCCGACCGCCTTGGCGTCGGGCTTGAGCACGTAGGTGGACCGGCTGGCCGGCTCGGTCACGAAGGTGAAGTTCTGCGGGGTGCCGAGGCCGGTGTCTGCGTTCTTCTGCGAGCGGTGCGCCTTCACCACGGCCTCGCGGGTCAGGCTGCCGCCCTCACAGGCCTTCTTCAGGCCGGCGCCGATCAGCTGGGCGGCGTTGTACCCGGAGAGCACGCCGGAGTCGACCGGCTCGCCGGGGTACTTCTCGGTGTAGGAGGCGACCATTTTCTTGACGCCCGGCAGGTCGGAGCTGACCGCGGGTGCGGCGCTGACGACGTGGACCATGGCCTCCAGGGCCGGCGCCGCGGGGGTCTTCATCAGCTGCGGGGAGTATCCGGGGGCGCTGGAGACGATCGGCACCTTCAGGCCCCGGGCGGCGGCGACCCCGGCGAGGGAGGCGGTCTGCGCGGGGCCCGCGCTGATCAGGACGGCCTTCACGCCGGCGTTGCTCAGCGCGGAGACCTGCGCGGTCAGGTCGGTGTCCGTCGCCTTGATCTTCTGGCCGACCACCTTCATCCCGGCCTGCTCGGCGGCCCATTCGGAGCCTTCCAGCGCGTTGGTGCCGTAGTCGCCCTCGAAGTACACGTGGCCGATCGTGTCGCCCTTGGCGATCTTCTTGGTACGGGTCAGGAAGTCGACGGCCGCGATCATGTCGAGGTCGTAGGTGGTACCGAGGACCTGGACGGCGTCCTTGCCGAGCAGGGAGGCGGCCCAGGCCTGCGGGAAGGTCAGCATGCCGTCCCGCTCGATGTCGTCCAGCAGCGCCGCGACCACCGGTGAGCCGATGACCTGGGGCAGGGCCACCACGTCCGGGGAGATGTCGGCGTAGGCGGTCACCGCCTTCTGCACGTCGTAGCCGTGGTCCTTGACGACGATCTCGACCTTGCGTCCGCAGATGCCGCCCGCCGCGTTGGTCTCGTCGGCCCACATCTGCTGGGCCTGCACGATGGACTTGCCGAGGGTGGCGTAGGGGCCGGTGAGGTCGGTCAGCGCGCCCAGCCTGATGCCCTTCTCGCTGACTCCGGGACCGGCCTTGACGCCGTCGGCGGCGTCGTCGGTGCTCCCTCCCTCCGCCTTGGAGCTGCATGCGGTGCCCGCGAGCAGCACGGCGGCCAGTGCCGCGGCCAGGGCGGCGGTCCGGGTGGTGCGGGGCCTTGGGTGCGTGACGTTCACGGGGTGTGCTCCTTGGCTCGTGCGGTGGTTGCGGAGGTGGCTGAGGCCGGGGTGGTCGCGGCGTTTCCGGTGGTTTCCGAGGTGGCGGAGGAGGGACCGGACGGTCGGCGGCGCAGACGGGCACGGGTCCGCCGGGCCAGTCCGTGCAGGCCGTCGGGGGCGTAGAGCAGGATGACGACGATCGCGGCGCCGTACAGGTAGCGGGCGGCCTCGGTCGGGCCGATCGAGCCGTCGCCGGAGCCCGGCGTCGCCACCAGCGGCAACTGGTCGGCGTAGCGCGTCATCAGCAGCGGCAGGGCGGTGACGAAGACGGCTCCGGCGGTCGCTCCGGCCACGGAGCCGAGACCGCCGATGACGATCATGGCCAGGTAGTCGACGGAGAGGAGGAGCGAGAAGTAGTCGGGCACGACACGGCGGAAGGAGAGCGCGAGCAGGACGCCGGCGAGGCCCGCGTACATCGAGGAGACGACGAACGCCGCCGAGCGGTACCGCGCCACCGGCACGCCCATCACGGACGCCGCCGTCTCGCTGTCGCGCAGCGCGGACAGGGCGCGTCCCGGCCGCCCGCGCAGCACTCCGCGCGCGGTGAACCAGGTGAGGGCGAACAGGGCGAGGCCCAGGTACCAGAGTCGTTCCTCGGCACCGAACGGCACACCCAGGACAGTCAGTTCGGGGCCGGTCTCGGCGAAGCTGAAGCCGCCGATCTCCAGCGGCGGCACCGAGCGGCCGTTGAAGCCGCCGGTGACGGAGTCCGCGGTGAGCAGGACGTGGTGGCCGAGGAAGACCAGGGCGAGGGTGGCCACGCCGAGGTAGACGCCCTTGACCCGGCCGGCGACGGGGCTGAACAGGCCGCCCGCGGCCCCGGCGAGCAGCACGGCGAGGACGGCGGCGAGGACGGGCGGCAGTCCCGGTCCGGGCTCGCCCGCCAGCCATACGTAGCCGTAGGCGCCGACGGCGAGGAAGAAGGCGTGGCCGAGGGAGAGCTGGCCCGCGGTGCCGCTGAGCAGGCTGAGCCCGACGGCGCCGATGGCCGCGGCCATGGAGAACAGGCCGATGCGCAGCCAGAAGGCGTCGAGGTAGAAGGGCAGGGCGCACAGCAGGAGCGCGACGAGCAGGAGCCTGCCGGGATTGAGGAGGCGGCTGCCCCCCGGGGCGTGACGCGGCTTGCGGAGGCCGGACCCGGACTTGCGGGGATCAGACACGAGCCGCTCCCTTCGCCGCGAAGAGTCCGGCGGGTCGCACCAGGAGGACCAGCACCATGACGGCGTACGGGGCGACGTCCCCGAAGCCCTCACCGAGGACGTGCAGGTCGGACTGGTAGCCGGCGACGAAGGCCTCGGTCAGCCCGATCAGCATGCTGCCGACCAGGGCGCCGACCGGGGAGGCCATGCCGCCGAGGATGGCGGCCGGGAAGGCCTTGAGGGCGATCTGCCCGGTGGTGCGTTCCAGCCCCGGCGCCGGGAAGGCGACCAGGAAGACCGCGGCGAGCGCGGCGAGTCCGCCGGCCAGGCACCAGGCGGCGGTGCGTACGCGGGTCAGCCGTACGCCCATGAGGGCGGCGGCCTCGCGGTCCTCGGCCGCCGCGCGCAGCGACAGGCCCCAGGGTGTGAACCGGAACAGGGCGAAGGCGCCGCCGATGGCCGCGGCCGACACCAGGATCGCGGCGATGCGGCTGTCGGCGACGGTCACCGGGCCCAGGTCGGTCACCGCGTTGCCCCACGGGTCGCCGAGCGGCAGCAGGTCGCCGCCGATCCGCCGGGCCAGGTCGGTCACCAGGATGATGTCGATGCCGATGGTGACGATGGTCTGCACGTGGGCGGCGTGCGGGTCGGTGCCGCCGACCCGCTGCAGCACCAGCCGGTCCAGCGCGCCCGCCACGGCCGCCGTCACGACGACGGCGAGGGCCAGCGCCCCGGCGAAACCGAGGTCGTCGTGGAGGACGGCGACGAGGTAGCCGCCGAGCAGCAGGAGCGAGCCGTGAGTGAAGCTCAGGACGCCACAGGCCTTGAAGATGGTGACGAAGCCGAGGGCGATCAGGGCGTAGACGGAGCCCAGCGCCAGGCCGTTGAGCAGGGCGTCGAGGAAGCCGGTCATGCCGCGTCCTCCCCGGTGGCACCGGTACCGAGGTAGGCGCGCAGCACCTCGGGGTCGCGCCGGACCTCGTCGGGGGTGCCGTGGGCGATGGCCTTGCCGAAGTCGAGGACGGTGACCTCGTCGGCGAGCCGCATGACCAGACCCATGTCGTGCTCGACCAGCACGAGGGACAGGCCGAGTTCGGCACGGATCTCCCGGACGACCTCGGTCATCCGGACACGTTCGGCGGCGTTCATACCGGCCACCGGTTCGTCGAGCAGCAGTACACGGGGCTCCAGACAGAGGGCACGGGCGAGTTCGACCCGCTTGCGGTCGCCGTACGAGAGCAGGGCGACGGGTGAGTCGAAGTGGGCGCCGAGGCCGGTGAGTTCGGCGATCTCGCGGGCCTTGGCGAGGTGGGCGCGCTGTTCGCGCACGGCGCTGGGCAGGCGCAGGGCGCTGGCGGCGAAGCCGGCACGGGAGAGGGCGTGGCGGCCGAGCATCAGGTTGTCGGCGACGGTGCCCTGGGTGGTGACGATGTTCTGGAAGGTACGGGCCACCCCGAGGGCGGCGATCCTGTGCGGGGCGAGCCGGGTCAGCTCCGCGTCGCCGAGGCGAACGGTGCCGGCGCTGGGCCGGTACAGACCCGACAGGACGTTGAAGCAGGTGGACTTGCCCGCGCCGTTGGGACCGATGACGGCGTGCACCGTGCCGGGGGCGACGGTGAAGGAGACGTCGTCGAGGGCGACGAGACCGGCGAAGCGCACAGTCACGTCGCGGACCTCGAGCGCCGGGGGCGCGGCGGTGCGGGAGGTCACGCGGCCCCCTTGCCGTCGGTGTCCGCGGCGGCCCCGGTGGCCTCGGTGGTCTCTGTGTCCTCACCCAGGTAGAGGCGGCGTACGGCGTCCGTCCGGGCGAGTTCGGCGGCGGGGCCGGACAGCCGGACCTCACCGACCTCCAGGACGTGGGCGTGCTCGGCGAGGGACAGCGCCATGCCGGCGTTCTGTTCGACGAGGAGTACGGCGGTGCCCTGGGCGTTGATCTCGCGGACCACCTCGGCGATGCGGTCCACCATCAGCGGGGCGAGGCCGAGGGAGGGCTCGTCCAGCAGGAGCATGCGGGGCGCGGCCATCAGGGCGCGGCCGATGGCCAGCATCTGCTGCTCCCCGCCGGACAGCAGGCCGGCGGCCTGGCGGGTGCGCTCGGCGAGCCGCGGGAAGAGGGTGAAGACCCGCTCCCGGGCTTCGCGGACCTGGGCCGGGGCGCGCCGGTTGAGGCCGAGTCCCCCGGCCCGCAGGTTCTCGTCGACGCTGAGTCCGGCGAACACCCGCCTGCCCTCGGGCACCTGGACGACTCCGGCGCGTACGGCGGCGACCGGGTCCCGGCCGTCCAGGACCGTGTCACCGTAGCGGACGCGGCCGGCCGTGATCGCGCCGCGGTGCAGGCGCAGGGTGCCCGACACGGCCCGCAGCAGCGTCGTCTTGCCGGCGCCGTTCGCGCCGAGCAGTGCGACGACACCGCCGTGCGGGACGGTCAGGGACACGGAACGGAGGGCGGACAGGGCGCGCCCGTACGTCACGTCGAGACTCTCGACGTGCAGCGCGGGCTCGCCGTCCGGTGGTGCTGCGGGCATCACGGCTCCTTGGGACCGTGCCGGGGCCGGCACGGTGACGGGTGAAGGGGGAGCTCACGACAGCACGGGCCCGGGTGCCCGTACAGGGGTCACCGGCCGGGTCGCTGCGGCGTCCCAGTCCTGGGGTGGAGAGTCTGTGCGGCTGCCCAGGGCGGGGTGGCACTGGTGGTGGCGGGGGCGCCGGGCTCCCCAGGGTCCGGCGGCCTGCGCGAGGTGGCGTGGCGCGCTGCCGCCGGGGCGGGCGCATGGGCGAGGTGGGTGCCGCGTCGCTCCCGCCGGGCGCGTTGCGGCTCCGCGCCGACGACCTGTCGTGGGACCGGCGGCCATCCCGCCTCGGCCGACGCCGACAGCGGCCCGCCCGCGCCCGCGGCCCGGCGCGGTGGCCCGGGCCGCGGCGCGGTGCCGGGCCGGGCGTGCGGGTCAGGCGGTTCCGGGCCGGGTCGAACCGGGGGCGCGCCGGGCCAGGCCGAGCCGGGCCGGACCGGGTCAGGCCACCCCGGGCGGACGCCCCGGACCAGACCGGACAGAACCGCCCCTCACCGTGCCAGGCCGCACCACCCGCACCTCACCGCACCGAGTCAGGCCGACCCCGGCAGAACCGCCCCGGACCAGACCGGCAGACCAGGCCGGCCGGAACCGCACCGCGCCGTGCCAGACCGCACCACCCGCACCTGACCGCACCGGGCCAGCCGGCGGAAGCGCGCCGGGCCGGACCGAGCCGCGCCGAATCATGCCGGGCCGTGGTCAGACCGGAGCAGGCCGAACCGGGCCGGACCGGACCGGACCGGGGAGGGCGGAGTCCGGGCAGGACAGGGCCGTGGCCGAACCGGGCCGGACTGTGTCAGGCCGTGGCCGGACCCGGCCGTGCCGGGCCGCGCGGGCAGGCTCGGCAGGGCAGCGCAGGGCCGTGTCGCGCCGGGTCCTGGTCGGCAGTGTGTGGCGGTCCGCGCGGTGCTCGTGCCTTCCTCAGTCGCGCAGGACCCGCCGGGCGGTCAGCGCCAGACTGATCTCCACCACGTCGGCCGGGCGGGCCAGTGAGCGGCCGGTGAGTTGCTCGCAGCGGCGGAGGCGGTTGAGGACCGTGTTGCGGTGGCAGTAGAGGCGTTCGCCGGCCCGTTGTGCGGAGCCGTCGCAGTCGAGCCAGGTGGTGAGGGTGTCCAGCAGCACCTCGCGGTCGGCGGGTTCCAGCCGCAGCAGCGGACCGAGCACCCGCTCGGCGAGGGCGCCGCCGAGTTCGGGGCTGGAGGCGACGAGGGCGGCGGGGAGGTGGTCGGCCAGCCTCACCGTGCCGCCGGTCTGCGGGCATATCTCCAGGGCGGTGTCCGCGAACCTGCGGGCGTCTCCGACCGAGGCCAGCCCGTCGACGGCGCTGCCGATGCCGATCCGGACGCCGAGGACCGGGGCGCACGGCCCGCCCTCGGGCGCCGGCGGTTCCGGGAACCCTTCGTCGCCCGTGTCGGCCAGGACGATGCCGTAGTCGACGTCCGCCCCCGTGTGCCAGTGGACGCGGACGCCCGGGGGTACGGCGGCGCGGGCGGCGTCGGACCGGGCGGGGTGCGCGCCGGTGACGGCGACGACGACGTACCGGCCGTGTTCCGGCAGGCCCAGGGCCTGGGCGGCCTCGGGCAGGTCGGCGATGCGGCTGGTGCCGTCGAGCAGGCCCGCCGCCAGCACCCGGGCCCGGTTCTCACGGAGCCGGCCGATCCGCCACTCGGTCTGCCGGTAGGCGTCGGCGACGAGGGTGCAGTGCTCGTCGACGAAGTTCCAGACGTCGGCGGCCACGTGGACGAGGAGGCGCACGTCCTCGGGCGCGGTGCGGGAGGTCTCCTCGACCAGCCGCTGCCAGACCAGCGAGCCGCCGAGGCGGAAGGCGTGCAGCAGGGCGTCGAGCGGGAGGCCCTGCTCGGCGCGGGTGGCGCCGATCCGCCAGGTGCAGCGGTGGGCCGCGTCCCGGGAGCCGCGGGGGTCCAGCAGTGAGGCCACGCTGTGCCGCAGGGAGCGGTGGGCCTCCTGCCAGGTGGCCGTGGGGTCCTTGGTGAGGGCCGCGCGGTACGCCGGTTCCTGCTCCCGCAGCAGGGCGACCAGCCGGTCGGTCAGGTCGGGCAGGTCGTCGAGCAGGGCGCGGGCGGCCCGGTGCAGGACCCGCAGCGCGTCGGCGTCCATCAAGGACGCGACGCTCGGTGTCCGCGGGCGTGGAACGGGCGTCAGTCCGGTGCGGATCGCTGCTCGTGACCGTACGGCGTGCTGCATCGCGGTCCTCCCCCAGGCCAGGGCTTGCGGAGGTGCCCCGCGGCGGGCCGTCCGCCCGTGCCGGGCATGCCCCCTGACTCGTCCTGCCCCGAAGGATGGCATACCGTCCGGTCGGTCCCTAGGGTTGTGCACCGGTCTTTTCAGACCTTCCGGCCGCCTGCGCCTGCTCGGCGTGCTCCACCATGCGGGCCAGTTCCAGGCGGGACCGTACGCCGAGCGCGGCGAAGACCTTGCGGAGGTGGTAGTCGACGGTGCGGGTGCTCACCGCGAGGGTGAGCGCGACCTCCCGGTTGGTGGCGCCCTCGGCGACGTGCCGGGCGATGCGCAGTTGCTGCGGCGTCAGGCGGGTCAGCGGTCCGGCCTCCCGGGCCCGCGGCGCGGCCCCGAGCGCCCGCAGTTCCGCGCGGGCCTGTGCCGCCCAGACCCCCGCGCCGCACCGGTCGAAGCCGGCGAGCGCGGTGCCGAGACGGCCACGTGCCTCGCGGGGTCTGCGCCGCCGGCGCAGCCACTTGCCGTACAGCAGCGCGGTGCGGGCCCGCTCGAAGTCGCCGCCCGCCTCTTCGTGCCGGGCGAGGGCGCGCCGGTAGAGGTCGTCGGCGCGTTCCGGCGGGGCCAGCAGGGCGTGGCAGCGGGCCAGTTGTGCGGCGGCCTGCGGATCGGCGCCGAACGCCGCCCAGCCGGCGAAGTCCGTGAGCACCTCGTGGGTGTCCTCGGGACGTCCGGCGAGGGCCGCGGCCTCCACGAAGCACGGCACGGCGAGCCGCCACACCGCGAAGTGCCCGCGTCCGGGCCCGGGCAGGACCAGGAGCCCGAGCCGGTCGGCCGCGTCGTGGGGCCGACCCCGGCCCAGGTCGGCGCGGGCCGCTGCCCACTCCGCGAGGGTGGCCGCCTGGGCCAGCCCGTGGCGCCGGGCCGTGGCCAGCGCGGCCGTCACGTACCGGGCCACCGCCTCCGGCTCCTCCTCGATCGACGCCGCCAGCGCCAGTACGGCCTGGTGGTGGGCCGCGGTGTTGCGCTGGCCGACGCGCAGCGCGGTGCGCAGTCCCTCCTCCGCGTGGGCGCGGGCCTGGGGATGCCGGCCGGCGCGCAGTTCGGCGTAGGCGAGGTACTCCAGCGCCTGCGGCACCAGCGCGGCCGACCCGGACTGCCGGGCCGCGGCCAGCGCCCGCGCGCCCGCCCGGCGGGCGGCGTCCACGTTCCCGAGCAGCAGGGCGGCGGAGGCGGCCCGCAACAGCCGCTCGGGCCGGACGTCGGTCCGGGCCCGCTCCACCACCTGCCCGAGTGCCGGGGCGGCCCGGTCGAGCCGTCCTTCGAGCAGTGCCCGCATGCCGGCGCGGTGATCGCGCACGGGGTCGGGTGCCGGTACCCCCACCTGCGGCCCACCGGACCCGGCCCCGGCGCTCGGTACCGGGGCGTCGACCGGGACCGCCGGCGGGTCGGGCGCCAGTGCGGCCAGGCAGGACGGCAGGTCGCCCGCCGCCCAGGCCGCGTCGGCGGCGGCCAGCGCGGCGGAGGCGGCGTCGGCGGGGGCGGCGTCGGCCAGCAGGGCCGCGGCCAGCAGCAAGGACTGGTGGGCGTCGTCTACGGGGCCGTCCCGGAGTTCCGCCAGGCCCCGCACCAGCTCGGCCCGCCCTCGTACCGCGGCCGGGGCGGCGCAGCCGCGGGCCGCCGCGAGCAGGGGACGCGCGCGGGCGGGGCGGCCGGCGAGCAGGGCCTGTTCGGCGGCGGCCGTGTACCGCTCCGCCCGGACCGGCGGAGCGGCCGTCAGTTCGGCGGCGCGGGCGTACGCCGCGTCGCGCAGCTCGTGGGAGGCCGGCTCCGATCCGTCGGCGGCGGCCACCGCCAGCCGTTCCGCGAGCCGCGCCGCCGGCCCCGGACCGGACAGTGACCAGGAGCGGTGCAGCAGCGCCGGCAGCCGGTGGCCGCCGGTCTCCAGTACGTCGGCCAGCGCCCGGTGCGCGGCCCGGCGCCGCTCCGGCGCGGCGGTGGCGTGGACGGCCCGGCGCAGGAGCGGGCTGTGGAAGCGGAGCCGGTCGCCGGCCCCGGCGAGGGGTTCGGGAAGGGGGTCCGCGGTGGGGGCGGGTGCGGAGGCGGGGCGCAGGCGTCGCAGGGCGTCCAGGACCAGGCCGGTGTCGGCGTCCGGTCCGTCCGACGCCCGTACGGCCGCCGCCACCGTCAGCAGCAGGTCGCGGACGGCCGGGGACTGGCCGGACAGTGCCGGGCCGGCCACCGCCGCCAGTGTCCCGGCGTCGGCGAGCGGGTGGGGCAGCGGCCGGAGCCCGCGCAGTTCGGCGGGCGAGAGCCGGCGGACGAGCGCGAGGAGCAGGGCCGGGTTGCCCTCCGCCTCGGCCAGCAGTTGCTCGCGGACGGCCGGGGCGGTGGAGCCGTCGGTCACGTCGTCGAGCAGGGCGTCGGCGTGCGACGGCGCGAGCGGGTCGAGGCGGACGACGGGGAGGCGGGCGTACTCCGGGCCGACGGCACGGTGTCCGGCGACGGAGAGGAACAGCGCGACGCGTCCCGCGGTGTGCAGGCGCTCGGCCGCCTGGCCGAGGGCGGCTCGGGCCGGCGCGTCCCACAGGTCCGCGTCGTCGGCGCAGACGAGGAGCGGCGCCTCGCCGGCCGCCGCCCGCAGGGTGCCGAGCAGTTCCCCGGCGGTGGCGGGCGCGCCCCGGTCCGCACCGGGGCCGAGGTGCAGTACGGGGCCGGCCCGGAAGGAACGGGCGGCCCACTGGAGGAGGGTGGTCCGGCCGAGCCCGGGTTCGCCGGTCACGACGAGGTGGCCGCTGTGGGTGCGCACCCCGTCCAGCAGGGCCCGCACCGCCTCCCGCTGCGCGCTCCGGCCGTGGATCCGCACGGCCGTACGTACGGTCGTCAATCCGGTCATCCACGGGAGGTTACGCGTGCGTAACCTGACGCGGAAGCCATCGGTCCGCCGCGGCCCGCCGGGGTGTCGGCCGTGTCACCTGCGGTTGTGCGGCGTACGACCGTGACGGGCACTGTGCCGCTGCCCAGGCGTCACGGCCGCGGGCCGTGCGGCGGCACAGCGGGCCGGCGACGGCCGCGACGTGCGTGCGACCGCCGCCGGCCGGTGCCGGGAGGGACGTCAGGAGCCGTGCGGGCAGTTGCCCCGGTACTCCTCGATGGTCAGGCTCGGCCGGGGCAGCGGGCACAGGAACTGCTCGTAGCGGGTGTCGTTGTCGATGAACCGCTTGAGCCAGGAGATGCTGTACTTCGCGATCGTCGTGTTCGACGTGTTCGGCGAGAAGTGGCTCGCGTTGTTCAGCTCCAGGTAGGCACGGTCCGTTCGGGACGGCAGGCTGGAGTAGAACGGTTCGGAGTGCGAGGAGACGGGCGCGATCGTGTCGCCGTCGGCCCCCACGATCAGGGTCGGGGTGCTGACCTCCGGCCAGCTCTTGTCCAGGTTCCAGGGGGTGAGCGGGATCGCCGCCTGGAGCGAGGGACGGGACTTGGCGGCCTCCAGTGAGCCTCCGCCGCCCATGGAGTGGCCCATCACGCCGAGCCGGCTGCTGTCGATCCGTCCGCGGACGGAGCTGCGCTCGGTCAGGTAGTCCAGGGCGGCCAGCAACTGGCGGCCGCGGGAGTCGGGCTGGTCCAGCGTGGTGTTGGTGTCGATGGTGAAGACCACGAAGCCCTGGGAGGCCAGCCGCGGACCGAGCCAGGCGATGGACGACTGGTACGCGGTGAAGCCGGGCGAGATGACGACGGCGCCGAAGGTGCCGTCGCTGGTGCTGGTCGGGTAGTAGATGGTGCCGCCGCCGAAGCCGGTGACCCCGAACGAGGAGACGGTGGTGTCGGCCACGGAGTACGGGCCGCGCAGGGCCTCGATGCTGGACTCGGTGGGCGCCGGGCCGCGCTCGTACGGGTTGTCGGCGACGGCCTGGGCGCCGGGACCGGTGAGGGTGGTGAGCGCTACCGCTGCGGCCACGGCGGCCGTGACACCGGCGAGCCGCCGCCGGGTCCCGCGGAACGCCCGACGCGCGGCGTGGGTGTGGGGGTTCTGCTGCACGGGGAGTGGTCCTCTCTGTCGTGGCGAGGGGCCCGGCCGGTGGTCGCACACGACCCGGGACACGTGGGGTCGCGTCCCGGGACATCCACCGCCGGACGTCGCCGATGAGCTGGCGGTGCCACTGTCGGGGCGGGGGGCGGCCGGGGGGATCGGCACAATCACCGGTCTCCTGCGGCGGGTTCGGCTGCGGGAGCGGGGCGCGGAGCCGAGGACGGGAACGGATCTCCCGTTTCCGCCGTCTCCGGAGCATCCGTGGTCTTGCCCGGACACCCGGTCGGTGTGGCACGCTCGGCGTCGGCCGGGCGGTCGTGCGCCGGCCGGTGAGGAACGTCAGCCGTGCCCGGTGTCGGGTCCGGCACGGTGGAGAGGCGACGGCATGCGGATCGGACTGCTCGGCACCGGGCCCTGGGCGGACATGGCGCACGCCCCCGCGCTGGGTCTGCACGACGGCCTGGACTTCGTGGGGGTGTGGGGCCGCCGTCCCGAGGCCGCCGGGGAGTTGGCGCGGCGGCACGGCACCAGCGCCTACGACGACCTCGACGCCCTGCTCGCGGACGTGGACGCCGTCGCGGTCGCGCTGCCCCCGGCGGTGCAGGCCGACATGGCGGTGCGTGCGGCGCGCGCCGGCTGCCATCTGCTGCTCGACAAGCCGCTCGCGGCGACCGTGGCGCAAGGGCGTGCGGTGGTCGAGGCGGCCGGTGAGGCGGGCGTCGCCTCGGTGGTCTTCTTCACCGCCCGGTTCCAGTCCGAGACCGAGGCGTGGATCACCGAACAGGGCGCCGGGGGCGACTGGTTCACCGGGCGGGCGCAGTGGCTCGGCGCGGTGTTCGGCGGGGACAGCCCGTTCGCCGGCTCACCGTGGCGGCGGGAGAAGGGCGCCCTGTGGGACGTGGGACCGCACGCGCTGTCCGTGCTGCTGCCGGTCCTGGGTGACGTCCGGCGCGTGTCGGCCGCGGCTCCTGGGCCGGGGGACACCGTCCATCTGGTCCTCGACCACTCCGGCGGCGCGTCCAGCACGCTCACGCTCAGCCTGACGGCACCGCCGGCGGCGGCGGGCGCGGCGGTGGAACTGCGCGGCCGGACGGGGGTGACGCTGCTGCCCGAGGCAACGGAGGGGCCGGTGCCCGCGCTGCTGCGGGCGGTGGACGCGCTTCTCGCCTCCGCCGGTGGCGGGGGCCCGCACCCGTGCGACGCCTCGTTCGGCCTGCGGGTCACCGAGATCCTCGCCGAGGCGGAAGCCCTGCTGGACGGGCGTCGGTGAACCGGGGTCAGCCGCCCGTCCCCTCCTCCGCGAACGGTTCGTCGCTCCACCTGAACCAGGCCCGCTCCCCCCGGATGTGCAGCAGGAACTCGGCGACCGGGCCGTCGGGGGAGATGAGCCGCACCCCCCGCTCGATCTCGGCGTAGACCGCCTCCCATTCGTCCCAGTGCCCGGCGTCGTCCCGCTCCGCGAGCGCGAGTTCGCGCGCGAAGAGGTCCTCGACGCCGCCGAACGCGGGGCCCGCCCGGAACCGGCCCGAAAGCCAGGGGAAGTCGGCGTCGTCGATCAGGATCTCGCCGATGACCGCACCGTCGCCCCCGCCCTCCCCGCCCGCTCTCCCCTCCCCGGCGTCCGGAGCCCCGCGCACGTACCAGGTCTCGCCCTCGAACCCCACGTCCGTCCTTCCGCCGCCCGCCGTCGCCCGCCGGCGCCCAACCCTGTGGATCACTCTGCCGGCCGGCATGCCACCCGGTGGCGGCCGTCCGCCGGAGGACGGAAGTTGATCCGTTCCCGTACGACCGGGTATCCCGCCCTGACGAAACTGGCGGCCATCGGATGGTTCCCCCGGTCGGTCGCGGCGGAGACGAAGTCCGCGCCCCGTTCCACGAGGAAGCGGGTGCACTCGGCCAGCAGGTCGTACGCGTAGCCGTGTCCGCGGTGTTCGGGCAGGACACCGACGAAGCCGATGCAGGGACCGGAGGGATTGTGCGCGGGGATGTGGATGCCGGCCAGTTCACCTGTCGGGGTACGGGCGACCTGCCACCACTCCCGCGGCGACGGGCACCAGTGGAAGAAGTCGAGGTCCGACTGGGCGGCCCGGTCGAGTCCGCCCTCCTCGATGTCCGTCAAGGCGTGGGCGTCCAGGGTGACGGAGTGGATGCGGCGCAGCGCGCCGAAGAACACCGCGTCGTCCGGGTCGGGGCGGAAGTCCAGCCGCCCGGGCCGCCCGGGGAGGCCGCACTCCGGCGTCCACCGGTACAGGAAACGTTCGGCCAGGAGGCCGTACCCGGCTCCCCGGGCGGCGGCGAAGCGCGCCTCGGTGGCGGCGCGCAGGGCCGGGACCTCCCGCCAGTCGCCGGGCGGGTTCAGTTCGAGTTCGACCTGCCAGGGCGCGCTGCGCAGGAGTTCCGCTCCCGCCTGCTCCTCGCCCTCCAGCACGTCGAACCAGTTGACGTTGAGGGGTTCGGGGTCGTCGGGACCACCCCACCAGGCGCCGCGGGCGACGACGACCCCGTCGCGCAGCGCGACCCGCTTCCACTCGGGGCGGTGGCGGGTGAGCCGGTTGGCCCCACGGGTGTCCAGCGGGTCGGGCATGGTGCCGAAGAGACGGGCGTCGTTCGCGTCGAGCGCGCGGATGACCAGATCGGTCACGGATTCCTCCGGGATGCGTCATGCGTGGTGCGCTCCCGGTCAGCCGAGGCACGCCGGGACTACGGGGAGGGAGCGCGGATTCTCGGTGAACTGCACGGTTCTGCCCTCCTTCCGCCGGTCTCGGGCGTGGCTCCCGCACTGTAGAGGACACCCAGCGGGCGGCACCACCGGTTTTCGAGTACGGATTAAACGGGCCTTAAACGCCGCTTAAGCGTCACCCGTCCCGCGTGAGAAGTCCCTAGTCCCCGGGGGTGCAACAAGATTGGGGCGGCCGGAGGCGGTTGGCCGGGTCATGCGTTCTGCGTACCATCGGCGCACGGCGTGAGAGCGCTCTCACCATTTGGCGCCCTCAGGATTCCGCCCGCGCTTCTGTCATGTCCCGAACATTCTGGAGACCCCCCCACATGACTCCCCGTCACCAGCGCCCGCTCGGCCGCCGCAAGCTCCTCGCCGCCCTCGGCGGCGCGGCCGTCGCCGCCCCCGTCGCCGCCGCCGTCGCCCCGCACGCCCTCGCCGGCGTCGGCGCGGACGGCGACCCGGCCGCACCCCGGACCGAGGCCGCGGGCGCACTGCCGCTGACGCTCGTCAACCGCACCGGCTCGTTCGGCAACGCGGACGTGCACGTCTACATCGTCGGCAACCAGGACGGCACTCAGGTGCGCGTCACCCCCGACGGCACCGTCGCGCCCGTGGCGCTGTCGGACAACGGGGCCGACGGCTACACCGACTACGCGATCAGCCTCGCCGGCAGCGGAGAGACAACGCTGTCACTGCCGTACCTCTCCGGCCGGATCTACGTGTCGCTCGGCGCGAAACTGAAGTTCAAGGTCGTCTCCGACGGCGCCGGCCGACCGGCCCTGCAGTACCCGGCGGGCTGGGTGAAGTCCGACCCCAACTACGGGGTGCTGCACGACTGCGCCGAGTTCACCCACAACTCCTCCGGGATGTTCTGCAACACCACCATGGTCGACATGTTCAGCGTGCCGCTGAGCATCCGCCTGACCGGAGCCAAGGACCAGACGACCGGCACCGTGCGCCCCGGCGGGCGGGCGGCCGTCTTCGAGGCCGTGCGGTCGGTCGAGGAGTTCGCCCCGCTCGTCGTGGACGACACCCGCGTGATCGCGCCCGGTCACGGTCTGGACGCCGGACTGTTCCCCGAGGACTACCTGGCCCCGTACATCGACGAGGTCTGGAGCACCTACACCGGCAAGGACCTGCGGATCACCACCGACGCCGGTACCTTCACAGGCCGGGTGCGCGGTGGGCGGCTGGCCTTCGACGGGCCCGCACAGGTGTCGTTCGCCAAGCCGTCCACCCGGGACGTGCTCTTCTGCGACGGCGCCCTCGCCGCGCCCAACGACGGCACGACCGGCCCCGTCGCGGCGGTCCTGGGCGCCGGTTTCAACCGCTCCACACTGGTCTCCTCCCCCGACCAGCCCACGACCGACCCGGCGGCCTTCTACCGGACCGCGCTGACCAACCACTACTCCAGGGCCGTGCACGCGGCCACCGAGGACGGAAAGGCGTACGGCTTCGCCTTCGACGACGTCGCGGACTTCGCCTCGTACATCCAGGACACGGCGCCCACCGGGTTCCGGCTGACCCTCACCGCGTTCTAGGGCCACGGCCGCCCGGCCCGGCGTGCGGGAGGCGGGGCGGCGTAGGAGCGTGGTGGGTGTGCGAAGGGTGCCGGACCCGCCACCGCGCCGGGGCGAGGAGCGGCGGAGCTGGCTGAGCGGTGCTCCGCCGCCCCGCTGGGTGCGGGTGCTCCCGCCGGTCCTCGTCGGGGTGATCTGCGCGGCGACGCTGCTCAGCGACGACCGGCTGGACATCGGCTTCCTGCTGGGCGCCATTCCGCCGCTGGCCGTCCTGTCGTACGGCCCGCTGGTGACGGCGCTGCTGTGCGGGGCGGTGATCGCGCTGCTGACCGTCCCGGCCTTCCAGCTCGACCGGCCCGGCGACGCCGACCTGCTGACCGTCGTGTTCGTCTCGGTGCTGAGCGTCTTCGTGTCCTTCGTGCGCAGTCGCCGCGACGCCCAGCTGGACCTGGAGCGCACGGTCGCCGAGGCCGCGCAGCGGGCGGTCGCGCCGCCGCTGCCCGAGCGGGTCGGAGCGGTGCGCTGCGCGGGGCTGTACCGGGCGGCCCAGCGCGGCACCCTGGTCGGGGGCGACTTCTTCGACGTGCGGGACGGGCCCTTCGGCGTACGGGCCGTGATGGGCGACGTACAGGGCCACGGGCTGTCGGCGGTGTCCACGGTCGCCTCGCTGCTGGGGGCGTTCCGGGAAGCGGTGCTGGACCAGCCGGACCTGGCGTCGGTGGCGGGGCGGCTGGACCGCAGGCTGCTGGTGGACTCCGCGGGCGCGCGGCACGCCGAGCTGTTCGCGACGGCCGCGCTGCTGGAGTTCTCCGCCGACGCGCTGCGGGTGCGCGTCGTGGTGTGCGGCAATCCGCCGCCCTTCCTGCTGCGCGGTGCGCGCGCCACGGAGCTGGAGGTCTCCCCGTGGACGCCGCTGGGGCTCGGGCTGGCGGACGCCGGCGCGATCGACGCGTGCACGGTGGCGCTGCGCCCCGGGGACCGGCTCTTCCTCGCCTCCGACGGGGTGGTCGAGGCCAGGGACGACAGCGGTGCCTTCTACCCGCTGGCCGACCGGCTGACCGCGCTCCTCGCCGAGGAGGACGGGGATCCCGCCGCGCTCCCGGAGCGCGTCTGGGCCGACCTCGTGCGCTTCTGCCCGGATGTGGAGGACGACGTCACGATGCTCGTCCTGGTGCCCTCACCGTCGTGACGGGCCGCAGCGCGTCCGGTCCTCCGGATGCGCGGTCCGCTTCCGCATTGAATGGTGATATCGGGATATTCGGGACCGACAACAGCACGGCACCGAAGCAGCGAACCGGATCCGAGGAGCACTGATCATGTCGACGTCACAGCCCGACGCCTCCCGGCCGTCCGAAACCCGCGCGGGGGACGACCGCGCTACACCGGACGACCTGCTCCACGCCCGCACCGGCACCGACGTGTCCCCCGAGGACGTGGTGCTCGCGGCCGGCCGGGACATCACCCCGGCCAACCTCGAATGGGCCCGGCGCAAGCTGGCCGAGGAGGGCCCCGCCGCCCTGGACAAGCTGCTGCCCTGACCACCGGGCGGCCGGCTCCCGGCACCGTCCGGGCCGGGCCCGTGCGCGGCGCGCACCGGCCCGGCCCGGTCGACGGTGTGCCCCGCCGGATCAGGCGGATCGGCCGGGGCGGGCGTCCTCGCCCTCCGGCAGCTCCGTCTCGTCCTCCACGACGTGCACGGCGGCCTCCTCCGCGCCCGCGGCCCCGCCGTCGACACCGACGTCCTCGGCGACCGTCTCCTTGGTCGTGTCGGTGCGTACGCCCTCGTCCGGGGCGACCAGCCGCCCGGAGCGGTCGGAGCCCGCCTCCGGGTCGACCGGCTCGCCCTCGCCGCCGGGCTGGTCGCCCACGCCGTCCCCGTCGGGCCCGGACACGTCGGGCACCTCCTGGGAGAGCCGCTGGTCCAGGGTCTCGCCGTCGTGCTGCTCGGCGGCCGTGGTGCCGTGCTTGGTCACGCCGAGCGGCTTCTCCGGCGGGGAATAGCCCTCGTCCAGCGTGTCGTCGTAGGTCCGCTCGTCGACGGCGTCCTGGAGGTCGAGGGGCGCGGCGTCCTCCTGCTCCTCGTTGTTCCCGGTGGGCTGGTAGGCGTCGTCGGCCATCGGGTCCGTGCCCATCGCTGCCTCCCTCTCGCGCTGCGTCGGCATGGTGGTCTCGGTGTGCGGTTCGCGTTTCCCGATACGCGATCTCTAACCCGCTCCGGGAGGGTGGTCTTCACCCGCGCGGCGCGACCCGGACGGTCAGGTCGGTGATCCGGTACGGGGTCCAGTCGCGGGCGTAGCCGGGGGTGCCGCCTCCCGGGCCGGTGATGGCGGCGACCGGGAGCCGGCGGGCGGTGTCCACGATTTCGGCGGCGGTGGTGTTCTCGTTGTTCCCGCTGGTCGCGCCGGAGGAGCAGCCGGTGTAGTAGCCGATCGGGATGGACTCGTGCCCGGTGATCAGGCAGGGCGGGCGGACCCCGAGCCGGTGCAGCTCGTCCGCGACGCGGGCCCAGTCCTCGCGGCTCGCGACATTGCGGTCCACGGTGCCCTCCAGGACGGCGAACTGCACGGCCAGGTGACCGGCGACCGCGAGCGCGACCAGGGGCGCGGCCAGCGGCCGCCACCGTCCCTGCCCCGTCCTGACGAGGTGCCACAGCGCGTCGGCGACCGGGACCGCCAGCAGGGCGTAGGCGGGCTGGAGGAAGCGCGGCGCCGCGTAGCCGATCATGAAGAGGTAGGGCGCCGCGGCGGTCGCGGCGCACACGAACGGGATCAGGGTGCGGGCGGTGCGCCGGGCCCGGACCGCGACGGCGACGCCGAGGACCGCGACGAACGGCAGGACGATCCACCAGGCGGTGACCACCGGGTGGGGCATCGGGCCGGTGCAGGGACGGCACAGGCCCCGGCCGCCCAGGCTGCGCATCTGGTCGTCGACGGCGATGTTCCAGCCGAGGCCGCCCTGGATCTCGGAAGCCCTGGACAGGCGCTCACCGAGGCCGCCGTACCAGCCGTAGGCCTCGATCACCCACTCCACTCCCCCGGCGGCGAGGCCGCCCGCGAGGGCGAGCAGCAGCAGCCACCGCCGGCGTACGAGGACCAGGACGAGCAGGGGCACGGTCACCCACACCGCGTCGGTGGGCCGCATCCACGCCATGAGCGCCGCGCCGGCCACCACGCCCCACAGCGCCGCCCGCCCGGAGCTCCGCTGCCAGTACCGCACGAAGCAGCCCACGCAGATCAGGGCGCCGATCGCGACCCAGTAGTTGGGCATGGCCTGCGGGCCGTAGAACAGGCTCACCCACAGGGTGGCGAAGAACGCGCCTGCGGTGGCCAGGACGCGGGCCGGGAACAGTCCCTGCCAGGCGCGCAGGGCGAGATACAGGCCTACGCCGGACAGTACGGCGAGGTAGACGCGCAGCAGTTCGGTGGAGGCGGACCAGGAGGCGACGGGCGCCACCAGCAGGGAGACGCCCCGGGAGCGCGGTGCGCTGAAGAAGGCGGCCGGATGGTGGGTGGTGACCTGGCTGGTGTACACGATCTCGTCCCAGCCGAGGCCCATCCACGGGTGGACGAAGATCAGCTGGGCGAGCGTGAACACGGCGGCCACGGCCGCGATCAGGGCGTCGCCGCGCAGGCGTCGCGTGATGCCGGGCGGCGTGGCCGGCTCGCCGCGTCGGCCGCCGGCGAGCATGGCGTTCGCGCCGTCGGTCATCGTGCACCCCTTTGCCCCCGCTCGTCGCGGGGTTGTGCGTTCCTGTTCCTCACCTCCTGCCGCCACTGGCGGGAGCCCGGAAGTCGGATTACATGGTCAAACTAGTGCGCGTGCCACGGCCGCGCAGGGCGGAACTCGGCCAGTCGCGCGGTTTTCGCCGGTCCCCGGCCCCGCGCCGGGGTCAACGGGCGTTGGGGCGGCGGTGCGGGGGCTGTTCGGGTGTGGGGCGCCGTTTGGGCGCGGGGATGGCGCGGGTGACGGGGCCGTCACCGTTCACGGCCAGCGCCTCGCCGTGGTGTCGGATGGTCAGCGGCTCGCCTTCGAGCAGGGTGTACGTCGCCTTGTCGGCGCGGACCTCCACGCGCAGGCACCGGCCGCGGAACTGCAGCCGGAAGGCGAGGCGGCTGAACTTCTCGGGCAGGCGCGGCGTGAAGCTCAGGCTGTCACCGTCCCGGCGGGTGCCGCCGAACCCGGCGACCAGCGCCATCCACGTACCGGCGAGGGAGGCGATGTGGAGTCCGTCGCGGGTGTTGTGCTCCAGGTCCGCGAGGTCCATCAGCGCGGCCTCGGCGGCGTAGTCGTAGGCCAGGCGCAGGTGCCCGGTCTGGGCGGCGACGACGGCCTGGCAGCAGGCGGACAGGGAGGAGTCCCGTACGGTGAGCGGCTCGTAGTAGGCGAAGTTGCGGGCGATCTGGTCCTCGTCGCAGTGGGCGTCGAACCAGCTGCCGCAGGTGTACATCGCCAGTACGAGGTCGGACTGCTTGATCACCTGCTTGCGGTAGAGGTCGAAGTAGGGGAAGTGCAGCATCAGCGGGTACTGGTCGGCGGCGGTGCGGGCGAAGTCCCAGCGCTGGTGCCGGGTGAAGCCGCAGTGCTGCTCGTGGACGCCGATCTCCTCGTTGTAGGGGATGTTCACGGACTCGGCGGCGTCCCGCCAGGCGGCGCTCTCCTCGTCGTCGACGCCGAGCCGGGCCGCGTCGTCGGGGTGGCGTTCGCACACGTCGGCGGCGGCGAGGAGGTTCGAGCGCGCCATGAGGTTGGTGTAGGTGTTGTCGTCGGCGATGGCGCTGTACTCGTCGGGTCCGGTGACGCCGTCGATGTGGAAGACGCCGTGGTGGTCGTGGTGGCCCAGCGAGCGCCAGAGCCGGGCCGTCTCCACCAGGAGTTCGAGGGCGGTGTCACGTTCGAAGTCGGTGTCGCCGGTCGCCGCCGTGTAGCGCACCGCGGCGTGCGCGATGTCGGCGGCCACGTGGAAGGCCGCCGTGCCGGCCGGCCAGTACGCGGAGCCCTCCGAACCGTCGATGGTCCGCCAGGGGAACGCGGCGCCGCGCAGCCCCAGCTGGGTGGCGCGGTCCCGGGCGGCGGGCAGGGTGTCCCGGCGCCAGCGCAGCGCCTCGGCGACGGCCCTGGGCTCGGTGTAGGTCAGCACGGGCAGCACGAACATCTCCGTGTCCCAGAACGCGTGCCCGTCGTAGCCGGAGCCGGTCAGTCCCTTGGCCGGAATCGCCCGCTGTTCGGCGCGGGCTCCGGCCTGGAGGACGTGGAAGAGGGCGAAGCGGACGGCCTGCTGGATCTCCTCGTCGCCGTGCACCTCGACGTCCGCCCGTCCCCAGAAGTCGTCGAGGTAGGAGCGCTGTTCGGCCACCAGGCCGTCCCAGCCGCCGTGCGCTGCGGCGGCCAGCGCGGCCTCGACCTGGTCGCTCATCGCGGGCCGGGAGCGGGCGCCCGACCAGCCGTGGGCGACCGTCTTGCGCACCCGCAGCCGCTGGCCGGGTTCCAGCACGGAGGTGATGGTCAGGCGAGCCACGTCCTCGTTGCTCTCGCTGCTGGTGGTGATCTCCCCCGGGGTGTCGACCTCGTGGTCGGCGGCGACGGCGACCCTGAGGCCGCTGCGCCGTGTCCGGTGGACCAGGCGCAGCCGGGAGCCGACGGCCATGTCCTCCTCGGGCTCCAGCGGGGACCTGAGCGCCTTGGAGGCACGCGGATCCCCGTCGGGGTCGGGCAGGCTCTCGTTGGCGACGAGTTCGGACTGGATGACGACCCTGGTCCGGCTGTCGAGGGGCTCCACCTCGTAGGAGACGGCGGCGATGGCCCGCTGGGTGAGCGAGACCAGCCGGGTGGAGCGCACCCGGACGGTGGTGCCGGCCGGGGAGGTCCACTCGCAGGTCCGCTCCAGCACGCCGCGCCTGAGGTCCAGCGTCCGCTCGTGCTTGCCGAGCCGGCCGTAGCGCAGGTCGAAGGGTTCGTCGTCGACCAGCAGGCGCAGCAGCTTGCCGTTGGTGACGTTGATGACGGTCTGGCCGGACTCGGGATAGCCGTAGCCCGCCTCGGCGTAGGGCAGCGGGTGGAGTTCGTAGACGCCGTTGAGGTAGCTGCCGGGCAGGCCGTGCGGTTCGCCCTCGTCGAGGTTGCCGCGCCAGCCGATGTGCCCGTTGGACAGGGCGAAGACGGACTCGCTCTGGGCCAGCAGATCGAGGTTGAGGGCCGTCTCGCGCACGGACCAGGGTTCGACGCTGTATGTACGGTTGGTGATCACGCCTCGCCTCCCAGCTCGGCGAGGTCCTTGACGACGCGGTCGGCGCCGTGGGCGTAGAGGGCGTCGGTCTGGCCGACGCGGTCGACTCCGACGACGTAGCCGAAGTGCCCGGACCGTCCCGCGTCCATGCCGGCCAGGGCGTCCTCGAAGACGGCGGCCCGGGACGGCTCGACGCCCAGGTCGCGGGCGGCGGCGAGGAAGGTGTCGGGGCGCGGTTTGCCCGGGAGCTTCCGCTCGCGGGCCACCACGCCGTCGATGCGTACGTCGAACAGGCGCTCGGCGTCGATGGAGCGGAGCACGTCGCGGGTGTTGGCGCTGGAGGAGACGATCGCGGTGGCCAGGCCGGCGGCGCGGACCGCGTCGATGTAGCGCAGCGTGCCGTCGTAGGGTTCGACGCCGTCGGTGCGGATCTTCTCCAGGACCAGTGCGTTCTTGCGGTTGCCGACGCCGTTGACCGTCCGCGCCTCCGGTGGGTCGTCGGGGTCGCCCTCGGGCAGTTCGATGCCGCGGGAGGCAAGGAAGGTGCGTACGCCGTCGGCGCGGGGACGGCCGTCGACGTACTCGTCGTAGTCGGAGTCGGTGAAGGGCCTGAAGTCCGTGCCGTCGCGCTCGCGCAGGAAGGCGTCGAAGGTCTCCTTCCACGCGGCGGCGTGCACCACCGCCGTCCTGGTGACGACCCCGTCGAGGTCGAAGAGGCAGGCCCGGATGGAGTCGGGAAGTCCCAGCTGCGTCGTCATACCCGACACAGTTCCCCGCCGGGGCGGGTCCGATCAGGTGACACACTCTGCGGTGTGCCGCTGACTTTCGACGACCTCCTCGCCCGCGCCCGCTCCCTGCCCCGTGACGGACGGCGCGCGATCCTCGGTATCGCCGGCAGCCCCGGGGCCGGCAAGTCGACGCTCGCCGAACGCCTGGTACGGGAGTTGAACGGGACGGGCACGCCGTGGGTGGCGCACGTCCCGATGGACGGTTTCCACCTCGCCGACGCCGAGCTGGACCGGCTGGGCCGCCGGGGCCGCAAGGGCGCGCCGGACACCTTCGACGCGGCCGGGTACGCGGCGCTGCTGGGCCGGCTGCGCGAGGAGGCGGCGGACGGCGGGGAGCCGGGCGGCGACATCGTGTACGCGCCGGGTTTCGAGCGGGTGCTGGAGCAGCCGGTCGCCGGGGCCGTGCCGGTGCCGCCGTCGGCCCGGCTGGTCGTGACGGAGGGCAACTACCTGCTGCTGGGCACCGGCGCCTGGGCGCGGGTGCGTGCGCGGCTCGACGAGGTGTGGTTCTGCGAACTCGCGGAGGCCGAGCGGGTCCGTCGCCTGGTGGCCCGGCACGAGCGGTTCGGCAAGTCCCACGACGACGCGGTCGCCTGGGTGCTGGGCTGCGACGAGCGCAACGCCGAGCTGGTCGCCGCCACCCGGGACCGCGCCGACCTCGTGGTGCCCGAGGAGGCGATGCCGCTCACCCGGTCATGAACCCGCGCCCGGCCCGCCCGGGGGCTCCGCCTGCGGGAAGCCGTCGGCGCTCACGTGCGGCAGCACGCCGCTCGCCACGCGGTAGCGTCCGCCAGGCACGTCGTCCGACCTGGTGACGTGCACGGCCAGCGGGCCGGCCCACTCGTAGCCGCGCCGTTCGGCGTGCCGGGCCAGGCTGTCGGTGAGCACCTGGCCCACCCGGCCGCCGCGGCGCGTCAGTTCGTCGTGGACGGCGCCGGCCAGGGCGACGTCGTAGGCGTTGGGGACCATGACCCGCCCCGCGGGCGAGACCACGGCTTTGCTGTCGCATTCGGTGCGCAGGGCGTCGAGGAGTTCGACGGGGTCCTTGTCGAAGACTCGCGCCCACAGTGCTTCCATACGGTTCTCGAGTGTCTTCTCCAGCGCGCTGATCGCGCCCATGCGTATCACCCGCGGTCATCGCTCGTCGTAGTCGTCGGGGCGGACGTGGGCCTCCTCCAGCGCCTCACGCATGGTGCGGCCGGTGCCGCCCTGCTGTCGGGGGGTCTCCTCGTTCTCGCGCTGGTCGAGGACGTCGTCGGTGGTGTCGGTCTTCGGCCGGTTCTCTTCCGGGACGGTCATGACGGTGCCTCTCGTGCTCGCCGTGGTCGCTTGCGAGGCCACGGGTTCCCGGAGGGCGGGGGGCTATCCCCGCCGGGTGCGACCGCCCTGCCGGTGACGAGGGGTGGGCTATGTTGACCTCCGTGGGAGACAAAGGAGGCGCACCCGTGCCATCGCCGCAGCAGGCCCGCGCACAGGCATCGGCGATCACCTCGGGACGTACGGCCCAGGAGGCGGAGGTCTCCGCCACGTCCCGGCTCAGGACACTGTTCGACCGGCCGCGTCTCTCCCCGGGGCAGCGGCGCATCGCCCAGTACCTGATCGAGCACCTCACCGAGGCGGCGTTCCTGTCGATCACCGACCTCGCCGACCGGGTGGGCGTCAGCCAGCCGTCGGTGACGCGGTTCGCCTCGGCGGTGGGCTTCAGCGGCTACCCGGCACTGCGGGAGCGGCTCCAGTCGATCGCGCTGGGCAGCCGGGGCGGCACCCCGGCCGAGGAGAACCGGGGCAACGAGCTCCAGGCGGCCGTCGACGCCGAGATCGAGAACCTGGAGAACCTGCGGCGCGACTTCGCCGACGCCGACCGGGTGATCGACGTCGGCCGCAGGCTGGCCGCGTCCGCCCCGCTGACCGTCCTCGGCCTGCGCATCTCCGTCTCGCTCGCCGAGTACTTCGCCTACGCGGCCCGCCGGGTCCACCCGGACGTGCGCCTGGTGACCCGCGGTGGCAGCGTCGCGTACGACGCCCTGCTCCAGTCGCGGGAGGCGGGCGGCACCTGGGTGCTGGCCTTCTCCATGCCCCGGCACGCCCACGAGACGCTGAACGCCGTCCGGGTGGCGCGCGGGGCCGGGCTGAAGGTGGCGCTGATCACCGACCTGGCCCTCGGTCCCGTCGTCGACGAGGCCGACGTCACCTTCGCGACGGGCACGGGGTCACGGCTGGTCTTCGACTCCTACGCGGCACCCGGCGTGATGTGCGCGGCCCTGCTCCAGGCCATGACCGACGCCGATCCGGAACGGACGCAGGCGCGGCTCGAGGAGTACGAGCAGGTCGCCGACCAGCACCAGTTCTTCCTGCGGGACTGAGCCGGCCGCCTCTCGCGGGTACGGCCCTGGCGATTGGTCGGCGCAGACAGGGGTCATCCGGATCAAAGCAGGCATGAATGTTTTCATACGTCTTGCAAAGCGGATGGCATATATAAATACTGCTCACGGATCGCGACCCGGCCGCCCCGGAGCGCGTCCGCACCTGCGTGGACATCCCTGGCCGCCGACTCCTACCCGCTCCGGCGTGTCCGGGATGTTCCGTCGGGCATCGCCTGCGCGAGCGCCCGCGGCGGTCCCGGTCGTCCCCTGGACCGGGACCGCCCCCCACCCGTCGCCCACCCCGTCGACGCCGCCACACCGGAAGCGATGATCATGCCCCTGACGACCACGCGCACCCACCCGGACTGGCCCTGCCAGGTGAAGACCCCCGGCAGTTACGACTGGGAACGCTCGGCGGCCAGGTGGCTGCGCGAGCTGGTGCCGTCGCGCTACGCCGGCTATCCCGCGCTGATCCGCCACCCGGTGCTGCTCGCCCGCCACGCGCAGATCCAGGTCCAGCACGAGATCCGGGTGGCGCGCACCGCCCTGCAGACGGCACGGGCGGATCTGCCCCGGCTGGGACTGCACGAGTCGGTCATCGAGCACACCATCAAGCTGTACGCGGCGGAGGTGCTGCAGTTGCAGCACATCGCGCGCAGCGTGCGGGCGGTCACCGAGGCGCTGGTCGAGCGCGGCACCGGGCGCTGACCCGGCCGGCCCGTGGTGAGCGCCTCAGTCCACCGGGTGCCCCGGCGCGATGTCCGCGGCGTCGGAGATCCGCAGCAGTGGGCCGCCGGACTTCTCCCGCCCGCCCCATTCGACGGGATCGAGGACGAACCCGACGTGGTCACCCCCGGGGACACGCTCCACGACGCGGCCGACGAACCACGCCTCGGCGTCCTCCAGCACCACCGCCCCGCCGTGGCCGGTGCGCCAGCGGACCCGCTGGAACTTGTCCGTCTCGTCCCCGGTCCGCCCCCCGAAGAGCTCGGCCGTCTCGTGCTGGTCGCGGGCGAGGAGGTGGACGGCCAGGACGTCGGCGGACCGCGCCACCAGGAAGGTCCGGTTGACCTCCGAGAGCCACACGGCGTACCGGACCGGGTCCAGGGAGCACTGCGAGGAGAACCCGACCAGGCACCCTGCCCGCTCCCCGCCCGCCGCGGCCGTCACCACGCACATGTCCGGGTCGAGCCGGTCGACGAACACGTCCATGCCCGCCATGGTAGAGGCGTTCAGTCCGCGAGAAGGCGCCGGAGGGCCGCCCGCAGGGCGGTGACGAAGGAGTCCCGGCGTGCCGCGCCGAGGGCGTCCAGCGACAGGTAGGGGTTGAGGTCCTCCAGCTCGACCAGGAGCAGCTCGCCACTGGGGGCGCGGCAGGCGTCGACGCGCTGGATCCCGTGGTCGATGCCGTTCCACTCGATGAACCGCCGGGCGAACTCGAGGTCCCGCGCGGTGGCGTCGTACGGTTCCAGCCGCCAGCGCCGGCCGGGGTCCGGCGCGTACAGGGCGTACTGGAAGCCGTCGTCGACGAAGTAGAAGGAGACCTCGTACGCGAAGTCGACGCGCGGCTGGACGAGGACGTCCCCGGCGTCGTCGTCGCACAGCGCCTGCCGGAGGCGGTCCGCGGGCACGATCCGCAGGCCCGCCGAATCGGCGCCGAGCCGGGGCTTGACGACGTACTCCTCCGCCGCCGGCAGCAGGCCCAGGTCCTCCGGCCGGCCGACGGTGGGGATGACCGCCTCCCCCGCGGCGCTCATGTCGAGCAGGTACTGTTTGCCGGCCATGTCGGCCCGGCCGGTCAGCTGGTTGTAGACGCGGGTGGAGCGCTCGGCGGCACGCTCGCGGAAGGCGTCGTAGGCGGCCCGGTGCCCCAGCACGGGACCGCTGTTGCGGACGACGACGGCGTCGAAGGCGTCGAGCAGCGCGGCGGCCTCCTTCGGGTGGCACAGTGCCAGGTCGAACTCGTCGCGCAGGCGGGAGGCCAGGAAGATGTCCTCGTCGCAGTAGCGCCGCCCGCGCGCCTGGTAGGACAGGTCCGTGACGTACAGAAGACGGGGGCGGGCGGACGGCATGCGGAACACCTCGGGCTGATCGGGACTCCTCGGGGCTGATCGGTTGTGATCGTATGCGGTCAGCGGCGCGGCGCCCATGGGTGCACTCAGTTCCCTCCCTCGGCTGCACTGAGTGCCATGAAGGCCGGTGAACTGCTACGTTCCCCCTCATGAGCTCCAGCAGTGCGGCGCCCGGCCGCGGGGACGGCACCGGCGCGGCGGG
This sequence comes from Streptomyces sp. NPDC058796, assembly GCF_042745235.1. Classification (NCBI taxonomy): domain Bacteria; kingdom Bacillati; phylum Actinomycetota; class Actinomycetes; order Kitasatosporales; family Streptomycetaceae; genus Streptomyces; species Streptomyces sp. NPDC058796. Next base: position 128,582 of record NZ_JBHYOP010000009.1, read on the forward strand.
TGCCACGGACGCGGCGGGCGGCCGTCCGCCGATGCGCGAGGCACTGGTCGCGGCGGCGTTCCGGCTGTTCCTGGAGCGGGGCTACGAACAGACGACCATCGACGACATCGTCGCGCTCGCGGGTGTCGGACGGCGGTCGTTCTTCCGCTACTTCCCGTCCAAGGAAGACGTGGTCTTTCCCGACCACGAGCGGTGCCTGGCGGACATGACGGCGTTCCTGGCCGCCTCGCCCGAGGACTCCGACCCGGTGGCGCGGGTCTGCGACGCGGCCCGGCTGGTGCTGCGCATGTACGCCGAGAACCCGGACTTCTCGGTACAGCGCTACCACCTCACCAAGAAGGTCCCGGGGCTGCGCGCCTACGAGTTGTCCGTGGTGTGGCGCTACGAGCGCGCCCTCGCCGAGTACCTGCGCGGCCGCCTCGGCGCACGGCCGGACGGGACCCTCCAGGCGGACGTGATCGCGGCCGCGGTGGTCGCGGCGCACAACAACGCCCTGCGGTCCTGGCTGCGTTCGGACGGGCGGGACGACGCGGGCGCCGCGGTCGACCACGCGCTCGGGTACGCGCAGTCCGCCTTCGGCAGCGTTCCCGCACTGCCGCCGGCCGCCGAGCGGGGGGACGTGGTCGTGGTCGTCACACGGCGCGGCGCACCTCTGTGGCAGGTCGTGCGGGAGGTCGAGGCGGCGTTCGCCGGCGACTGACCGCCGTCGGCGGCGGAACCGTTCCGTCCGTAATCGAGGGTACCGAGTGCCTTTACCTGTGGCACGGAGTGCCATAGCCTGAGGGTGTGCACGGTGGCACGGTCACCTCGCACACGCGTGCCCGGGCGACCGCGCACGCGGATTCCGGCTCGAGTGCAGGGAGTTGACCAGCGTGTACCACCACTCAGGAAACGTCGCTCAGCAGACGGCCGGCTCCGCGACGGGCGTGCTCGACCCCAAGGCCCCGGAGTCCGAGGCGATCCACTTCCAGCGCTGCACCTGGTGCGGCACCGCCATGTACCACCGGGTGCTCTGCCCGGTCTGTCGCGGAAGCGACCTGCGGACCGAACGCAGCGAGGGCACGGGGACGGTGCGGCACGCCACGGTGGTGCACCGCAACACCCCGGCCGCGCGCAACGTGTCCCTGATCGAGATGGCCGAGGGGTTCGTGCTGCGCGGCCGGGTCATGGGTCCGCTCATCGGCATCCACAGCGGCGACCGGGTCCGGCTGTCCACGGCCCAGGACCCCGTACGGGGCGAGCCGGTCTTCCAGCTGGTCGACGAGCCGTACCGGGCCTGGACCTGAGCGGCGGTGCCCCGGCCGCTCAGGGCGCGGACGTGATCCGGATGCCCACGGTGCCGTCGAGGCCGCGGCGCAGCCGGCTGCCCAGGAGGGTGAGCCTCCCGACGACGCCGTACTTGCGGGCGATCAGCCGGCGGTAGCGGCCGGTGGTGGCCGGGTCGCAGATCTCCGCCGTCGCCGGGACCTGGTCGCCGGTCGGCCGGCCGCGCAGGTCGCACGGGCCGACCAGGACGTCCGCGCGGTTGCGGACCCGCTTGACCTTCCAGGAGTCGGCGGCCGTCCAGACGCCGAGCGCGTCCCCGTCCCGCACGACCCACACCGGAGTGGCGACCGGGGTGCCGTTCTTCCGGAACGTGGTGACCAGCAGGTACTTGCCGGCGCCGAGCCGGGCCATCGAGACGTCGTCCATGCCGGGAGTCTAGGCGTGCGACCGTTCCCGGTGGGGCGGCCCGGCACGCCTCAGCCTCGGCCCAGGGCCGCCGCCATCCGCCGTACCGCCTCCGTGATCACCTCCGCCGACGTCGCCAGGTTGAACCGCAGGTGTCCCGCGCCGCCGGCGCCGAAGGGGAAGCCGGAGCTGAGGGCCACCCGGCCGCGCCGCAGGAAGACGTCCGCCGGGTCGTCGCCGAGGTCCAGGGGGCGGCAGTCGAGCCAGGCCAGGTAGGTCGCCTCGCCCGGGCGGTGGACCACGCCGGGCAGGTGCTCGGCGAGCAGGCGGGTGAGCAGCCGCCGGTTCTCCTCGATCCCGGCCAGCACGGCGTCCAGCCAGGCGGTGCCGTCGCGCAGGGCCGCCGTGTGGGCCAGGACGCCGACGTGGCTCGCTCCGTGGCCCACCTCCTCGGGCATCCGCGCCAGGTCGGCGGCGGCGCCGGCCCCGGCGAGGGCGAGCGCCGCCTTGAGCCCGGGCAGGTTCCAGCCCTTGGACGCGGACATCAGCGCGAGGCCCCGCTCGGCGCCGGGCACGCTCAGGTACGGCACGAAACGCGCGCCGGGGGCGGTGACGACCGGCGCGTGGATCTCGTCGGCGACGACCCGGACGCCGTACCGCTCGGCGAGCGCGGCGACGGCGGCCAGCTCGTCGGCGGTGTGCACCGTGCCGGTGGGGTTGTGCGGGCTGCACAGCAGGTAGGCGGCGCGCCCTCCTCCGGCGACGGCCCGCCGGAACTCCTCCTCCAGTACGCCGAGGTCGAGGCGCAGGCCGGCCCCGAGGGGCGCTTCGACGACGCGCCGGTCCGTGTGGGTCACGAACGCGTAGAACGGCGGGTACACGGGCGGGTTGACGATCACCGGGTCGCCGGGGCCGGTGACCAGCTTGAGCATCTCGACGACGCCCAGCATCACGTCGGGCACGATCGCGGCGCGTTCCACGGCGAGGTCGTCCCAGCCCCAGCGCTTGCCCGCGAAGGCGGCCAGCGCCTCGGCGTAGGCGGTGCCCGCGGGATAGCCGGTGTCGCCGAGTTCCATGGCGTCGGTGACGGCGCGCACGACGGGTGCGGCGAGCGGAACGTCCATCTCGGCCACCCACAGCGGCAGCACGTCCGCCGGGTGGGTGCGCCACTTCATGCTCGTACGGCGGCGCAGCTGGTCGAGCGTGAGGGCCTGGAGGGGGTTGGTCTCGCCGGGCTGGTGCTCCTCGATGCTGGTCATGGGCACAAGATAGGCGGCGGCGGTGCGCGCGGGAAACGGTACGGGCGGGGCGCCGGGGACCGCGCGGGGCCGCCCGCACGGTGAACGCGGACGTGCCCGCCCCCGTAAGGGAGGAGGGCGCTCGATGACGGGAGGGCCCCGCGGCGGTGACGCCGTGAGTCCGGGTTCGGGAGCGCACGCATGAGGCACGCACGACGACGCATCGTCCGGCGAGTCGCACGGCTGGCGGCCGTCGGCGGACTGCTGGTCGGGGGGACGATGGTCACCCGGGCCGTGGCGAGCGAGCCTCCCGACGCCGCCGTGCCGCACACCCTGGCTCGGTCCGCGTCGGGCACCGGGGCCGGCCTCGTGTCGCGGCTGGGCACCGAACGTACGGCGGGCCACTGGGTCGGCTCCGACGGACGGCCGGTCGTCGCGGTCACCGACGAGCGCGCCGCGCGGGAGGTGCGCCGGGCCGGCGCCGAGGCGAAGGTCGTGCGGCACAGCATGACCGAGCTGAAGTCCGCGACGTCGGCGCTGCGTTCGGCACCTCGGGTGGCCGGGACGGCGTGGGCACTCGACTACCGGGCCAACGAGGTGGTGGTGCGGGGGGACAGCACGGTCTCCCGGTCCGACTGGTCCCGGCTGACGGACGTCGCCGAGGGCATCGGCGGTTTCGTCCGCATGGAGCGCACCGAGGGAGCCTTCACCACGCGCCTGAACGGTGCCGAGCCGATCCTGTCCACGGCGGGTCGCTGCTCGGCGGGCTTCAACGTGACCGACGGGCGCGGCGACTTCATCCTCACCGCGGGTCACTGCGGGCCGACGGGGTCGGTGTGGTTCGGGGACGGCCGGGGCGACCGGCGGGTCGGCGAGACCGTGGCCGGGAGCTTTCCGGGGGACGACTTCTCCCTGGTGGAGTACGCGACCGGCGAGGCGGGCGACGGCGCCGACGTGGTGGCCGTCGGCGGGGGCAAGGGGGTGCGCATCACGGGCGTGGGTGAACCGGCCGTGGGTCAGCGGGTGTTCCGCAGCGGCAGCACCAGCGGGCTGCGTGACGGACGGGTGACCGCGCTCGGCGCGACGGTCAACTACCCGGAGGGCACCGTCACCGGGCTGATCGAGACCGACGTGTGCGCGGAACCGGGCGACAGCGGGGGGCCGATGTTCTCCGAGGGCATCGCGCTCGGCGTCACCTCGGGCGGCAACGGCGACTGCGACGAGGGGGGCACGACGTTCTTCCAGCCGCTGCCGGAGGCCATGGCGTCGCTCGGTGTCCGGCTGCTCGTCTCCGAGGAGGAGGGGGCGGCGCCGGGAGCGGCGCCCTCCGCGCCGGCCGGCACCGGCGGTGGTGCCGCTCCGGGCGCCACCGCGCCGGTGACGGGTGTCGACGGCTCGACACTTCTGTCCCGGCTCACCGACCGCGGGAACGTCGGTCCCGGCATGCTCGTCGTCGCGGGCAGCATGGTCGCTCTGGTGGCGACCCGCTGGATCCGCGCGGAGCAGGACCGCAAGGCGTATCGGCGGCACTACTCGGCGACGTGGGGGTGATCCCGGGTCGGTGCGAGAAGGGCACCCGCGCGGGGTGCCCGGGGCCACCGGGCGCGGAGGAGTCCCGGGGCGCCGGTCAGGCGGCGCGCTCCGGGTCCGCGGCGGCCCACTCCATGACGAGCCGCTGGTACTCCTCACGCTGCTCGACGCTCAGTGTCCCGCCCGACCGGAGCCACAGGGCCCGGATCTCCTCGTTGACCTCGGCAGCCGATCGCTCGGAGGAGGGTTCAACAGTGGTGGACATGCTGTGAAGCATACGGCGCCGGGCGTGAAGACGATGTGAGTAATCGCCAGCCAAACGGACAAAACGGACCGTGTTACTGGTCACGTCAATTTTCCCATCTGTCAAGACCAGCGGGCGAGTTCGTTGCCTGCGACTGTGTTCTGCCCCACATGTGCCGCCACCCGGCTCCCGGCGCCCCCGGGCGTCAGGTGCCCGGCTTGCGGCCGTACACGAAGACGCCGTCGCCCTTCTTCAGCAGCGACCAGTACTTCTTGGCGTCCGTCTTGGTCATGTTGACGCAGCCGTGCGAGCCCGGCGGGTTCCACATGCTGACGCCGGCCGAGTGGAAGGCCTGACCGCCGTCGAAGAACTGGCTGTAGGGCATCGGCACGTCGTAGAGGGTCGAGTGGTGGTCGATGTTGCGCCAGTAGACCTTCTTCAGTCCGGTGCGGGTCTCGTGGCCGTCGCGCCCGGTACGGACCGGGACCGGCCCGTACACCAGCTTCCCGCCGTCCTGGATCCAGCTCAGCTGGAGGGTGAGGTCCACACAGGCGATGCGGCCCTTGTTGACCGGACACTTGCCCGACTTGTTGGGGTTCTTCCCGACGGCCTTCTGCTTCTGCATCAGGTCCATGACGCCCCAGGTGACGGGGCCCGCGTAGCCGATGTTCGGCCTGATTCCGTGCTTGGTCTGGAAGGCGCGGACCGCCTTGCAGTCGGCGGTGGACTGCTTGCCGTCGGCCGGACGGCCGAGGAACTTCTCCACCTTCTTCTGGTACGGGCCCGTCTGCGTCGTGCAGCTCGCGGCCTGGGCCGGCGCGGCGCCCAGCGTGAGTGTGAGCGGTGCCACCAGCGCGGTGAGCCCGAGCGCGACGGCTCCTCGCCTGCGTATGTCCCCCATGGTCGGCCTTTCGCGTAGAAGCGATGGGAAGGGGCCGGAAGGTCGCCCTTCATGCGGTTCCCGACTGCTAGACCACCATTGAGAGGTTTCGGTTGCCCACCGCGCCGCGGCGTGGCCGAACAGTGACGAATACCACCGGGTGCCCGTCTCCCGGCGGGCGCCGTCAGTCCGTGTCTTCCCCCTCCCGCACCGCCTGCCGGAACCCGGTGTTGACCGCGGTCAGCCCGCCGTCGACGACCAGCGTCGTGCCGGTGACCCAGGAGGCGTCGCGGGAGGCGAGGAAGGCGACGGCCGCCGCGATGTCCTCGGGTTCGCCGACCCGCCCCAGCGGATACAGTCCCCGCACCGCCGCCAGGTCCTCGTCCCGCCCCTCCCACGCGGTGGTGCGCACGGTGCCCGGCGCCACCAGGTTGACGCGGACGCCGCGCGGCGCGGCGTGCCCGGCGAGAGTGCGGGTGAGGGAGGCGAGGCCGGCCTTGGCGGCGCTGTAGGCGTGGTTGCCGAAGTCCTGGACGCCGTTGACCGAGCCGACGCTCACGATCGCACCGCGCCCCGAGGCCGCGAGGTGGGGCAGCGCGGCCCGGCAGCAGCGGTAGGCACCGGTGAGGGTGACGTCGAGGTCGCGGGCCCAGACCTCGTCGGCCTCGTCCTCGAAGAGCGGGGCGTCCGGCGCACAGGCGTAAGCGTTGTTGACCAGGACGTCGAGGGTGCCGAAGGTGTCCACGGCGTGGGCGACGGCGGCCTCGACGGACGCCCGGTCGGTGACGTCGCAGCCGAAGGCCTCGACGCCGAGACCCTGTTCCGCCAGTCCCCGTGCCGTCCGCCGCGCGGCCGCGAGGTCGGCGTCGGTCAGCAGTACCCGCGCCCCCTCCGCGGCCAGCCGGCGGGCGGTGGCCGCGCCGATGCCGCGGGCCGCGCCCGTGACCAGTGCTCCGTGGTCGGTGAAACGCCCTGTGTCCGTCATGGGCACCGACCGTACTGCCGAAACGATCACCGCGGCAGGTAGCGTGCGCGCATGTCCGTGTTCTTGCAGCAACTCCCCGCTCTCATAGGCGTCGTGATCGGTGCCCTCGGTTCGTATCTCGCCGTGGTCCGCAGTGACCGGGACCGGTTCCGCCGGGAGACTGCGGCGCGCTGGGAGGAGCGCAGGCTCGCGGTGTACGCCGACTACGCGCGGGCCCTCAAGACCTCCGTCACGCTGACGTACCGGATCGCCGCCCACCTCGGCAACGACCCGCACCCCCACCCGTTGAGCCCCGAGGAGGCCGCGTCGGCCCAGGCCGAGGCCACGCTCGCCCGGGACCCGGCCGGGGAGGCGCTGCTCCTGCTGGGCGGCAAGGAGGTCGTGGAGAAGGCGCGGGTCTGGGTCGTGGCGGTACTGGACATGGAGCGCTTCCTGCGCGAGGAGAGGCGCGACCCGGATGCCTGGCTGGCCCTGCTGGACCGGCAGCGCGCCGGCCGCGAGGGCTACTACACGGCCGTGCGCGAGGACTTGGCCCTGCCGCCGGGTCACGCGGCCCGGTGGCCGCTGCCGCCCGTCAGCGGTAACCGGTGACGTCGGCCGGCTTGCCCGGGTCCTGGACCTCGACGAGGTAGCGCCAGGCGTCCGGGCGGCTGCCGTCGAGGTCCGTGAAGCCGTACTCCCGCGCCAGGCCTCCGCTGGACAGAGACCGTCCGTTGAGGCGCGACACGTGCGGGTCGGTGGCGAGGGCGGTGACGGCGCGGCCGACGTAGCGGGGAGTCTCGGAGATGGCGAAGTGCGGGACGCGGTCGAGGGCGTCGCGCCAGTTGTCCTCGCGTACGCCGAAATGGTCGAGCATGATCTCCGAGCGCAGCCAGCCCGGGGTCAGCGCGACGGCGGTGGCGCCGCGCGGGCCGACTTCGTGGCCGAGGGCGAAGGCCATGCGCAGGACGGACGTCTTGGCGAGGTCGTAGAAGAACGAGACGCGGTAGTGGTCGCGGTTGTAGTCGTCGGTGCCGTCGGTGACCTCCACGACCAGCCCACCGGGGCGGCGCAGCAGCAGCGGCAGGGCGTGGTGACTGGTGATGGCATGGGTCTCGACCGCGAGCCGCAGCAGCCTGAGCCCCTTGTCGAGGTCGTGCTCCCAGACGGGGCTGTCCCATGCGAAGAGGTGCTCGCCGCCCCAGATGTCGTTGACCAGGACGTCGAGGCGGTCCTGCTCGCGGGCGACGCGGTCGACGAGCACGGCGACCTGCGTGGGGTCGAGGTGGTCGGTCGGTACGGCGATGCCGTGGCCGCCGGCCTCGGTGACCAGGTCGGCGGTGTCCTCGATGGTCTCCGGGCGGTCGTACTCGGAGCGGCGGGCGCGGGTGCTGCGGCCGGTGACGTAGACGGTGGCGCCGGCCGCGCCCAGTTCGACGGCGATGCCGCGTCCGGCGCCGCGGGTCGCTCCGGCGACCAGCGCGACCCTGCCCGAAAGCGGCTTGTTCGGTGACTGTGCCATGTCCGGCTCCCGTTCCTCTCCCACGACTGCTGATCCGTGAACGAGGGTGCCTTGGAAGCCGGACATCTTCTGTCACCTTTTACGCGTGTCCCCCGCCGTTGGCGTCGCGCGCCGGGTCAGTGACCGCGTTTGATCCACTCCTCCAGGTGCGGTGCCTCGGCCCCGATGGTGGTCGGGTCGCCGTGGCCGGTGCGGACCTCCGTCTCGGGCGGGAGCACCAGGAGCCGGTCGCGGATCGAATCGATGATCGTCGGGAAGTGGGAGTAGGAGCGTCCGGTGGCGCCGGGGCCGCCCTGGAAGAGGGTGTCGCCGGTGAAGACGGTGCCGAGGCCCGGGTCGTAGAGGCAGACCGCGCCGGGCGCGTGCCCGGGGGTGTGCAGGACGGTCAGGTCGGCGCCGGCGGCCTCGATGACCTGGCCGTCGGTCAGCCAGGCGTCGGGGTCCCGGTCGGGGTGGGTCTGCTGCCACAGGGGCATGTCGTCACGGTGCAGCCAGATGGTGGCACCGGTGCGCTCGGCGAGGGCGGGCGCGGCGTTCACGTGGTCGTTGTGGGCGTGGGTGCACACGATGGCGGTGAGCCGGCGGTCGCCGACGGCCTCGGCGATGGCGTCGGCGTCGTGGGCGGCGTCGATGACGATCACCTCGTGGTCGTCGCCGACCAGCCAGACGTTGTTGTCGACGTCCCAGCTGCCGCCGTCGAGGCTGAACTGCCCGGAGGTGACGAGGCGTTCGATGCGGGCGGTCATCACAGCACCACCACCGAACGCAGCACGTCACCGGCGTGCATCCGCTCGAAGGCCTTCTCGACCTCGTCGAGCCGGATGGTCTCGGTGACGAACTTGTCCAGGTCCAGGCGGCCCTGGAGGTGGAGGTCGACGAGCATCGGGAAGTCGCGGGAGGGCAGGCAGTCGCCGTACCAGGAGGACTTCAGGGAGCCGCCGCGGCCGAAGACGTCGAGGAGCGGGAGTTCCAGCTTCATCTCGGGGGTCGGTACACCGACGAGGACGACGGTGCCGGCCAGGTCGCGGGCGTAGAAGGCCTGCCGGTAGGTCTCCGGGCGGCCGACGGCCTCGATGACGACGTCGGCGCCGAAGCCGCCGGTCAGCTCGCGGACCGCCTCGACGGGGTCGGTCTCGCGGGAGTTGACGGTGTGGGTGGCGCCCATGGAGCGGGCGGTCTCCAGCTTGCGGTCGTCGATGTCGACGGCGATGACCTTCGCGGCTCCGGCGAGGTGGGAGCCGGCGATGGCCGCGTCGCCGACGCCGCCGCAGCCGATGACGGCGACGGTGTCGCCGCGGCCGACGTTGCCGGTGTTGATGGCGGCGCCGATGCCGGCCATCACGCCGCAGCCCAGCAGGCCGGCCACCTGAGCGGAGACTCCGGGGTCGACCTTGGTGCACTGTCCGGCGGCGACCAGCGTCTTCTCGGCGAAGGCGCCGATGCCGAGGGCCGGGGAGAGTTCCTGGCCGGTCGAGGCCAGAGTCATCTTCTGCTCGGCGTTGTGGGTGTCGAAGCAGTACCAGGGCCGTCCGCGCAGACAGGCCCGGCACTTGCCGCACACCGCGCGCCAGTTGAGGACCACGAAGTCACCGGGGGCGACGTCGGTGACTCCGGCGCCGACCGACTCGACCACGCCCGCGGCCTCGTGGCCGAGCAGGAAGGGGTAGTCGTCGCTGATGCCGCCCTGCTTGTAGTGCAGGTCGGTGTGGCACACCCCGCAGGCCTGGATACTGACCACGGCCTCGCCCGGGCCGGGATCGGGCACGACGATCGTCTCGATCCGCACCGGTTCGTCCTTGCCCGGTGCGATCACGCCGCGTACTTCCTGCGCCATGGTCTGGACCCCTTCTTCGGCCGTTCAGCGTTCCCCCCGAGCCTACGCGCAACTGATCGCCAAGGAGCGCTCCGGCCGTGTTCGGGGCCCACGTAGCCTGATGCCTCCGCCCACCTGCCGAAGGAGTGCCGTGAGCACCGCTGGGACACAGACCGGTCAGCCCGCCTGGCGACAGCTCCTGACGTACGTACGGCCGCACCGCGGGGCCCTGCTCGCGGGCGCCGTCCTGTCCCTCGTCACCGGCGCCACGGGGCTGATGCTGCCGCTGGTGGCGCGGGAGCTGATCGACGACCTGTCGCACGACCGTGCCATCACCGGCGCGCTGCTGGCCATGTCGGGGCTCGTGGTCGCCAACGCGGCGCTGGGCGCGCTGGGCGGGTACGTGCTGCGGCGCACCGCCGAGTCCGTGGTGCTCGGTGCGCGGCGCACCCTGTCGTCGTATCTGCTGCGGCTGCGGATCACGGCCGTGGACCGCACCGAGCCCGGCGACCTGATGGCCCGGATCACCTCCGACACGACCCTGCTGCGCGAGGTGACCACCGACTCCCTCGTCGGCCTCGGCACCGGCGGGCTCACGCTGGTGGCGACCCTGGTGATGATGGGTCTGGTCGACCCGGTGCTCCTCGGGGTCACCCTCGCGGTGGTCGCGGGGGCGGGGACGGTGCTGGGCCTGATCGTGCCGCGCATCAACCGGGCGAGCCGGCAGGCGCAGGACGCGGTGGGGGTGATGGGCGCCGCGCTGGAGCGGATACTCGGCGCGCTGCGCACGGTGAAGGCGTCCGGGGCCGAGCCCCGGGAGGAGCGGGCGCTGCACGAGGCGGCCGAGGAGTCCTGGCGGCAGAGCGTGCGCGCCGCCAAGTGGTCCGCGGCGGCGGGCAACACGGCCGGGCTGGCGATGCAGACCGCGTTCATCACGGTGCTCGCGGTGGGCGGGGCCCGGGTGGCGACGGAGGCGATCGACATCGGCACGCTGGTCGCGTTCCTGCTCTTCGTCTTCTACCTGATGTCGCCGATACAGGCGGTGGTCTCCGCGATCACGCAGTACCAGACGGGCAAGGCGGCGCTCGCCCGCATCCGGGACGCGCTGAGCCTGCCCGCGGAGCCGCAGGCCCGTCCCGTGCCCCTGCCGTCGCCGAGCTCGGAGCCGGCGTCCGTCGCCTTCCGTGACGTCCGCTTCCGCTACGCCGACGATCTTCCCGACATCCACCACGGGGTGACCTTCGAGGTGCCGGCCCGGGGGATGACGGCCTTCGTCGGCCCGTCCGGAGCGGGCAAGACCACCGTCTTCTCCCTCGTCGAGCGGTTCTACGACCCGGTCGCCGGGGAGATCACGCTGGACGGCCGGAGCCTCGCGGACTGGGACCTGGCCGCGCTGCGGGCCGCGATCGGCTACGTGGAGCAGGACGCGCCGGTGCTGTCCGGTTCGCTGCGCGACAACCTGCTGCTGGGCAACCCGGAGGCGGACGACGCCGCCGTCGCCGCGGTGGTGAAGACGACCCGGCTCGATTCCCTGGTGGCGCGGCTGCCGGACGGCCTCGAGACGCTGGTCGGGCACCGGGGCACCAGGCTGTCGGGCGGCGAACGCCAGCGGGTGGCCATCGCCCGGGCGTTGCTGCGCCGTCCGCGGCTGCTGCTGCTCGACGAGGCCACCTCGCAGCTGGACGCGGTCAACGAGGCGGCGCTGCGGGACACGGTGGCCGACGTGGCCCGTACGACCACAGTCCTGGTCGTCGCGCACCGGCTGTCCACGGTGACGATGGCCGAGCGGATCGTGGTGATGGACGCGGGCCGCGTCCGCGCGGTGGGTACGCACCGCGAGCTGGTGACCGCCGATCCGCTGTACGCGGAGCTGGCGGCCACCCAGTTCCTGGCCGCCGGCGGCTGAGTCCGCCCGCACGCACCAGGCCGCCGGGGCCGCCCTGCGTCGGAGGCCCCGGCGGCCTGGTGCCGCGGTTCGTCAGCCGAGCGCGGGGACGGCCCCGAACAGCGGGGAGACGAGCCCGGTGACCTGCTGGAGCTGGTTGAGGTCGTTGAGCCGGTTCAACTGCTGGGAGGGCCGCGGCATCTGAGCCCGGTCCTCGGCGGGCATGTCGCTCACCGCGAGCGAGTCCAGCGTCTTGGTCACGCTGAGCTTGTCGGCGCCCAGCGCGCCGCCCTCGGCGGCGCTCGCCATCGGCGCGGCGAGGCCGGCGACACCGGCGGCGAGCCCGACGGCGGCGGCGATACGTCGTGTTGAAGTCATGCTCTGAGCAACGGTGCCGGGCCCGGACGGACACGGGCGGGCGGCGCCGCTCACCCGACGGGACCAGTGGCCCGGCCGCGTTGCCGTGGGCGCCCGGACGGAGGAGGCTCGGAGTAAGGGCCCGTGCGGCCCGCCCCCTCGGGCCGCGGTCTTCGAAAGGAGGTCGTCATGAGCGCTCAGGCCGACCCCGGCTTCGACGTCGAGGCACTGCGCCGGGGCATCGAAGGAGAGACGGCGGCGCCCCTGGTGTCGCTCTACGCGCCGGACGCGGAGGTCCGCATCGTCGACCGGTACGACCAGCCCAGCCGCCCCAAGGTCCTGCACGGCCGGGACGAGATCGCCGAGATGCTCGACGACGTGTACAGCCGCGACATGTCGCACCGGCTGACCCGGTGCGTCGTGCAGGGCGACCAGGTCGCCTTCACCGAGGAGTGCGTGTACCCGGACGGCGTGCGGGTGCTCGCCGAGTCGATGCTGTCGCTGCGGGGCGGCGCGATCGCCGAGCAGACCACCGTCCAGGCCTGGGACGAGTGACCGGAAGCGGACCGGTCGCCGGTCACGTCTGGCCGGCCCCCCAGCCGGGGGGCCGGAGCACGGCCAGGAGCTGGCGGACCAGTTCGTCGACGACCTCGTCCAGGGTCGCGTCCACCCAGCCCGCGCTGTAGTCGTGCAGCAGGCCGTTGACGCCGCCGATGAAGGCCGTGGCGGCGAGCCGGTAGTCGCGGGGCGCCGCCTCTCCGCGCGCGGCGGCGGACTCGGCCTCGGCGCGGATGAGGTCGACCCAGCGGGCGCGGCGGGCCAGCCGCTGCTCCTCCAGGCGGGGGCTGACCCCGATGATCTCGACGAAGGTGATGCGCACGCGACGGGGATCGGAGGTGACGTCGGCGGCGTAGGCGCGGAAGATCGCGCCGGCGCGTTCGGGCAGGGGCAGCCCACGCGCGTCGGCCGCCGCCGCGAGGACGGCTCGCTCGGCCCAGTCGTTGACCTGGAGGTGCAGGGCGGCGAGCACGTCCTCCAGGGTGCGGAACTCCTCGTAGAACTGGCGGGTGGACAGGCCCGCGGCCTCGCTGAGGGCGGCGACGGTCGTGGCGCGGTAGCCGGGGGTGTCACCGAAGAGCTGGAGCGCGGCGTCGAGGAAGCGCCGGCGGCGCTCGGCCTGGCGCTGTGCGGCGGACTTGCCGCCGTAGCGTCCCGTGGGCGCCCTGAGCCTGCCCGCCACCCGCACCCCCTGCCCGCCACCGTCACTTCCCCACCCGCGGCCAATTTTGTCGTGTACGCGGTCTTGTGGAGAAGGGCGCTCCTTCCTTACTTTGCAGTAAGTTCACTCTGAAAGCGGCTGTGTTCAGAATGCGCGCGCCAGCGCGCCAGCGCCCCCACCACGCCCACCGCCAGAGGAGAGCAGCATGCCTGCCCATCGCACCAGGCACCTCCGCGCCGCCGCCGTCGCCGCCGCACTCGCCCTCGTCGCCGCCGCTCCCACGACGGGCGCGGCGGCCGCCCCCGACGCCCCCGCCGGCCTGCGCGAGGTCATGTTCGTCGGCAACAACTGGGACGGCACCGCCGACGTCATCCGGTCCGCCGGCGACTTCGCGAGAATCGGCCGGATCAATGTCATCCCGGACAAGGCGGAGCGGATGGCGGAGATCAACGCCGACCCGATCAAGTGGATCTACTTCCAGGCCATCCGCAACAGCGTCGGCGAGGGCCACGACCAGTTCGTCGACGACATGTACTCGACGCCGGACGGCTCGTCGGTGGTGGTCTCCCGGCCGAGCTTCGCGGACGTCGTGTCCATCGACCTCGCCACCGGCGACATCGACTGGCGCTTCCCCGTCTCGGGTTACCGCTCCGACCACATGGCGGTCTCCCCCGACGGCACCCGGGTCGCGGTGTCGGCGTCCACCTCCAACACCGTGCACGTGCTGGACATCGAGTCGGGGGACGAGCTCGGCTCCTTCGGCACCGGCGCCAAGCCGCACGAGAACATTTTCACCCGCGACGGCGAGTACATCTGGAACATGTCCATCGGCGAGGTGAACACCGCGCTCGACGCCCCCTGGCTGGACTGGACCAAGGGCGACCGGCGCATCACCGTCGTGGACGCGACGACGTACGAGCAGGTCAAGGTGATCGACATGCGCGAGCGCCTCGACGCGATCGGTCTCGGCGACCACTCCGACGCCGTGCGACCCGCCGTCTTCTCGCCGGACGAGTCCAAGCTGTACTTCCAGGTGTCGTTCTTCAACGGTTTCTTCGAGTACGACATCGCCACCGACCGGATCACCCGCACCAAGACCCTGCCGAAGAACCCGGCCACCAGCGACGACCGCACCACCTGGGTCAACGACTCGCGGCACCACGGCATCTCCATGAGCCCGGACGGGAGCAAGCTGTGCGTCGCGGGCACGATGGACGACTACGCGACGGTCATGGACCGTGCGACGCTGCGGGAGGGGCCGCTGGTCACCGCCGCGAAGCCGTACTGGGCCACGGTCAGCGGCGACGGCACGCACTGCGTGGTCTCCGAGAGCGGCGCCGACCAGGTGACCGCCATCGACTTCGCGACCGGCGAGAAGTCGGTGTCGGTACCGGTGGGCGACCACCCCCAGCGGGTACGCGTCGGACATGTGGCGGCGGACTGGACGGGCCCGTCCGGCGGCTGAACCGGCCCGCTACCGCCGCGGCAGCCGGTGCAGCTCGACGTCCCCGAGCCGGCCGTCGGCGACCGCGGCCGTCATGTAGGTGCAGTACGGCTGGCGGCGCCGGTCGGTCGGCGAGCCGGGGTTGAGCAGCCGCAGGCCGGTGTCGGCGGTGGTGTCCCAGGGGATGTGGCTGTGTCCGAAGACCAGGACGTCGAGGTCCGGGAAGCGGGCGGCGCAGCGCCGCTCGCGCCCCTGGGCGGCGCCCGTCTCGTGGACGACGCCGAACCGCAGGCCGCCGAGGTCGGCACGGGCCACCTCGGGCAGCCGGGCGCGCAGGCCGGGCCCGTCGTTGTTGCCGTACACACCGACGAGCCGGTGGCTGCGGTGCTCCAGCAGGTCGAGTGTGGCCGTGTCGACCCAGTCCCCCGCGTGCACGACCACGTCGGCGCGCGGGATCTCCGCCAGCAGCGGTTCCGGCAGTTCCTTCGCCCGCTTCGGCAGGTGGGTGTCGGACATGAGCAGCAGTCGCACGGATCCAGCCTATGCGGCGGACCCCGTCCTCCGCTTGAGCGGCTCCCACCAGGCCCGGTGGCCCCGGTACCAGGCGACGGTGTCGGCCAGCCCGGTCGTGAAGTCCCGGCCGGGACGGTAGCCCAGCTCGTCGCGGGCCTTGCTCCAGTCGACCGAGTAGCGCAGGTCGTGGCCCTTGCGGTCGGCGACGTACTCGACCCGGTCCCGGCCTGCGCCGCAGGCGTCGAGCAGCAGGCCGGTGAGTTCGCGGTTGGTCAGTTCGGTGCCGCCGCCGATGTTGTAGACCTGGCCGGCCCGGCCCCGGGTGCGGACCAGGTCGACGCCGCGGCAGTGGTCGTCCACGTGGAGCCACTCGCGGACGTTGCGCCCGTCGCCGTACAGCGGGACCTTCCGGCCGTCCAGGAGGCGGGTGACGAACAGCGGCACGAGCTTCTCGGGGAACTGGTACGGGCCGTAGTTGTTGGAGCACCGGGTCACCCGCACGTCCAGCCCGTGGGTGCGGTGGTAGGAGAGGGCGAGCAGGTCGGCCGAGGCCTTGGAGGCGGCGTACGGGGAGCTGGGCCGCAGCGGGTGCTCCTCGGTCGCCGAACCGGACTCCACCGATCCGTAGACCTCGTCCGTGGAGACGTGCACGAAGGTTCCCACGCCGTGCCGCACGGCCGCGTCCAGCAGCGTCTGGGTGCCGACGACGTTGGTGAGCACGAAGTCGGCGGCGGCGTCGATCGACCGGTCCACGTGGGACTCGGCGGCGAAGTGCACCACTTGGCCGGTGTCGGCCATCAGCTTGTCGACCAGCGCGGCGTCGCGGATGTCGCCGTGCACGAAGTCCAGCCGGGGGTGGCCGAGTGCGAGGGCGTCGAGGGTGCCGGCGTAGGTGAGGCTGTCCAGGACCGTGATCCGCGGCGCGTCGGGCGCGTCCGAGGCGAGCAGCGTCCGGACGTATCGGGAGCCTATGAAGCCGGCTGCGCCGGTGACCAGGAGGTTCATGAACGGTTCGGTGCCTTGCTGCGGTCGGACGGGGCGGATGGACGGGCGGACGGTTCGGGGCGGGCGAGGCCTCCGCCGACGTTACCCGCGCGGCCCGTGCGGCCCGTGGCCGGCCCGGACGCGCACCGCGCCGGCACATGGCCGGCGCGCTGGGGTGTCCGTCGTCTCCGGGACGGTTCAGTCCTCGCCCCTGACGATGTTCGATTCCTGCCCCGTCCGCGGTGCGCGTGCGCTCGTGCCGTCCTCGACGGCCGGTATCCAGGTGCGCAACGCGCCCCGGCCGCGCAGGCGCTTGGCGGTGGACCAACCGGTCTCCTGGCGGCGGGCGACGGGTTTCTCACTGGTGTCCGTGGTCACGGAGCATCATCTTCCTTCTGCCTTCTGTGTCCGGCACCGTCGCCCGACGGGTCCCCAGGCGCGTTCCCGTGAAACACCGGGGGCACGGGGCCTACGGGTTGGGCCGGGCCACGCTGATGTCGCCCAGCGCCGATTCCGGGTCGCGCTCCATGGCCAGGTCGCCGAGGGAGACGATGCCGACGGGGCGGCCGTCGTCGACGACCGGCACCCGGCGCACCGCGTGTTCGCGCATCACCTCGACGGCGTGGTCCAGCTCCTCGTCGGACCGTACGGTCACCAGATCGTCGCTGCAGGCACCGGCCACGGTGGTCTGCTCCGGGTCGCCGCCGTCCACGACGGACCGGATCACCAGGTCACGGTCGGTGACCAGGCCGCGCAGTTCGTCGCCGTCCGTGACCAGGACGGCGCCGAGGTCCCGGTCGCGCATGAGGCGGGCCACCGCGGTCACGGAGGTCTGCGGCTCCACGGTCACCGGATGGCCGGTCATGATGTCGCGGACGTACTGGGTCATGACGTGTTCCCTCTTTCTGCTGCTCGATCGTGGTGTGGGCGCCGGGTACCCGGCCGGGCGGCGCCGGCACCTATCCCCGGCCGCGGCCCACCGGGATCTCGCTCCAGACCTGTTTGCCGCCGCTGACCGGCAGGGACCCCCAGGTCGCCGACATCGCCTCGACCAGGAGGATGCCGCGTCCGCCCGTGGCCTCCCAGCCGATGCTGGCCGGCCTGACGGGCGTACGGGGCGAGGAGTCGGCGACCGCCACGCGCAACCGGCCGTTGATCAGGGCGAGGTCGAGGCGGACCTGGCCGTCGGTGTGCACGAGGGCGTTGGTGACCAGTTCGGAGACGATCAGGAGGACGCCGTCGATGTCGTCGTCCGGCACGCTCCAGGAGCGCAGGGTGCGCCGGGTGAAGCGGCGGGCGTGGTGTACGGCCTCGGGCAGCCGCCACACCGACCAGCTCTCCCGCAGCGGCCGCACCGCCATGCCGTCGTAGCGCACCAGCAGCAGGGCGACGTCGTCGCTGCGGCGGGCGTCGCCGAGCAGGGCGTCGGCGACCAGCCCCAGGTGGGCGGGGTCACAGGCGGCCAGCGCGTGTGCGAAGCGGTCGATGCCCTCGTCGATGTCGGCGTCGGCGGACTCCACGAGGCCGTCCGTGGTGAGGGCGATCAGCGTGCCGGGGCGCAGGCGCAGCGGGCTCATCGGGAAGTCGGCCTGCCGGACCACGCCCAGCGGCGGGCCGCCCTCCGCCTCCGCGATCTCGGTGTTCCCGTCGGGGTGGCGCAGCACCGGCGGCGGATGCCCGGCCCGCACGCACCAGGCGGAACCGGCCTCCATGTCGAGGTCGACGTAGACACAGGTGGCGAAGAGGTCGGTCTCCATGTCCATGAGCAGCCGGTTGGCGTGCGAGACCACCACGTCCGGCGGGTGGCCCTCGGCGGCGTAGGCGCGCAGGGCGGTGCGCATCTGTCCCATCAGGGTGGCGGCGCCCGCGCTGTGCCCCTGGACGTCGCCGATGACGAGGGCGACGTGGTGGTCGGGCAACGGGATCACGTCGTACCAGTCGCCGCCCAGCTCCAGTCCGGCCGTGCTGGGCAGGTAGCGGGCCACGGCGACGGCGCCGGGCAGCTTCGGCAGGCGGCGCGGCAGCAGCTGGCGCTGGAGCATGCCGACGAGCTCGTGCTCGGCGTCGAAGGCGTGGGCGCGCATCAGGGCCTGACCGGCGAGGCCGGCGGAGGCGGTGAGCAGGGCGCGTTCGTCGGGGCCGAAGTCGTGCGGGGCGTCCCAGCCGATCAGGCAGGCGCCGGCCATGCGGCCGCCGGCGGGCAGTGGCAGCACGGCGAGGCCGCCGGGGCCGACGTCGGCGAGGGCGGGTTCCAGGTCGCCGGTGCCGGCGGGCCAGATCCGGGCGCGGCCCTCGCGCAGCGCGGCGGCGAGGGTGGGCATGGCCCGCACCGGGACGTCGGGCCACTCGGTGCGCCACTCCAGCCGCCACAGCTCGGGCCAGGACTCCGGCTCGGGCGGGTCGAGGACGGTGACGACGAGACGGTCGTTCTCCAGCTCGGCCAGCGCGATCCGGTCGGCGCGCAGGGGCCTGCGCAGGGCGGCGACCACGGCCTGGCTGACGTCGCGGACGGTGCCGGCGGTGGCCAGCGCGGCGGCGAGGCGCTGGACGCGGGCCACATCGGTCACGTCGGGTCGCAGGGTGGAGGCGTCGGCGACGGTGCCGACGAGGCGGGCGGGCCGGCCCTCGCCGCCGGGCAGCAGGCGCCCGCTGAGCCGCAGCCACTTCGGCGGGCCGGTGGGCTGGAGCACGCGGAACTCCAGCTCGCGGTCGCCGATGGACATGTGGTCGGCCTCCGTGACCGACATCAGCGAGGGCAGGTCCTCGGGCACGGTGAGGCCGAGCAGCGTCTCGACCTTGCCGTCGAACTCGCCGGGCGCCAGGCCGAACAGCCGCAGGATGTCGTCGCCGACCTCGACCCGGCCGGTGTCCATGGCCAGCGAGAAGGCACCCGGCCGCAGTTCCCCGCCCTCGGCGGCCACGGCCGGGGCCGGGGCCGGGCAGGTGACGGCCCCGGCGATCAGTTCCAGACAGGCCCGGTCCTCGGCACCGAAGCCCTCCGGGCGCTCGGTCAGGGCGAGGAGGCAGCCGCCGCCGTCGCCGCGCACGGGCAGGGTGGCGAGGGAGAAGCCGCTCGACGGCACGTGCCGGGACTCCGCCGACCCGGCGAACTCCTCGGGGCCGAGCCACACCGGCGTGCCCTCACGACGGGCGTCGGCCACCGGTGAGCCGCCCGAGGCGGGGTAGCCGTCGCGCACGCCGTACAGGGTGCGCGGCACGCCCACCGACTCCGTCAGGCAGAGCAGCTCGGCGTTCTCGCCGGGTGTGTAGAGGGCGGCGAAGGAAGCCCCTGCGAAGACCAGCGCCTGTTCGAGCACCCGGCGCAACCGCTCCGCCGGGTCCGGCACGGAGACGATCGCCTTCAGGGCACCCTCGGCACGCAGCGTCCTCGCTCCGCGTTCCACCGCGCCCTCACTGACCACGCCGCCATTACAGCGCTTGTGGGGCATCGGCGCAGCCCCTGCGGGGCGGGAAGAGTCGATCGGGGACGGGCGGGGGCCCGGCTGCGCGGGCGGCGTGATCACACGGCGGCGGTGGAAGGAAGGGGACGGCGACGCGGGCGGTGGGACATCGCGCTGATGCCGCTGCGGGCGTCTGCCGGAGGCGGAACGCGAGTGCGGGTGGTCTCACGTGCGGGGCCGGCCCTCCCGCCGGGGGCCGGCCCCGTCACCGGTGCCGTCGCGCGGTGCCCGGATCAGCCCGTGGGACCGGAGCCGTCGTCGCCGCCGGCACCCGTGCCGTCACCGGTGCCCCCGGCTCCGGCACCGTCCTGCCCGCCCCCGGCACCGTCGTCATCGGCACCAGCACCACTGCCGCCGTCACCGGCCCCGGCGTCACCGCCCCCGGCCGCTTCCCCGTCGGCCTGGTCACCCGCGCCGGCCTCGTCTCCCCCGGCCTGTCCGTCGCCGGCGGCGTCGCCGCCGCCCAGGGTGGCGCCCACGGCCTCCAGGGCGGTGGTGACCGGCTGGAAGAAGGTCTCGCCGCCGACCGTGCAGTCGCCGCTGCCGCCGGAGGTCAGGCCTATCGCCAGGCCGTCCTGGGTGAACAGGGAGCCGCCGCTGTCACCCGGTTCGGCGCACACGTTCGTCTGGATGAGGCCGGTGACCGTGCCCTCGGGATAGTTGACGGTGGCGTCCAGGCCGAGGACCTGTCCGTCGGCCAGTCCGGTCGTGCTGCCCATCCGGAAGACCTGCTGACCGACCGTCGCCTCGGCGGCCTGGCTGATCCCGATGGTCTGGTCCCCGAGATCGACCTCGCTCGGCGCCCGGGTCGCGGGGTCGTCGTACCGGACGAGCGCGAAGTCCCCCCGGCCGGGGAAGACCGCCTGGTCGACGGTGCCGATCGGCGCTCCGCCCTGCACGTCGGACCACTGGTCGTCCGCGACGCCGCAGTGGCCGGCCGTCAGGAAGGCGGGGGCGCCGTCGCCCGCGGTGACGTTGAAGCCGAGCGAGCAGCGCGCGCCGCCGCCGAAGACGGCGTCACCGCCCGACACGAAGGTCTTGAAGGTGCCGGCGGACCTCTTGACGGTCGCCATGCCCGCGCCGAGTTCCTCGACCGTGGACTCCAGCCGGTCCCATTCGGCGCCGGTGACGGTGCTGTCGGCGGTGACCAGGATCTTGTTGGTACGCGGGTCGATGGCCCACGAGGTGCCCGGGATGGTCGCCTCGGACTTCAGGGTCCGCGCGCCGGTCCGCAGCTCGCTCATGCTGTTGTCGACCTCGCGCACGTCCGCGCCGGCCTTCTTCGCCTGCACGATGACCTGGTTGTTGTCGCCCGGCACCACGTTGACGACGAGCTGCTGCTCGTCGGCGTCGTAGTAGGAGCCGGCGAAGGCGTCGCCGAGCAGACCGGCGAGCTGTGAGGCGAGATCCGGCGCGTCCGCCGCCTTGAGGGTCCTCGGCGCCGCCGCGTCGTCGGCTCCGTCGCCGTCCTGGGAGGCGTTGGCGTTGGGCAGCAGGACGGCGGCGGCGCCGAGTGCCACCACGGCGCCCGCCGCCATCGCGGCCCTGCGCTTCGGAATTCGCTTGTGACTCAACCTACTCGACCTCCTGGGACGGGGTCCGTGCCGCCGGTCCGGCGGCTGCCTGGGGGCGCCTGGACGGCACTTGGTACGCACGGGCGGTACGGGGCGTTCAGCCACGCCGTGCGATCACATCGGATCAGCACCCTCCGTATGCGGTCGGCGACGGTCTGTTCCGATCACGGAGCGGAATCCCTGCTTCAGCGAATCTGCACATCGAATGCCCAACCCGGTCACCCCCGTTGGCGGATCTGCACAACCCCGCACCGCCCCGCACGCCTTTGGGGCGGGAGTGCCGGATTCGCCCGCGCACGGGCAAGGGGTCGCACGGGCCGATGTCGCGCCGCGTGTGAAGAAGTCGCCGCGAAGGCGTGCCCATGCCTGCACGCTTGGGTGCCTGGGCGTCGCAAGTGCCCTGGTGAGAGGGGGTGATTGATTGGAAGGCCGGACCGGCCGCGTGCTTTGATCCATCGCACCGCGGGGGCCGCGGAGGGCTCCGGAAACGGGCTGCCCGGCGCCCGCGGTCGCGGCCGTCATCTGTCCCCAGAGGGGGCCGCTCCCCCCTTGTGAAATGGCTATACGAAGGGAAGTTCCATCATGAACTCCACCCCCCAGGTTGAGACCGTCGAGATCTCCGACGCCGACCTCGACAACGTCGCCGGCGGTCTGAACGTGAACGCCGTCGGCACCGTCACCGGCCTGGTGGACGGCATCGCCCCGGTCTCCGGCCTGGTCAACACCGCCGTCGGCACCGTCGAGGGCGTCACCGGCCTGAACACGGCCCCGGTCACCAACCTGGTCGCCGGTCTCTGATCGCGCCCTGGTACCGCTGAGTCCCGGAGCCCTCCAGGCTCCGGGACTTCTCGGCGGTTTCCCCGCGGCCTACCGCAAGACACTGGGATACGTCCGACGTGCAGTTCCGCCAACAGGCCCTCGCCAAACTCCAGTCGCCGGAGGAGCTCGACCTCCCGGTCCGTTTCGCCCGCCCGCAGGGCTGGCTGGTGCTCTCCGTGACCGTGGCAGCCATGGCCGCCGCGTCCGTGTGGGCGGTGAGCGGCTCGGTGGCCTCCACCGTCAGCGCCCCCGCCGTCCTCACCCACGGCCAGGGCAGCTACCTCCTCCAGAGCCCCGTCTCCGGCCAGGTCACCGCCGTACTCGCCCGCCAGGGTCAGCGGCTGCCCGCCGGCTCCCCCGTGCTGAAGGTGCGTACGAACGAGGGCGAGACCGTGGTCCGCACGATCGACGCGGGCCGGGTCAGCGCCCTCGCCGCCACCGTCGGACAGATCATCCGGACCGGCGCGAACGTCGCCGCCGTCGAGAAGGTCGCCCACGCCGACGCCCCGCTCTACGCCACCGTCTACGTCCCGGCCGAGAACGCCGCCGCCATCCCCGCGCACGCCTCCGTCGACCTGACCGTCCAGTCGGTGCCGGCGCAGCAGTACGGCGTCCTGCACGGCGAGGTGAAGTCGGTGGACCGCTCGGCCCAGTCGGCGCAGTCCATCGCCGCGTTCCTCGGCGACAGCCAGCTCGGCGAGCAGTTCACCAAGGAGGGCAGGCCGGTGGCCGTGACGGTCCGGCTGGACACCTCGAAGTCCACGAAGAGCGGCTACGAGTGGTCGTCCGCGGACGGGCCCCCGTTCGAGCTGACCTCCATGACCATGGCCACGGGGTCCATCCGGCTGGCCGATCAGCGTCCCGTCGATTGGCTGCTGCCGTGAGCACCGCACAGGAGACCACCGCCCGGGAGACCCGGAGCAGACGCCGCGCCGCCCCGCCGAAGCGCAGCGTGCCCAAGGCGCGGGCGAAGACGGTGCGCACGCCCACCGTGCTCCAGATGGAGGCCGTCGAGTGCGGCGCCGCCTCCCTCGCGATGGTGCTCGCCCACTACGGCCGGCACGTCCCGCTGGAGGAGCTGCGCATCGCCTGCGGCGTCTCCCGCGACGGCTCGCGCGCCAGCAACCTGCTCAAGGCGGCCCGGAGTTACGGCCTGACCGCCAAGGGCATGCAGATGGACCTGGCCGCGCTCTCGGAGGTGACGGCGCCGGCCATCCTGTTCTGGGAGTTCAACCACTACGTCGTCTACGACGGCGTGGGGCGCCGCTTCGGCCGCCGCGGGGTGTTCGTCAACGACCCCGGCAAGGGCCGCCGTTTCGTGTCCCTGGAGGATTTCGACGGGTCGTTCACCGGGGTCGTGCTGACCCTGGAGCCCGGCGAGGACTTCACCCGCGGCGGCCGCAAACCGGGCGTGCTGGGCGCGATGCCGGCCCGGCTGCGCGGCACCGCGGGCACGTTGCCGGCCGCCCTGCTGGCGAGCCTGCTGCTGGTGGCGGTCGGCGCGGCGGTGCCGGCGCTCAGCCGTACCTATATCGACATGTTCCTGATCGGCGGGCAGACCTCGCTGCTGGGCGTGCTGTTCGCGTCGATGGGCGCCTGCGTGCTGCTCACGGTCGTGCTGACCTGGCTCCAGCAGGCGAATCTGCTGCACGGCCGCATCATCTCCTCCACCCTCTCCAGCGCCCGCTTCCTGCGCCACCTGCTGCGGCTGCCGGTGACCTTCTTCTCCCAGCGCAGCCCGGCCGACCTGGTGCAGAGACTCCAGTCGAACGACGCGGTCGCCGAGACCCTGGCCCGCGACCTGGCAGCGGCGGGCGTGGACGCGATCGTCGTCGTCCTGTACGCCGTGCTGCTGTACACGTACGACCCCCAGCTCACCTTCGTGGGCATCGGCGTGGCGCTGCTCAACATCCTCGCGATGCGGATCGTCATCCGGCTGCGCGCGACCCGTACGGCCAAGCTGCGGGCGGACACGGCGCGGCTGACCAACACCGCGTACACCGGACTGCAGTTGATCGAGACGATGAAGGCGACCGGCGGTGAGGACGGCTACTTCCGCAAGTGGGCGGGGCAGCACGCCACCACTCTGGAGGAGCAGCAGCGGCTCGGGGTGCCGAGCGCCTGGCTGGGCGTGGTCGCGCCGACGCTGGCGACGCTCAACAGCGGGCTGATCCTGTGGATCGGCGGCATGCGGGCGGTCGAGGGGCACATCTCGGTCGGTCTGCTGGTCGCCTTCCAGGCGCTGGTGGTCCGCTTCACGGCTCCGCTGACCCGGCTGAACGGCGTCGCGGGCCGCATCCAGGACTTCGCGGCCGACGTGGCCCGGCTCAAGGACGTGGAGAACTTCCGCACCGACCCTCTCTACGACCGCCCGGGCGGCGCCGCCGACTCCACCCGCAGGCTGCACGGCCACGTCGAGCTGCAGAACGTCTCCTTCGGCTACAACCCGCTGGACAAGCCGCTGCTCACCGGCTTCGACCTGACCGTCGGGCCGGGGCAGCAGGTGGCGCTGGTCGGCGGGTCGGGCAGCGGCAAGTCCACGGTGTCCCGGCTGATCTCGGGACTGTACGCCCCGTGGGACGGAGTGATCCGCATCGACGGGCAGCGGCTCGAGGACATCCCGCGCGGGGCGCTCGCGTCCTCCGTCTCCTTCGTCGACCAGGACGTCTTCCTCTTCGAGGGCACCGTGCGCGACAACGTGGCCCTGTGGGACCCGTCGATCCCCGACGACGCCGTGGTGGACGCGCTGCGGGACGCCGCGCTGTACGACGTCGTGATGCGCAGGCCGGGCGGCATCCACAGCAGGGTGGAGCAGGACGGCCGGAACTTCTCCGGCGGGCAGCGCCAGCGGCTGGAGATCGCGCGGGCCCTGGTGCGCCGGCCGAGCATCCTCGTCCTCGACGAGGTGACCAGCGCGCTGGACGCGGAGACCGAGCTGGTGGTCATGGACAACCTGCGCCGGCGCGGCTGTGCCTGTGTGGTGATCGCGCACCGGCTGAGCACGGTGCGGGACAGCGACGAGATCGTCGTGCTCCAGCACGGCACGGTCGTGGAGCGCGGGCGGCACGAGGCGCTGGTCGCGCACGGCGGCGCGTACGCGGCGCTGGTCAGGGAGCGGTGAGATGACAGCCGTGCACGAAGGGCAGGGCGACCTCGTCCTCGGGGCGCTCGGCTCGCTGGGCACCCGGGTGGACTGCGCCGGGTTCGGCCGCCTCGACCTGGAAGGGCCGCAGGTGCTGTGGCTGGTGGCGTCCGGCGCGGTGGATCTGTTCGCGGTGGACGCCGGGGAGCAGGGCCACTGGCACCACCTGGGCCGGCTGGAGGCGGGCTCGGTGCTGCTCGGGCCGGTCACCGGGCCCCGGCACACGCTGGTCGCCCGCCCGTTGCGGGACTGCGTGGTGCACCGCATCGGGCTGCGCGAGCTGTACCAGCCGGCGAGCACCCAGACCTGGTCGTACGACGAGTACGGCAACCCGCAGTACGTGCCGCCCGCCACCAGCCCGCTGGAATTCGCCCTCGCCCTCGGTGTGGGCCGCGGCCTGACCGTCCTCTTCCAGGCGCCGATGGCCACCGAACGGGCGGCGGCGCCCACCGACGACGACGTCTTCTGGATGCAGGTCCCGCCGGGCAGCGTGCAGTACGGGGCGGTGTACGGCGACGAGGCGGCGGCCGACCTGCTCATGGACCCCGCGCTGTGGCAGAGCATGGTCGACCAGCAGTACCGGCTGCTGACCACGCTGGACCGCTGGATCGAGCAGCTGGAGCGCACCCACGAGACCCGTACGGCGGCCCGGATCAAGGCCGGTGAGGCGGTGCGCGCCCGGGCCGACCGGACGCTGCTGGCCTCCATCGGCAAGCGGTCGGGACAGCGGAGCACGGCCGCCGACGCCGACGCCACGTACGCGGCCTGCCGGCTGGTCGCCCGCGCCGCCGGAATCCCGCTCGCCGAGCCCGCGCGGAACGGCACGGAGAGCGACCGGATCGATCCGGTGGAGCGGATCGCCGTCGCCTCGCGCGTGCGCACCCGCACCGTGCGGCTGGACGGCCGCTGGTGGCGCGACGACGTCGGGTCCCTGGTCGGCCACCGGGCCCTGTCGGGCGCGCCGGTGGCGCTCCTGTGGCGGCGCGGCGGCTATGTGGCCGTCCATCCGGCGACCGGACGGGAGACGCCGGTCGAGAAGGCGAACGCGGAGGAGTTCGAGCCGCGGGCGGTGATGTTCTACCGGCCGCTGCCCGAACGGCGGCTCAGCCCGCTGCGCCTGCTGCGGTTCTGTCTGACGGGCACGCGCGGTGATCTGACCGGGCTGGTGCTCGCCGGACTGGTGACGGTGGCGCTGGGCGCGCTGGTGCCGGTCGCGACCGGCAAGGTGCTCGGCGAGTTCGTGCCCAAGGCGCAGACCGGGCTGATCGCGCAGGTGTGTCTCGCGGTGATGCTGAGCGGCGTCGTCGCGGCGGCCTTCATGCTGCTGCAGAACCTCACCATCCTGCGGTTGGAGGGCCGTGTCGAGGCGACGCTCCAGCCCGCCGTGTGGGACCGGCTGCTGCGGCTGCCGACGAGTTTCTTCACCGAGCGTTCCACCGGTGAGCTGGCCAGCGCCGCGATGGGCATCAGCGCGATCCGCAGACTGCTGGCGGGCGTCGGTCCGACGGTGGCCCAGTCGGTGACCGTCGGGGCGATGAACCTCGCGCTGCTGCTCTGGTTCAGCGTGCCCATGGCGCTCGCGGCGATCGGCGTGCTGGTGGTCGTCGCCGGCGTGTTCCTGGGGCTCGGGCTGTGGCAGGTGCGCTGGCAGCGGCGGCTGGTGAAACTCACCAACAAGCTGAACAACCAGGCGTTCCAGACCCTGCGCGGGCTGCCCAAGCTGCGGGTGGCGGCGGCCGAGAACTACGCGTACGCGGCGTGGGCGGAGCAGTTCGCGCGCAGCCGGGAGCTCCAGCAGCGGGCGGGCCGGATCAAGAACCTGAACTCGGTGCTCGGCGCGGTGTACCTGCCGCTGTGCACGCTGCTGATGTTCATGCTGCTGGCGGGTCCGGCGCGCGGCTCGATGTCGGCGGCCGACTTCCTCACCTTCAACGCGTCGGTGACCATGCTGCTGACCTCGGTCACCCAGCTGACCGGCGCGTTCGTGTCGGCGGTGGCCGCGCTGCCGCTGTTCGAGGAGATCCGGCCGGTCCTGGACGCCACGCCCGAGGTGCGCACGGCCAGCACCCGGCCGGGGCCGCTGTCGGGGGCGATCGAGGCGCGCCGGCTGTCGTTCCGGTACACCGACGACGGGCCGCTGGTCCTGGACGACGTCTCCTTCGACGTACGGCCGGGCGAGTTCGTGGCGGTCGTCGGCCCGAGCGGCTGCGGCAAGTCGACGCTGCTGCGGCTGCTGATCGGCTTCGACCGGCCGCTGTCGGGCAGCGTCCTGTACGACGGCCAGGACCTGGCCGCGCTCGACCAGTCGGCGGTGCGCCGGCAGTGCGGGGTGGTGCTCCAGCACGCCCAGCCCTTCACCGGTTCGATCCTGGACGTCATCTGCGGCACCGAGCCGTACACGCCTCAGGAGGCGATGGCGGCGGCCGAGATGGCGGGGCTCGCGGAGGACATCAAGCGGATGCCGATGGGGCTGCACACCATCGTCTCGGGCAGCGGGGCGGTCTCCGGCGGCCAGCGGCAGCGGCTGATGATCGCGCAGGCGCTGATCCGCCGGCCGCGCATCCTCTTCTTCGACGAGGCGACCAGCGCCCTGGACAACGAGACCCAGCGCCGGGTGATCGAGTCGACCAAGGCCCTCAACGCGACCCGGGTGGTGATCGCGCACCGCCTGTCCACGGTGCTGGACGCCGACCGCGTGATCGTGATGGAGGACGGCAAGGTCGCCCAGCAGGGCCCGCCCGCCGAGCTGCTCGCGGACACGGGCGGCCGGCTGCACGAGCTGGTGCGGCGGCAGCTGGCCTGACACGGACCGTGCGGTTTCCGGCCGTACCCGCCGGGGAGGCCCTTGGACCGGCCGGAAATGGGTACCTGCGCCTTCATGCGTATCAGCGTGGTGGATGTGGGATCGAACACGGTCCGGCTCATGGTGGCGGACGCGGAGGGCGGGGTGCCGCTGCCGGTCCACACCGCGAAGTGGCGGCTGCGGCTGTCGGAGCAGGTCAAGCCGGGTGCCCCGGTGCCCGAGGAGGCCGTGGAGCGGCTCGTCGAGGCCGTCGACGGCGCGAGCCGGACGGCGGCCCGGTGGGGCGCGGCCGGCCCGCTGGCCTTCGCGACGGCCGTGGTGCGGGCCGCGCCCAACCGGCGGGAGGTGCTGCGCACCGTCCGTGCCCGCACGGGCGTCGCCCTGTGCACCCTGCCGGGCGAGGTGGAGGCGGAGCTGACCTTCCTCGGGGCCCGGCGCTGGATGGGCTGGCGGTCCGGGCCGCTCGCGCTGCTCGACATAGGCGGCGGCTCGCTGGAGATCGCCTTCGGCCGCGGCCGGCTGCCGGACTTCGTCGCCTCGCTGCCGCTGGGCGCGGCCCGGCTGACCCACGAGTTCCTGGAGGGCGGCGAGGACGCGCCGCCGCCCGAGCAGGTCCGGGCGATGCGCCGCAAGGTCCGCCATCAGCTGCGGGACGTCGCCGCGCGGATCCGCTGGGAGGGTCCGCGCACCGCGGTGGCGACCTCCCGGACCTTCCAGCAGCTGGGCCGGCTGTGCGGGGCGCCGCCCGGCCGGCACGGTCCGTTCGTGGAGCGCCGGATGCTCTGCTCGGACCTGGGTGAGGCGGCCGACCGCCTCGCCGCCCTGACCGCCGACGAGCGGGCCCGGCTGCCGGGCATCTCCGCGCCGCGCGCGGCGCAGAGCCTGGCCGGGGCGGTGGTCGGGCACACCGCGATGAAGCTGACCGGCCTGGAGTCGGTCACGCTCTGCCCGTGGGCGATCCGCGAGGGCGTCCTGCTGCGCCACATCGAGGACGGCCCCGCCTGGTGGGCGGAGGTCACCCGCCACAGCGACGAGGTGACCGTCCCGGCCGCGGTGCCCCTGCGCATCGCGAGCACGTCGAGCTGAACCGAGTGAACGGGCCGGGCCGAAGGGGTCCGGTCGTACGAGGAGAGGAGCATCCGTGTCCCGGAACGGCGATTCCGACCACAACGAGCCCGAGACCGCCATCGACGAGGTCCTGCGCGAGATCGAGCAGGCCAGGCCGCGCGACGCCGAGTCCGACGAGGGCCCGCGCCGGGGTGAGGCGGGAGACGCCACCTCGCCCAACACCGGGGCCCAGGAGGACGCCGAGAGGGAGTGAGGCGCCGCCCGCCGCGCGCGGGCAGGGGTGCCGCGGCGCCGTCCGGGTACTCGCTGCGCCATGGAGTACGACCGCGAAGGACCACAGTCGCCGACGGCCCGGGGCCCGATCTCCGCGGCCGTCGGCACGTACTTGCTCGGGGCCGGCCCGCTGCCCGCCCCCGAGACCGTCGCCGCCGCGTCACCCTACGGCGACGACCTGCAACTCGCCCTGTACCAGTGCTACGAACTGCACTACCGGGGCTTCGCCGGTGTGTCCCCCGGCCTCGAATGGGACCCCGGCCTGCTGCGTGTCCGGGCAGCCCTGGAGGACCGCTTCCTGTCCGCGCTGCGGGCCGACACCCCGGTCCACGACAGCGTGGCGGAGGCGGTCGGGGCGCTCCTCGTCGAACCCGTCGACGGGAAGGGCGTCAGCCACTTCCTGCGGGACGAGGGCGAACTGTGGCAGCTGCGCGAGTACGCCGCCCAGCGGTCCCTGTACCACCTCAAGGAGGCCGACCCGCACGCCTGGGTGCTGCCGCGGCTGTGGGGCAGGGCGAAGGCGGCGATGGCGGCGGTGGAGTTCGACGAGTACGGCGGCGGCCGTGCCGAGCGGGTGCACGCCCGGCTGTTCGCCGACCTGATGAGGGACCTGGACCTGGACACGGCGTACGGGCGGTATCTCGACGCGGCCTCGGCCGAGTGCCTGGCCACGGTGAACATGATGTCGCTGTTCGGCCTGCACCGCTCCCTGCGCGGCGCGCTGGTCGGCCATTTCGCGGCGGTCGAGATCACCTCGTCGCCCGGTTCGCGGCGGCTCGCCGAGGCGATGCGCCGCACCGGGGCCGGTCCCGCCGCCGAGCACTTCTACGACGAGCACGTCGAGGCCGACGCGGTGCACGAGCAGATCGTCCGGCACGAGGTGATCGACGGCCTCCTGGAGCAGGAACCGGAGCTCGCGGCGGACGTCGTCTTCGGCATCGACGCCACCGGGTTCCTGGAGGACCGCTTCGGGGCCCGGCTGCTCGCCGACTGGCGAAGCGGCAGGTCGTCCTTGCGGACCCGGCTGCCCGACCGGTCCGCCGAGCCGTCCGGCGCGGCCCATATTCCGTGACGGGCGGGGTACCTGGGTTCCGTGGATTTCATGGTGCTTCCGGGCGTCTACGCCCCTCAGGAGGACACCGCCCTGCTGGCCGGGGCGCTGTCCGACGAGTCGCTCCCGCCGGGCGCGGCCGTACTCGACGTGGGGACCGGCACGGGCGCCCTGGCGCTGGCGGCGGCCCGGCGGGGCGGCCGGGTGACCGCGGTCGACGTGTCGTGGCGCGCGGTGTGCGCCGCCCGCCTGAACGCCGCGCGGGCCGGGCTGCGCGTCCGTGTCCGGCACGGCAACCTCTTCACGCCCGTGCGCGGCGAGACCTTCGATCTCGTGCTGGCCAATCCGCCGTACGTGCCGGCGCCGGGCGCCGGGCGCCCGCCGCGCGGTGCGGCGCGGGCCTGGGACGCGGGCCACGACGGCCGGCTGGTCCTGGACCGGATCTGCCGGGAGGTGCCCGGCCTGCTGCGCCCCGGCGGCGTGCTGCTGCTGGTGCAGTCCGCCCTCAGCGATCCGGAGCGGACCGTCGGCAATCTCCGCGAGGCCGGCCTGAAGGCGGCGGTGACCCGGCGGCGGCGGATCGCGTTCGGTCCGGTGGTGCGCGGCCGGGAACGCTGGCTTCGGCAGCGCGGGCTGCTGTCCCTGGCCGACGTCGAGGAGGAGCTGGTGGTCGTCCGTGCCGAACTCCCCGTCTGACTCTTCTCGTCCCTCGTCCGGCGATCCGGTCCGGGTCAAGGTCCAGCGCCGGGGGCCGATGCTGGTGGAGGGGCCGGTGGAAGTGGAGCTGGAGGACGGGACGACGGTGTCCTCCGACCGCTTCCGGGTCGCACTGTGCACCTGTCGCCGCAGCCGGCGCTTCCCCTGGTGCGACACCAGCCACCGCGCGAGGTCGTCCGGCCCCGGCGACGGGTCGTCGGCGAAGAGCTGACCCGCGCGCCCCACTGCCTCCCGGTCCCGGAGAACGGCGGACGGCCCCACTCCGTCCGCCGTCCCCGGTGCGGGACCGCGCTTCCCGTACGGCGGCTGCTCGCACTCCCCAGTAGCGAGCGGCCGGTCACGCCGCACGGCCGGGCGGCCCCGGTCCTAGAACGTGAAGACGCTGTCGCTGCCCGCGTTCTTCACGCACTCGTTGGCGAAGGTTCGTTCGTAGGAGACGTGCCTGCCCTGCCAGACGCCGTCGACCGTGACGACGACGGGGGCGTACTCGCGGGTGCAGAAGACGCCGGGGTCCGCTCTGAGGGCGTCGAAGTCGCCGCCCGCGCCGCGCAGTTCGGCGCAGGCGGCCTCGGCCGCGGGATGGGTGCCCGAGGCCTGGGGGGCACAGGTCAGGGTGACCGCGCGTACCGGTGCGGCGATGGCAGCGCTCTCTCCGTGGCCCACGGTCAGCACGAGGGCCGAGGGGGCGTAGAGCGACGCGGGGGCGGTGGCCGGGGAGGCGAGGGAGGCCCCTGCGAGGGGCCCGCAGACGGCGGTGGCCGTCAGGCCCAGAGTCGCTGCCCAGCGCGCGGTGTTCCGCATTGTGTGCATCCTTCCGCTCGAGA
Organism: Streptomyces sp. NPDC058796; assembly: GCF_042745235.1. NCBI lineage: Bacteria > Bacillati > Actinomycetota > Actinomycetes > Kitasatosporales > Streptomycetaceae > Streptomyces > Streptomyces sp. NPDC058796. The sequence goes on from NZ_JBHYOP010000009.1 coordinate 160,578, forward strand.
TGAGGGTGGTCGCCGGCCCGGACCGGTGGGTGCCGGAACGGCGAGCGCGAGTCTGCCGAGTCCGGCACCGAAACTCATCTCGACCCCATGGATTTCGGTAACCTTGCGTATTGAATCAGTGGCGTGAAGTCACAGAATTCGAACGTTCCAAGTCCGTAAGAGGCCGGTTCTTGATCGGTACTTCAGTCATGAACTGGCCGGATGGCGTGATCCGTACGTTCACCAATAGGCCGGAAACACTCCCGGAACATGCCCGTCACCCCTGGCCCCGGGGCCCGACATACTCGTGGGTATGGTGCTGGCTCACGCGAGCTCGACGACGAGGGGCGGGACTTGGGATGGCGAAGCACTGGGCGGACTTCCAGTACGAGATCTACCTCAACGGCATGACCGGGGCCGTTCCCCGCCTGCCCACGGACCTGACCCGGCTGGAGGAGCTCACTGAACGACGCCTGGGCCCCGGTCCCGTCGGGTACGTCGCCGGCAGCGCGGGGGACGGCAGTACCGCGCGCGCCAACCGGGCCGCTCTCGACCGGCGCCGGATCGTCCCGCGCATGCTGCGGGACGTGCACGAACGGGACCTCTCGGTCGAGGTGCTGGGCCGTCCGCTGCCCGCCCCGCTGGCGCTCGCGCCGGTCGGCGTCCTGTCGATCATGCACCCGGACGCGGAACCGGCGGCCGCCCGGGCGGCCGCCGCGCAGGGCGTGCCGTACGTCCTCTCCTCCGCGTCCAGCACACCCATGGAGCAGGTCGCCGAGGCAATGGGCGACGGGGAGCGCTGGTTCCAGCTCTACTGGCCCAAGGACCGTGAGGTGGCCCGCAGTTTCCTGGAGCGGGCGAAGTCGGCCGGGTACAGCGCGCTCTTCGTCACCCTGGACACGCCCCTGCTCTCCTGGCGCCCGCGCGATCTCGACCAGGCGTACCTGCCGTTCCTGCACGGGGTGGGCACGGCGAACTACTTCTCCGACCCGGCGTTCCGGGCCGGTCTGGCCAAACCCGTGCACGAGGATCCGAACGCCGCGGTGATGCACTTCGTCGGCATGTTCTCCGACCCCGCCAAATCCTGGCCGGATCTGGCGTTCCTGCGGGAGAACTGGGACGGCCCGGTCGTGCTCAAGGGCATCCTGCACCCGGACGACGCCCGGCTGGCCGCCGACGCCGGGATGGACGGGGTGGTGGTCTCCAACCACGGCGGCCGCCAGGTGGCCGGCTCCGTAGCCGCCGCCGACGCCCTGCCGCGCGTGGTGGAAGCGGTCGGCGACCGGCTCACCGTACTGTTCGACAGTGGCGTGCGCACCGGCGACGACGTCTTCAAGGCGCTGGCGCTCGGCGCGCGGGCGGTGCTCCTGGGCCGCCCCTACGTCTACGGCCTGGGCCTGGACGGGCAGGCGGGCGTGGAGCACGTGATCCGCTGCCTGCTCGCCGAACTCGACCTCACCCTGGCCCTGTCGGGCCACGCCTCCCCCCTGACCCCGGGCCCCGGGGACCTCACCGAGGACCCCGCGTAGCCCGCCGGGGGACCGCGCGTCGAGCTAGGCCCGCCCCGCACCCGCCCACCTGGGAACCCGGCGCTGCCACCGGCAGCCACGCCCGCCGAGAACACCCTGCTCCCCGGCCACCGTCGCTCCGGAGCCGGGACCGGCGGGTCACGCCGGGTACCCCGGGCAGCCCTGCGGGAGAACTCCGCTGCCGGACCGGTGGCCGGGTGGGTGCCGGGCGGGCCACCGGTACACGGCCCGGCGGCCCGGTACCGGGTCACGCGGAAGACCGCGACCGCGCACCTCCCGCCGGCCCGGCTGGGATGCTGCCGACCACGCCCCCGGACCGGGCGCCCGTCCGGGGCGCGCGACCAGTGCGTCCCGGCGGCACGCGGACGTTGTGCACGCGAGCCGGCCCGCCGTCGGGCGACGGCCCGCGCCCGGCGGCACCGCGCGGCCGGAGCGGGTCACGGGCGCGCCCGCGCGGTGTCGGCTCAGCCGCCCGGCAGCTCCACCGCCCGCGCGGCCGGGGTGCCGGTGCGGACGGTGGGCAGGGAGCCCTCCGCCGGTGCCGGTTCGATCCGCCAGTGCTGGGTGTCGGAGTCGTCGTGCACCTTGACCACCACGTCGGTGTCCGGGGCGGTGGTGGTGGCGGCGAGGGCGAGCTGCCGCTGCCAGCGCGGCACCAGCTCACCCCGCCCGGTGAGGTCGTAGCGCACGTGACCGCCCCGCTCGGTGCCCTCGTCGGCGCAGGTACCGAGGATGACGACTCCGGCGTCCGCCTGCGAGTCCAGGCACAGCCCCGGGTCGGCGACGCTGCGCAGCAGCCCGTCGTCCTCGTGGGTCCACTGCTGGGTCCACGCCTCGGAGCACTCCGCCAGGCGGGCACCCGCGCCGGCCCTCGGCTCGCCCCGGACGTCGAGGCAGAGGTCCGCGGCGACGTTGCGCAGCCGCGTCCGGTCGGCCGCCGTGGGCGCTCCGGCCGCGCCGGGCGGTTTCGGCCGGCTGGTGGCGGAGGCCGTGCCCTCCTGCCCCACGGCGCTGGTGGAGGCGGCCGGATCGGCACCGCCGCCGTCGTAGGACCACACGCTCACCACGAGCACGACGGTCAGCACCCCCGCCGACGCGGCGCCGAACTGCCTGAGCACCGCCCGGCCGGAGCGCGGCCGGCCCGGTGGCCGGCGCACGGGGACGGGGATGCGGGACAGCAGGCCCGGGCGTCCGCCGCGGTGCCGGGCGTTCCCCTTGGCGAGGCTGCCCTGCGTCGCCCGTCCCGGGCGGGAGTCGAGATAGCGCCGGGCGCCCCAGCCGAGCACCGCTTCGGCGATCAGTGTGTCCAGTCCGCGCTCGAAGTGGCCGAGCTGTTCGGCCGCGTGCCGGCAGTGACGGCAGTCGGCCAGGTGCCTGCGGACGTCCGGGAGCAGGGCGCCGCCCCGGCGGATCGGTACGTCGAGGAGCCGGCCGTGGAAGCGGCAGTCCTGGGAGGGCGCGAGTTGCCGGTGGGCGTCCAGGCAGCCTTCGCGGAATTTCTCCCGCGCCTGTTCGAGAGTGACCGACGCGGTGTCGGTATCCATGCCCAGCAGACCGGCCGGGACACTTATGTTTTCGGCTTCGACCTCCGTGTGCCAGAGCAAACAGCGGGCCGGTCCGGGAAGTGACGCGAATGCCCGGGCGGCCAAGGTGCGGTTTTCCGGAGTCATGGACTTCGCCGCCCGCATGCCACGTCCGCCGGCGGGTTTGAGCAACTGCGGGAGAACGGCGGACATCCCCTCGTCCGCGGACCACTGCCGGACCGCGTCCCGCACTGCCACCAGCAGCCGCGGACGCAGGGCCGTGGCCTGCTCGCCCTGGGCCAGCCGGTCCAGGACCCGGTGCCAAGCGGCACCGGTGACCATCCCGGTGACCTGATCCGACGTGGCGAGGCAGATGGCCGCGTAGTCGTGGGCGGGCTGCCAGTGCCGCGCCATGAGGAGGGCCGCGGCCCGGAAGGCCTCGCTCTCCGGGCCGTCCCGCAAGCGCGCGGCCAGCAGTTCGTCGGACTCCCCGGCGCCACCGCCCGAAGGCGGGTGGGCGGGTCGAGGGGGGTGGGGGGTGGGCACTGAGGTCGTTCCTTCCCACGCGCGTGTGACTCAGAAGTTCCGGTCGCCGAAAAGGGATCACCAATTGGTGTATACCTTTTGGGCGCGGTGTGGGGAGCGTGAATTCGCCACGGCGAAATTCGGACTGGGTTCCTCAACGCGCGTGCGAGACCCGGCCTTTACCCCCCGCACGGGTGCTTCACTCTCGCACAAACCACTCATGGTCAACAAGGCGACCGGGCAACATCGGCCCGCTTTGAAAGAAGGTCAGATTCCGCTGCAACTCTTGCCGCCCGCACCGGCTTTCGCCTTTCTCCGCGCACTCCGGAGCGGACCGGGATCAGATCTGCCAGGAGCGCAGCCGGTCCGCCGCGCCGTAGACGTCGGTCTTGCCGGACAGCAGGTCGCGCGCGAGGTCGACGAGGGCACCGTAGGGCGGGTCGATGCCGACGTCGCTGGCGTACATGTATGCGACGGCCGTGGCGCAGGCGAAGCGGGCGTTGGCCGCGGGCAGCGGCTTGAGCACGGCGAGGGTGTGCAGCAGGGCGGCGGCCCGCCAGGCCGGATCGGAGTCGACCCCGAGGCGGGGCGGGTCGACGCGGTGCCGCGCGACGGCGGCGACCAGTGCGGAGAAGTCGTTGATCGTGGGCTGCTCCGGCAGCACTTCCTCGTGGCGCTGGAGCAGCCAGGGCACGTCGATGTGCAGGACCGCTGCCATGGGTCAGGCGGCCCGCCCCTCGCCCCTGACGGGCGGTGGTTCGTCGTCGGGGAAGGCGGCCGCGAACTCGTCGGCATGGGCCGAGAAGAAGCGGCGGAAGGCCTCCGCGCCCTCCTGGAGGGCCCGGTGCCGGGCTATGTCGGCGGCGGCGGCCTCCCGCACGAGCGCCTTCATCGACGTACCGCGTTCCTTGGCGATCTGCCGCAGGTCCTCGAGCTCGCGGTCGCTGAACTCCACGTTCAGAGCTGGCATGCCTCCCACGGTACCGCGCGGGTACTGACCGGTAAATAGCCGCAGGTCAGGACGGTGACGCGACGGTACCGCGGGAGGCGGGCGGGGCCTGTGTGCGGTCAGCCCTGGTCCGCCACGAAGGAGGCCATCCGGGCCAGTGCGGCGTTCCAGTTGATGGTGTGCTCGTTGGTCGACCAGGACTGGATGTCGTCGATGAAGCAGAACTGGGCGACACAGCCCTGGAGCTTGCTCTGTGCGTAGGGGTCCTGGATGTTCGAGTTCGGTCCGCCGGACAGGGTGCCGTCGGGCGGTGCGGGCAGCGTCGGGTCCAGCTGCTTGGCGTACCAGCGGCTGTGCTGGTTGTGCGCGTTGACCTCGCCGTAGCCGGTCACGTACGACATGTTCAGCGCGTTGCGGCCCAGGATGTAGTCCATGCTCTGGAGCGCGCCGTCACGGTACTTCGAGGCGCCGGTGATGTCGTAGGCGGTGGCGAGGACGACGGCGTTGTTGAGGATCTGGTGGCTGGAGCCCCAGTCGTAGACGTTGTCCTCGGGGGCGTAGGGCATGCCGTACGGGTGGGCCCTGAGCGTGGCCAGGTACGTGTCGGCGCCCTGGACGACGGAGCGGCGGACCTTGTCCCGGCCGGGGAGCCGGTTCGGGACGGTCGCCAGGTCCAGCCGGGCCGCCGCCGCGGTGCGGGCCCAGTCGAAGCCGAGCGGGCCGAAGATGTCGGCGGTGTGGACCGGGGAGTTCAGGACGTACTCCTTGAAGTCCCGCTCTCCCGTCGTCAGGTACAGCTCGGCAGCCGCCCAGTAGAACTCGTCCTCGACCTGGCTGTCGGGGTAGGCGCCGCCGCCGATGCCGTCGCTCTCGTCGGCGAGCACGTCCGGGTGGGCCAGCGCCGCCGCCCACGCCGTGCGCGCCGCGTCGAGCGCCTTCGCGGCGAACTCCCGGTCGTAGGGCCGGTAGAGACGGGCCGCCTGCGCGGCCGTCGCCGCCAGGTTGAGGGTCGCCGCGGTGGTCGGCGGGTGCAGTTCACGCTTCTGCGGGTCGTCGCTGGGCAGCAGCGGCAGCCCGGTCCACGCCTCGTCGTGGATCTTGTGGTGGGCCATGCCGGCCAGCGGCTGCCCCTCGGGCACCTGCATCTTCAGCAGGAAGTCCAGCTCCCAGCGGACCTCGTCGAGGATGTCCGGCACCTTGTTGGCGCTCTCGGGGATGCCGAGGGTGCCGTCACCGAGCTTCGACGGCTCGCCCGTGCGGGCGTGCAGCGAACGCTCGTAGGTGCTCAGCAGCTCCCACGTGGAGATGCCGCCGTTGACGACGTACTTGCCGTGGTCGCCGGCGTCGTACCAGCCGCCGGAGACGTCGAGCGTGTAGTCGCAGACGCCGGGCTGGCAGGGGACCTCGGTGTCGCCCTGGTTGGGCGCCACGCCCACGTGTCCGGCCGGGCGGCCGTAGCCCGGGCGCAGCTCGTCGCTGATCGGGGTGCCGCTGCGCTGTGTGTAGTAGTACTTCACGGCATCGGTGCGCAGCCGCTCGTAGGCGGCGGTGCCGATCTCGAAGGGCCGGCTGGTCTCTCCGTCGGCGACCAGGGTGTAGCCGTCGCCGCGCTTCTCGTAACGGCCGAAGTCGATCGAGTGGACGTTCTGCCCGGAGGAGGCGTCCACACCGCGCGGCTCGCTCCAGCCGTGGGCGACGACCCGTCCGCGGTCGTTCTTCAGCTGCCAGCGCAGGCGCGTGGTCTCGTCGGTGACGACGGTGGCGTTCTTCGGGCCGAAGGGGAGGTAGCCGACCTGGTTGACGCGGACCCGCGGCCCGGTGTCCGGCACGTACGGCTCGGGCGCCACCCCGCCCAGCAGCGACACGTCGTCCACGCAGAACCGCCAGGCGTCGGGGGTGCCGCCGAGCTGGAAGCCGACCTGGCCCTGGGTGGTGTCGACGGGCGAGGTGAAGGTGTACGAGTAGGTGTTGCCGGAGACACTGAGCTGCGGGCTGACCTCGTGGTAGGTGTCGTACGGGGACACCGACAGGCCCACGATCGCCCGGACCACGTGGTCGGCGGGCGTGCCGGTCGCGGTGAAGGAGAAGCGGTACGACTCCCCCGCGACCAGGGTGATGTCGTTCTGGCCGACGGCCGCGTCCCAGCGGTTGGCCGTGCCGCCGGGGGCGTCGGCGCACAGCCGGCCGTCGGTGACGGCCGCGGTGACGTTGCTGCTCGCCCACCAGGACTCGGTGCCGTTGTCGAAGGTGCCGTTCTTGACCTGCTCGGTCTCCTCGGCGCCGGCCGGTGCGGCGGGCAGCGCGGTGACGGCCGCCGCCAGCAGGGCGGTCAGGGAGACGAGCGCGGTTCTGCGTCTTTTCACGTCTGGGCTCCTCGGGGGAGGTACGAGTGGCGCTCACGTGGGAGGGAAGCGTCCGTCGGATGGGACCCACCCGAATGGGAGCGCTCCCAAACTCCGGTCGCAGACATGCTTGTGGCAGACATGACACGCCGTCAACGGTCCGGACGGGACTGGTTCCCGTCCGGACCGCTCCCGACGGCTCAGGCGGCGGGCGCCACCAGGCGGCTGATGCGGACCGCTCCCCTGGGCTCGCCGGGGTGGCGGCTGGTCAGGGTGAGGCGGACGCCGGAGCCGCGTACCGCGTCGAAGGTGATGACGGTCGGCTCGTCGGACGCGGTGGCCCAGTCGATCCGCACGCCCCGGGCCGCGCGCCAGGAACGGCCGTCCCGGACGGCGACCTCGACGGTCGCGGGCAGGGTGTGGGCGGCGTCCACGGTGAACGAGACCTCGACCCTCTCGTAGGTGCGCCGGCGGCCGTGGTCGACCGACACCCAGTCCTCGGCGCGGGCCCCGTCGAAGGCGGGCAGCAGGGCGGTGGCCGCCTTGTGGAAGCCATTGGACCAGCCGGTGGCCGGGTCGCCGTCCAGCATCGCGGCGGGGAGCGTGCCGGGGCGGCCGGAGTAGCTCGCGTCGGCGTGCGGGTGCTCCACGGGCGCCGGGTGGTCCGCCCGGAAGGCGGGGGCCGGTGTGGTCGCCGGGTCTTGGGAGTGCCTGGCGCGCACGCTCGCCGTGCCAGTGCGCAGCCCTTCCGCGCGGGCGGTCACCCGGAGTGCGCCCGCCCGGGTGCCGGAGCGCACGATGGCGAGGGCCTTGCCGTGGAAGGCGGTGCGGGTGCTGGCCTGGTAGCGCTCGGCGCTCTCCTGGCGGCCGTTGTCCAGCCCGGCGAGCGAGCCGCCGGCGACGTCGAAGGAGATCAGGTGCTCGGCGCCGGGCACCACCACGCCGCGCCGGTCGACCACCTCGGCGGTGACGAAGACCAGGGAGCGGCCGTCCGCGGCGACGCTCTCGCGGTCCGGGGTGAGGCGTACGGCGTGCGGGGCGCCGGCGGTGCGCAGGACGTCGGTGGCGACCCTGCGCCCGTCCCGCCGGGCGACGGCCTTCAGCTCCCCCGGTTCGAAGGGCACCCGCCAGGTCAGGTGAAGCTTGCCCGCGCTGCCGTTGGGACTGGTGTAACTGCCGGGGCAGGGGCCGTCGGTGAAGGTCTTGTCGTCGCCGGTGGCCTCGGTGGTCTCCAGGTAGGTGCGGCCGTCGACGGTCCTCTTGGTGTCGAAGGCGCGGGTGCCGAGGGACCTGCCGTTCAGGAACAGTTCGACGGTGTCGACGTTGGCGTACGCCCAGACCTCGACGGTGTCGCCCTCGCGGTGGTTCCAGGTCGTCGGCAGCAGGTGGACCATCGGCTCGTCCGTCCACTGACTGCGGAACAGGTGGTACATGTCCTTCGGGAAGCCGGCGGTGTCGACCGCGCCGAAGAAGGACGCCTTGACCGGGAAGACGTCGTAGGGCGTCGGCTCTCCGAGGTAGTCGATGCCGGACCACAGGAACTGGCCGGCGAACCACTTCCGGTCCCGGTCCTTCTTGTGCCCGTACTCGCCGCTCATGGTCCACGAGGCGAGGTTGTTGTCGTAGGAGGAGGTGGCGCGCTTGCCCGGGGTGTGATTCTCGCCGGTGTTCAGGTGCTCCGGTTCCTGGTAGGTGCCCCGGGTGGAGGTCTCGGACGACGACTCGGACTCGAAGAGAAACAGGTGCGGGTAGGCCGCGTGCAGGTCGTCCGCCGACTTGGCGGTGTTGTAGTTGAGGCCGAGTCCGTCGAGCTTGGCCAGCATCAGGTCGGCGGCGGAGCCCTTGGCGGGCATCCGTCGGTACTTGTCGGAGCCGATGACGAGCGGGCGGGTGTCGTCGGCGGCGCGGATGGCGTCGATGACCCGGTCGGCCATGGCGAGTCCCGCGGTGGAGGTGGAGTCGGGGACCTCGTTGCCGATGGACCACATCACGACGGCGGGCGAGTTGCGGGCCGCCAGGACCATCTCGGTGGCGTCCTTCTCGCACCACTCGTCGAAGAACCGGCCGTAGTCGTAGCGGTTCTTGCCGGTGCGCCAGCAGTCGAAGGCCTCCACCAGCATGATGATGCCCATCTCCTCGCAGACCTCGATCATCTCGGGCGCGGGCGGGTTGTGCGAGGTGCGGAAGGCGTTGACGCCCATCGACTTCATGATGGTCATCTGGCGGCGGATCGCGTCGACGCTGACGGCGGCGCCGAGCGCGCCGAGGTCGTGGTGCAGGTCGACGCCCTTGATCTTGGTGTAGGCGCCGTTGAGGTGGAAGCCCTCGTCGGGGTCGACGTGGAAGGTGCGGATGCCGAACGGGGTGCGGTAGGTGTCGACGGTGCGGCCGCCGACGCGCAGTTCGGTGTGCAGGGTGTAGCGGTGCGGGTCCGCGAAGTCCCACCGGCGGGGGCGGGAGACGGTGAGTTCGTGGACCTCGCTCGCCTCGCCGGTGACGTCGGCCGTGGAGGCCGCGCGGGCGACCGTGCGCCCGTCGGCGTCCTCGACCGTCGACCGGACCTCGACCTCGCGGGCGGTGCCGGAGGCGTTCACGACGTTCGTCTCCACCCGGACGACGGCGCGCTCCTCGCTCACCCGCGGCGTGGTGACGTACGTCCCCCAGCGCCGTACGTGCACCGGTTCGGTGACCACGAGGCGGGCCTCGCGGTAGATGCCGCTGCCGGAGTACCAGCGGCTGGACGGCAGCCGGTTGCGGACCCGGAGCGCGAGGACGTTCTCGGTGCGGCCGTCGGTGTGCACCAGGTCGGTGAGGTCGAGGGCGAAGCCCGTGTAGCCGTAGGGGTGGCGGCCCGCCTCCCGGCCGTTGCAGTGGACGACGGCGTCCATGTAGACGCCGTCGAACTCGACCGAGATCCGCTGGCCGGCGAGGGCGGGCGGCAGGGTGAAGGCGAGGCGGTACCAGCCGAGTCCGCCCGGCAGGAAGCCGGTGCCGCTGGTGGTGCCGTGCTCGGTGGTGGGCGTCTGCTCGATGCTCCAGTCGTGCGGCACGGCGACCTCGCGCCACGCCGAGTCGTCGTACGCCGGGTCGGCGGCGCCGGCGGGGTCCTCGGCGCCGCCGTCGTGGTCGACCAGCAGGAAGCGCCAGCCGTCGCGCAGGGGAACGGCGGCGCGTCCCGCACCGCCTCCCGTCGCGTCCGCGGCCCACGCCGCGGGGGCGCCCAGCAGGGCCCCGGCCGCCGGCGCGGCGGCGGAGGCGATCAGGACCGATCTGCGTGTGACCGTCATGACGGATCTCCCTCATCAGGCCCGACAGGGCTCAGAAGTACTCACAACTGATCGTGAACAAACAGATTCTGACGTCCCGCCACACACGCCCGTCAAGGGCACGGAAAGCACTTTCTATCCAGGGCGACACGGCCCGCTCCGTGGCCCCGGGCCGCGGACGGCGGGTCCCCGGCTGTGCGAGAGCGTTGGTTCCGGTCCGCACGGGCCCCGGACGCACTACGCTTGGCCCCAGGTGACGCGCTGTTCACTGTGGGTGTGCGCAATGGAGTGGCGACGATGAGTCCGGTCAACCCGTCCGACGATGCCGCCGCGGCCCGCGCGGTCGTCGACGACTCCGGCACCCTGCGGGAGTGGAACGAGGGCGCGCGGCTGCTCCTGGGCCACTCGGCCGCCGACGTCGTGGGGCGCCCCGCGGCCCGGCTGCTGGCGGACGGCGCGGAAGGCGCGGCGCCCGGCCCCGGTGACGAAAGGTGGAGCGGCACCCTGGCGCTTCGGCACCGCGACGGGCGGGCGGTGTCGGTGTGGGTGCTCGCCCACCGCAGACCGCCCGAGGACGGCGGCCCGGGCACGTGGCTCGCCGTGGCCCCGCTGTACCAAGGGCCCGAGCACCCCGACGACCCGCTGGTCAGGGCGGCCCTCACCCAGTCGCCCTGCGCCACGATGATCTTCGACGACCGTCTCCGTCTGCGCGGCGTCAACGACGCCATGGCGCGGCTGCTCGGGCTGCCGGCCGACCGGCTGCGCGGACTGCGGCCCACCGACATCGGCAGCCGGCCGCACCACGCGGAGCTGGAACGGCACATGCGCCAGGTGCTCGCCACCGGTCGCGGGCACGACATGCACACCCATCTCAAGGCCACCGGGGAGAGCCGGGCCCACGCCTGGCACGCCCGCGTCGCGCCCCTGACCGACACCGACGGCCGGGTGCGCGGCATCTGCGTGAGCGCACACGACTTCACCGAGCAGCACCTGGCGCGGGAGCGGCTGCAGCTGGTCAACGAGGCCAGTGTGCGCATCGGCACCACGCTCGACGTGACCCGCACCGCGCAGGAGCTGGCGGACGTGTGCGTGCCCACGCTCGCCGACTTCGTGAGCGTCGACCTGCTGGACCCGCAGGAGCACGCGGACGAGCCCCCCGTCGTGCCCACCCCACCCGTGGGCCTGCGCCGCTCGGCCCACCAGTCGGTCAACCCGGGCTGCCCGGAGGCCGTCGCCGAGCCCGGCCGGCTGGACTTCTACCCGGCCGGATCGCCCCAGGCCGAGTGTCTGGTCGCCGGGCGCGCGATCGTGGCCGCGGTGCCCTCCGGCGACCTGGAGCGGTGGCGTCAGTGGGATCCCGTACGGGTCGGGCGGGTGGAGGAGTACGGCATCCACTCCACGATGTCCGTGCCGCTGCAGGCCCGCGGCACCACCCTGGGCGTCGCGGTGTTCACGCGGCACCAGCGGCCGTACCCCTTCACCGACGACGACCGGCTGCTGGCGGAGGAGGTCACCGCCCGCGCCGCCGTCTGCATCGACAACGCCCGCCGCTACTCCCGCGAGCGCGAGACCACGCTGACCCTGCAGCGCAGCCTGCTCCCCCGCTGGCTGCCGCCCACCGCCGCCGTGGAGGCCGCCTCCCGCTACCTTCCGGCGGCGCGCTCCGGGGTCGGCGGCGACTGGTTCGACGTGATCCCGCTGTCCGGGATGCGGGTCGCCATGGTCGTCGGGGACGTCGTCGGGCACGGCATCCAGGCCTCGGCCACCATGGGCCGGCTGCGCACCGCCGTGCGCACCCTCGCCGACATCGACCTGACGCCCGACGAACTCCTCACCCACCTCGACGACCTGGTCGTCCGGCTCTCCGAGGAATCCGGCGACAACGGCGCCGGCGAGGTCGGCGCCACCTGCCTGTACGCGGTCTACGACCCGGTGTCGCGGCGCTGCTCCCTGGCCCGCGCCGGGCATCCACCGCCCGTCCTGGTCCCGCCGGACGGCCCGCCCCGGCAGATCGAGCTGCCCTCGGGCCCGCCGCTGGGGGTCGGCGGGCTGCCGTTCGAGTCGGCCGAGCTGGAGCTGCGCGAGGGCAGCGTGCTGGCGCTGTGCACCGACGGGCTGATCGAGAGCCGGGACCGGGACGCCGACACCGGTCAGGCGCTGCTGCGCGAGGCCCTCGCCGGACCCGGCGAGTCGCTGGACGCGACCTGCGACCGGGTCCTGCGCGCCCTGCTGCCGTCGGGCGGCGCCGCCGACGACGCGGCGCTGCTGCTGGCCCGCACCCGGGGGCTGCCCGCCGGCCAGGTCGCCACCTGGGACATCCCGGCCGACCCGTCACTGGTCGCCCCCGTACGCAAGCAGGTCGTCGAACGGCTGTCCTCCTGGGCCCTGCTGGAGGCGTCCTTCACCGCCGAGCTGGTGGTGAGCGAACTGGTCACCAACGCCATCCGGTACGGCTCCCCGCCCATCCGGCTGCGGCTGATCCACGACACGGCCACACTGATCTGCGAGGTGTCCGACACCAGCCACACAGCGCCCCACCTGCGCCGGGCCAAGACCTGGGACGAGGGCGGGCGCGGGCTGCTGCTGGTCGCCCAGCTCACCCAGCGCTGGGGCAGCCGGCACACGACCGAGGGCAAGACCATCTGGGCGGAGCTGGGCCTGCTCGCCGAGGAGTGAACCCGCCGGGTGCGCGCCCGGCAGTGCTCCCGGGGAATCCGCGCCCCTCGTTTCCCGGCCGGTGCCACGGGACACTCGAACTCACGGGGCACACCGTGCGCCCGCGCGGCGGCCCCGCTCGAGAGACCGACGGGAGTGTGGAGAAGCGATGGCCAACACGTCACGGCCCCCCGTACGCCGCACCGCCCTGCTGGCGAGCGCGGTCGCGCTCCTCGGCCTGGTGGGCGCCTGCGGAACCGAGAGCGGTACGCCGAGTGCCCCGCAGCCCACCAAGGCGCCCCGCACGACGGGTCCGGGCACCGGCACGGCATCCGGCACCGCCACCGCTCCGGCGGCGACCGCGGCACCCGGCGACACCGCCGGCTCCGCCTCCGCCTCCGCCCGCACCGACGGCCGCTGTCACACCTCCGAACTGCGCGCCGCGGTAGGCCGCGTGGACCCGGGAGCCGGTCAGCGGAACTTCCCGATCGTGCTGACCAACACCTCCGAGAGCACCTGCACCCTGTACGGCTATCCGGGCGCCGCCTTCGTCGACGCCTCCGGCAAGCAGCTGGGCCCGGACCCGGAACGCGCACCCGCCTCCCCGGAGACGGTCACGCTGGCGCCGGGGAAGAGCGCATGGGCGGGCCTGTCGTTCTCCAGCCCGCAGATCAGCGGTGCCCGCACCGCCACACCGGCGGCGCTTCTGGTGACGCCGCCGGACGAGCACGACCCGGTCAGGGTGAAGTGGACGGCCGGTGAGGTCCCGGTGGGCGGCGACGAGTCGTCCGTGAAGGTCACCGCCCTCGAACCCGGCACGGGCCCCTGAGGCGTGAGGGGACAGACCCACAAACCGGCCGGGATCAGTGCCCGGCGATCGGGTGCGGCGCGTACGGCCGCTCCAGCTCCTCGATCTCCTTCTCGGTGAGCGCCAGTTCCACCGCCGCCACGGCGTCCTCGAGGTGTCCCGGCTTCGACGCCCCGACGATCGGCGCGGTCACCGTGGACCGGTGCAGCAGCCAGGCGAGGGCCACCTGGGCGCGCGGCACGCCGCGGTCGCCGGCGATGCGGGTGACCGCCTCGACGACGGCGCGGTCGCCCTCCTGGTAGAGCGTGCTGCCGAAGTTGTCGGTGGCACTGCGCTCGGTGGCGGTGTCCCAGTCGCGGGTGAGCCGGCCGCGGGCGAGCGGGCTCCAGGGCAGCACACCGACGCCCTGGTCGGCGCAGAGCGGCAGCATCTCGCGCTCCTCCTCGCGGTAGAGGAGGTTGTAGTGGTTCTGCATGGAGACGAACTTGGTCCAGCCGTGGCGCTCGGCGGTGTACTGCATCTTGGAGAACTGCCAGGCGTACATCGAACTCGCGCCGAGGTAACGGACCTTGCCGGCCTTGACCAGGTCGTGCAGCGTCTCCATCGTCTCCTCGACGGGCGTGTGCGGGTCGAAGCGGTGGATCTGGTAGAGGTCGACGTAGTCGGTGCCGAGGCGCGCGAGGCTGTGGTCGATCTCCGCCATGATGGCCTTGCGGGACAGTCCGGCGCCGTTGGGGCCGGGCCGCATCCGGCCGTTGACCTTGGTCGCCAGCACGATGTCGTCCCGGCGGGCGAAGTCGCGCAGCGCCTTGCCGACGATCTCCTCGCTGGTGCCGTCGGAGTAGACGTTGGCCGTGTCGAAGAAGGTGATGCCCGCCTCCAGCGCCTGCCGGATGAGCGGGCGCGAGGCCTCCTCGTCGAGGGTCCACTCGTGCGTGCCCCGGTCGGGAACGCCGTACGTCATGCAGCCCAGGCAGATCCGCGACACGTCCAGGCCCGTCGAACCGAGCTTCACGTACTGCATCGTTGCTGCTCCTGTCTTCGGGATCATCAGTACCAGGGGCGAGCGTACGTCTTCGTGCGGGCTCGAAGCGGGGGCGGGTCAGACCCGTTCGAGCAGGTCCAGCGCCCGCTCCCAGGCGAATTCGGACCGGCCGCCGTCCTCGCCCTCCCCCGTGTACGGGTCGCCGAAGCGCACGCCCGTCCCGCGCAGCCGGGTCAGGCTCTCCCGGTACGCGGGGTGGGAGGCCAGCGCGTCGGCGACGCACGGCAGGACGGCGACGGGGACGCCGAGGCCGCACGCCTCGCACAGGGTGGCCAGGGCGAGGTTGTCGGCGAGCCCGGCGGCCCATTTGTTGACCGTGTTGAAGGTGGCGGGCGCGACCACCACGGCGTCCGGTGCCGGGAAGGGGCGCGGCTCGCCGGGACGGCGCCAGGCCGACCGGATGGGCCGACCGGTCTGCGCCTCGACGGCGGCGGTGTCGAAGAAGCCGTTCAGGGCGACCGGCGTCGCGAAGACGCCGACCTCCCAGTCGCGCTGGTGCGCGGCGGTGATCAGCTCACCGACCCCGGAGGCCACTCCGGCGGCGCAGACGACGAGGTACAGGAAGGGCTTCTGGGGCTCTCCTGGCCCCTCGCCTCCCCTGTTCGTCGCCGGCTCGTCGACTTCCACGGTGTTCCGGGTCCGCTCGCTCACCCGAAGACCCTACTGAACGGGCGGGGAGGGGCGAGGCCCGGTCTCAGCCCACCCGCTCCGACACGGTGATCGCGCCGACCGGGCACGCCCGGGCCGCCTCCCGTACCAGGGCGCTGCCGCCGCCGTCCTCCGCCGCGGGCCGCACCGTGCTGTACCCGTCGTCGTCCTGGGCGAACACCTCCGGGGCGGTCAGGGCACACTGGCCCGCGCCGATGCAGGTGTCCTTGTCGATGGTGATGTCCATGTCCGCGAGCCCTCCTACCAGGCCACGGGGAGTTCGAGCATCCCCTGGATCGTGTCGCCGGGTTTGAAGGGGATCTCCTCCGGTGGGGCGGCCAGGCGCAGTGTGGGCAGCCGGTCGAAGAGGGTGCGCAGGGCGATCTCCAGTTCGGCGCGGGCGAGGTTCTGGCCGAGGCACTGGTGGATGCCGAAGCCGAAGGCCACGTGGTGCCGGGCCGGACGCTTCCAGTCGAGGGCGTCCGGGTCGGGGTAGACGGTCTCGTCGCGGTTGATGACCGAGGTGGAGAAGACGACCCCGTCCCCGGCCCGGATGGTGGTGCCGTCCACGTCGATGTCCTCCGTGGCCAGACGCAGCAGCCCGTCCGCGATCGACAGCACGCGCATCAGTTCCTCGACCGCGCCGGGAAGAAGTGCCGGGTCCGCGCGCAGCTCGGCCAGGCGCCCGGGATGCCCGAGGAGGGTGTAGGTGCCCAGCGAGATCATGTTGGCGGTCGTCTCGTGGCCGGCGACCAGCAGGATGACCGCGAAGGCGATGAGCTGCTCGCGGTCGAACTTCCCTTCGGCCATCTGTGTGCGGACCAGGTCGTCCAGCAGGCCCTCACCGGGCGAGTACCGCTTGTGGTCGATCAGCTCGCCCAGGTAGGCCTCCAGTCGGTCGCGGGCGTCCTGGACGTCGGCGGGCCCGGGGCCGCGCAGCAGGCGGCGGGACTGCTCCTCGAAGAAGTCGTGGTCGGCGTAGGGGACTCCGAGCAGCGCGCAGATCACCATCGAGGGCACGGGCAGGGCGAAGGCCGACACGAGTTCGGCGGGCGGTCCCTGCGCGATCATCGCGTCGAGCCGTTCGTCGACGATCCGCTGGATGCGCGGGCGCAGGGCGGTGGCGCGCTTGAGGGTGAACTCGGGCAGCACCATCTTGCGCTGGGTGCGGTGCTCCGGGTCGTCGACGCCCAGGAGGGCGGTCCGGCGCGGGCGTACGGCGGCGAGGCGGGCAGAGGTGGCGGGGAAGCCGTCGCGGGTGCGGTCGGTGGACAGCCGCGGGTCGGCCAGCAGCCGGCGGGCGGCGGTGTGTCCGGTCACCAGCCAGGCCGGGCGGCCGTCGAAGAGGGTGATCCGGGCCAGCGGCCGGGTGGCGCGCAGCGGGTCGTAGGCGGCGGGCGGGTGATAGGGGCAGGTCCGGTCCTGGGGGAAGGAGACGGGTCGCGTCGCGTTCCCGGCCGTCGTCGTGTCGGTGTCCGTCATGGAAGACCTCGCAGACGAAGTGTGCGTCGTGCCGATCTTCATTAGATGCCCCGGGCACCTATGTGACGACGTCAAGTTCGGCCAGACCGGTGGTGGCGACGGACTGGCCGGACATCGCCGTAGTGCCGCGGCACGGTGAACACCTGTGCCCCCGCGGGGCCGTCCGCGTACGGCGGACGTGGCGGGAAAGGGCCGCCCGCCCGCCGTCGCGGTGCGCCGGATTCCGTCACGGCGACGGCGCGCCGGGGCGTGGGACCGGGCGCGGCGGCGGGTATGGATGGATCGGGCACCGGCCGGTGTTGAACCACGGTGCCGGTCAGCCGTACGACGTGACGATGGGACGGATGCCATGCCTCTGGACGGCGAGTACGAACCCAGCCCGACGCAGTGGGTGCGCGAACAGGTCGAGCTCTACGAGAGCTCGGGCGGTACGAAGGGCACGACCCTGCTGGACACGGGCATGCCCGTGATCGTGCTGACCACCCGGGGAGCGCGCAGTGGCAAGATCCGCAAGACGCCGCTGATGCGCGTCGAGCACGAGGGCCGGTACGCGGTGGTCGCGTCCCTGGGCGGGGCGCCCAAGCACCCCGTGTGGTACCACAACGTCAAGGCCGACCCCCGTGTGGAGCTCCAGGACGGGCCGGTGAAACAGGACATGACGGCCCGTGAGGTCACGGGCGCGGAGAAGGCCGCGTGGTGGGAACGCGCCGTCGCGGCGTATCCCCCGTACGCGGACTACCAGAAGAAGACGGACCGGGAGATCCCGGTCTTCGTGCTGGAACCGGCCGACGGGAGCTGACCTGGGCGGACGCGTGTTTTCCGGTTCGGTGCGCATGAACCGGCGCCGGCCGGGCACACGTGGGTCAGGCCCCGCCGCGTTCCCCCGTCGCGGCGGGGCTTTCCGCTGCCTCACGCGCCCGCCGGTCGGTGACGTCGAGGAAGATCTGCTCCGCCTCGGGAACGGTGTGGGCGATCGACCGCTTGATGCGCACGGCGACCTCCTCCACCCGCTCGCTGTCCAGGCCCGGCATCAGATCGACGCGGGCGGCCACCAGGGTGGAGTCGAGTCCCGTCTTCATGGTGAACAGCGCCTCGACGCTGTCGATCTCCGGCTGTGCCCGCAGCAGCGAGCGGATCCGGCCGCTGGCCTCCGGGTCGGCGGCCTCGCCGATCAGCTGGTCGCGTGCCTCGCGGCCCAGCCGGTAGGCCACGTACACGAGCAGCGCGCCGATGGCGAGCGAGGCGCAGGCCTCCCACACGACCTGGCCGGTGACCATGTGCAGGATCATGCCGGTCATGGCGAGGGTCACCCCGAGTACCGCCGTGCCGTCCTCGGCGACGACCGTGCGCAGCGCCGGGTCGCGCAGACCGGCGGCGACCCCGCCCTGGCGCCGCACCTGGTACAGGGCGCGCAGCAGGGAGGCGCCCTCGGCGAGCAGGGCGACCGCGAGCACGATCAGACCGGCCACGTAGCCGCTGAGCTCCTCCTGCCCTCCGGTGCGCAGGGCCTCCACCCCCTGGTAGAAGGAGAAGCAGCCGCCCATGACGAAGATGCCGACGGCGGCGAGCAGCGACCAGAAGAACCGTTCCTTCCCGTATCCGAAGGGGTGCCGCCGGTCGGCGGGCCGGCGGCTGCGGCGCAGCGCGGCGAGGAGGAAGACCTCGTTCGTGCTGTCCGCGACCGAGTGCGCCGCCTCCGACAGCAGGGCGGGTGATCCCGCGAGGAAGCCCCCCACCGCCTTGGCCGCGGCGATCACCAGGTTGGCGGCCAGGGCCACCAGCACGGTGACGCGCGTCCTGCGGTCGGTCTTCTGCTCCGGCGTCCGTTTCGAGGTCGTCCCACTCACTGTCCCACTCACGAGGGGCAGACTGCCCCCGCCCGCGTGGCTCACACCCGCCTTGCGGGTGGCCCGCCGGGGCCCACCAGTGCCGACGGCCGAAAACGGGGAACGCGTCCACCAGAGCACACGGACGACCGGAGGGCAGGGGCATGAGCGGTGACGGCGGGACGCCCGGCAACAGCGGCTACGGCAGGAAGGCGTTCAAGCGGTCCAGGAGCCACTTCGCGGACCGGATCACCGCGGACGGACGGGACGGCTGGCCGGTGGCGCCGGGCCGCTACCGGCTGGTGGTGAGCCGGGCCTGTCCGTGGGCGAGCCGGGCGCTGGTCTCGCGGCGGCTCCTCGGCCTGGAGGACGCCCTGTCCCTCGCGGTCGCCGACCCGGTCCAGGACGACCGCAGCTGGCGGTTCACGCTGGACCCGGACGGCCGCGACCCGGTCCTCGGCATCCGCTACCTCAGCGAGGCCTACGACCGGCGGGAGACCGGCTACCCGGGCGGGGTGAGCGTGCCGGCGATCGTGGACGTGCCCAGTGGGAAGCTCGTCACCAACGACTTCCAGCAGATCACCCTGGACCTGGCCACCGAGTGGACGTCCCTGCACCGGCCGGGCGCGCCCGACCTGTATCCCGAGGCGCTGCGCGACGAGATCGACGAGATCATGGCGGGCGTGTACGAGGACGTCAACAACGGGGTCTACCGGGCCGGCTTCGCCACCGGCCAGGAGGAGTACGAGGAGGCGTGTGCGGGCGTGTTCCGGCGCCTGGAGCAGCTGGTGCCGCGTCTGGAACGGCAGCGCTACCTGGTCGGTGACACGATCACCGAGGCCGACATCCGGCTGTTCACCACGCTGGTCCGCTTCGACGCCGTGTACCACGGCCACTTCAAGTGCAACCGCTGGAAGCTGGCCGAGAACGCGGTGCTGTGGGGGTACGTCCGCGACCTGTTCCAGACGCCGGGTTTCGGCGACACCGTCGACTTCGACCACATCAAGCGTCACTACTACCAGGTGCACACCGGCATCAACCCGACCGCCATCGTGCCCCTCGGCCCGGATCTCTCCGGCTGGCTCACGCCCCATCACCGGCAGGAACTGGGCGGCCGGCCGTTCGGCGACGGGACGCCGCCGGAGCCGGTCCGCGCCGAGGAGGCGGTTCCCGTGCGGGGCAGGCCCTGACCGCAGCAGCAGCACGACCGACCGGGCCGCAGGCCACCGATGTCACTGACCGAACGCGAGGAGATCCACGTGGGCAGGAAGAAGAAGAAGTCGATGCCGCTCGCCTACAAGCCCGTCGGCTTCGTGCTGGGCTGGGCGGGCGGTGCGCTGGCCGGCATGGCCTTCCAGAAGACCTGGAAGGTGCTCCGGCACGAGGACGACGCGCCCGACGCGCTGGACCCGGACCGCGGCTGGGGGGAGATCCTGCTGGCCGCCGCGATCCAGGGGGCCATCTTCGCGGCGGTGCGCAGTGCCGTGGACCGCACGGGCGCCAAGGCCATCGAGCGCTCGACCGGCGTCTGGCCGGTCGGCGACAAGGGCGGCCGGGACTGACCTGAACGGGGGCCGGCCCCCGGCCGACGGCGCCCGGCAGGGCAGCGGCTAGCCCTGCTTGGGCGCCGTCGACGCGGTACGACGCAAGGTGAACGAGTGGCCCGAGGGGTCGGAGTAGCCGCGCTCCTCGTGCACGCCGAGCGCGTCCTTCGCCTCCACCGGGCGCCCGCCCAGTTCGACGACACCGCGTTCCGCCTCGTCCAGATCGTCCACCCAGAAGTCCAGGTGGGCCTGGAGGGAGTTCTCGGGACGGGGCCAGCTCGGCGGGGTGGCGTTGACGTCACGCCGGAAGGCCATGCGGAAGCCGTCGGCCGACCTGATCTCGATCCGGTTGGCGGTCGCCTCGGTCTCTTCCGCGCCCAGCAGCTCCTTGTAGAACGCGGCGAGTTTCTCGGGCTCGGCGCAGTCGAGCACCACGACGCCCGCGTTGACCAGTGCCATGTCTCCTCCGAAGGATTCCGGGCGCGGAGCGGTCGTGCCCCGCGTCCCGTACCTTGCGGATATCCCGGTCCGGCCGGATCAGTCGGCCGGCAGCCACCGGCCCTCGCGCATCAGGTCGCGTCCCTCCAACTCGTCGGCCTCGCGCCAGGCCTGGACGCGCTGCGGGCGGACGCGGAAGTACAGGTACGGCGTAGTAAGCGAGCGCGGGTCGAAGCCGGTCTTGGCGGCGAACAACTCGGCGTCCTGCTCGGGCAGTTCCCCGGGGGTCACGGTCTCGACGGTGCCTTCGACCATCACCACGTCACGGGTCGGCCCGATGCCGACCCGGGCCCGTCCGCTCACGGCCAGGTTACGGCCGGTGGGGCTGGCGGCGGGAGTCGAGAAGAGCAGGCAGGAGCCGTTCCAGAGGAAGGACAGGGGGACGAGGTACGGCATGCCCGAGGCACCGTCGGCCGTGGCCACCCAGGCGTCCACGTCGTGGTCCAGACGGTGCAGGGTGTCGTGCCGGCGCTGCTCGGCACTGCGGGCCGGTGGCTTGGTCATCTGCGGGGCCTCCTGATGCGGCGTCGTGATCGGCCGACCCCGATCGTGCCACGGCTCCCGGGCAGTAACGAAGATCACGACCGGGCGTCGTGTAGATCATTTGGGGCCCGGGCAGCCTCGTACCGCTTGTCGGTTCAACTTTCGATCCGGGAAGCCCAGTTCGAGTGTGCGGGTGGTCCGGTGGCCGTCCGCTCGCAGGGCGGGGGGACTCTGCGTTCCGTCTCCCGAAAGGAAGCACATGCCTCAGGACGTCCGGTTCGACCTCCCCTTCGACACCCCGGTCAGCCCGCACCTGGCCCCGGCCCGCGCCCGTCATCTGCGCTGGGTGCGCGAGCGGGGGCTGGTGCGGAGCCGGGCCGGTTTCGAGGAGTACGAGTCCTGGGACCTCGCCGGGGCCGCGGCCCGCACCTACCCGCACGCGTCGGCCGACGACATGGTCGTCCTGATGAACTGGTTCTCCCTGGCCTTCCTCTTCGACGACCAGTTCGACGCCGGCCGCCCCGACCGCGCGGAGCGCATAGCGGAGGTGGCGCGGGAGCTGATCGCCACGCCGCTGCGTCCGGCGGGCACCGCGCCACGCGTGGAATGCCCCATCACCCTGGCCTGGGCGGAGGTCTGGGAGCACCTTTCTCATGGCATGTCCTTGACATGGGAGTCACGGTTCGCCGCGTCCTGGGGCCGGTTCCTGGTGGCGCACTGCGAGGAGGTCGACCTGGCGGCCGGCGGACGGGCCGGCACGCTCGGCCTCGCCGACTACACCGCCTTCCGGCGCCGTACGGTCGGCATCCACCACAGCATCGACGCGGGCGAGCGCAGCCGCGGCTTCGAGGTTCCCGCCGCGGCGATGGCGCACCCGCTGATGGAACGGCTGCGGGACCTGGCCGCGGACACCATCGGGTTCATGAACGACATCCACTCCTTCGAGCGGGAGCGCCGCCGCGGGGACGGCCACAACCTGATCGCCGTCCTGCACCGGGAGCGGGACTGCTCCTGGCGGGAGGCGGCCGACGAGGCGTACCGCATGACGACCGCCCGCCTCGCCGAGTACGTGGCCCTGGAGGCCCGCGTGCCGGGGATGTGCGACGAGCTGGGTCTGGACGCCGGGGAACGGGCCCGGGTGGCGATGGGCGTGGAGGCCATCCAGCACTGGATCAACGGCAACTACGAGTGGGCGCTGACCTCCGGCCGGTACGCGGCGGCCAAGGAGGGGCCGGTGGCCACGGCCGAACTGGCCGGACGGGGCTCGGTGGACGACCTGCTGACGGTGTGAGACGGGCGCGCCGCCCGGCCGGAACCCCCCGGCCGGGCGGTGGTGTCCCACGGCGGCCCGGCCGGAGGAGCGGTCAGACGGCGAACTCGACCGGCAGGCTGTCCAGCCGCGACTCCCAGGTGGAGGCGGTGGAGGTGAGCTCGGCCGGAGGCACGGCCAGGCGCAGTCCGGGAAGGCGGTGGAGCAGGACGCCGACGGCCGTCTCGATGATGGCCTGGCCGATGTTCTGCCCCGGGCACTCGTGGGGGCCCGCGCTGAAGGCGAGGTGCGAGGCGTTGCCCCGGACCGAGACGGCGGTGTCGGGACGTATCCCTGGGTCGTGGTTGCCGGCCGCGAGGCCCAGTATCAGCAGGTCGCCCTCCTTGACCGGGCAGCCGCCGAGTTCCAGGTCCGCGGTGGCGAACCGGCCGGGCAGCACGGCGAGCGGCGGGGAGTTCCACATCACCTCCTCCACCACCGAGGACATCTCCAGCTCTCCGCTCACCAGGCCGGACAGCCAGGTGGTGTCGCTGAGGACGAGCTGGAGCGCCCGCGCCAGCAGGTTGCTGGTGGTCGTGTGGGCGGTGATCAGTACGAGGCGCAGGTGGTTGACTATCTCGTCCTCGTCCAGACCGGCGTGGTGCTCGATGAGCCCCGAGGCGAAGTCGGACCCCGGTTCGGCGCGCTTGCGCTCGGCGAGCTCGCCGAGGATGCCCATGATGCGCTCGTTGTGCGTGAGGGCGTCAGCTCCGCCCTTGATCACCTGGTTGCTGGACTCGGCGAGGCTGCGGCCCTCCCGCTCGGCGAGCCCGAAGACGCGGGTGAGGACCAGCATCGGCAGGTACTCGGCGAAGTCGGCCACCAGGTCGGCCCGGCCCGCGTCGGCGAACGCGTCGATCTGCTTGTGGGCGAAGTGCGTGGCGTGACGGCGGATGCCGCGGCCGGCGACGGCGTGGAGGTTGTCGGTGACGGCCGCGCGCAGCCTGCGGTGCGGTTCGCCGTCCTGGGAGACGCAGTCGGGGCGCCAGCCGACCATCTGCATCAGCGGTGAGGTGGCCTCGACGCGGCCGTCCCGGAGATCCCGCCAGATGCGTGAGTCGCGGCTGAACTGGAGGGGGTTGTCCAGCACCCGCCGGTTCTCCCGGTAGCCGAGCACCAGCCAGGCGGGGACGTCGCCCTCCAGCAGCACCGGTGCGACGGAGCCGTACTCCCCGCGCAGACGCGCGTAGATCTCGTGCGGGGCGGTCGCCGCCTCGGGGCCGTAGAGCCGGGTGACGCCCGCGCCGTGGGCGACGGGGCAGCCGCCGCCGGTGGCGCCGGGCGCGGTCTGGTCGTCGGTCATCGGGGCTCCAGGGCTGCGGCCGAGCGGTCCATCAGGTGCCGGACCAGGGTGACAAGCACGTCGCGGCTGGCGGTGCGGTCGCGGGCGTCGAAGGCCACGACAGGGGTGTGCGGGGGGATGTCGAGGGCGTCGCGGATCTCGTCGACCGGATGGTGGCGGGAATCGGGGAAGACGTTGAGGGCGATGACGAAGGGGACCTTCTGCCGCTCCATCTCCTCGATCGCCCGGAAACTGGAGGCCAGCCGCCGGGTGTCCACCAGGACCACCGCCCCGAGCGCGCCCTTGAACAGGCCGTTCCACAGGAACCAGAACCGTTCCTGGCCCGGGGTGCCGAACAGGTAGAGCATCAGCGTGTCGTTAAGGCCGATCTTGCCGAAGTCCAGGCTGACGGTGGTCCGCGTCTTGTCGGCGACGCCGATGAGGCGGTCGACGTCGGCGCTGGCCTGGGTGAGGGTCTCCTCCGTCGTCAGCGGCTTGATGTCGCTGACGGAGCGGACCATGGTGGTCTTGCCCGTGCCGAAGCCGCCGGCGATCATCACCTTCACCGAGCGGGTTTCCCCCTCCCCCGGCGTCGGTGACCCCGGTCGGTCAAAGCCTTTCAAGTCCACTGAGTACCTCCTCAAGGAGCGCGAGGTCGGGCCCGCGGCCGGCGTCGTGCGCCGGGATGGGATCACGGGCTTCGACGCGGCCCGCCTGGAGCAGGTCGGACAGCAGCACCGCGAGAATGTTGAACGGCAGGTGGAGGTGGGCGCCGAGTTCGGCCACCGACAGCGGTTCCCGGCAGCGCCGGAGAATCTCCTCGTGCTCGTGCTGCATGCCCGGCAAGGGGGCGGCCCGGGAGACGACGAGGGTCGCCACGTCGAGGGTCGACGCCGAACCGCCCGGCCCGCTGCGCCCGCCGGTGAGGACGTAGTAGCGCTCGAGACCGGACGGATCGGCCGGTCGGCGGGGAGCACTCATCCAGAGTGCTCCTCCTGGCGCGGAGTGGTGCCGAGGAGTTCACCCATCCGGCGGGCCAGGTCGCGCATCTGATGGCCGAGCAGGCCCTGGTCGAGGCCTTCGCGGGCGAGGACGCCGAGATACGTCTCCAGACCCGCGCGGACCACGAAGAGGTGCCCGCCGTCCACCTCGATCATCGCGAGGCGCAGCTGGCCCGCGTGCTGCGGGAACTGCTCGGCGACCGGCTGGGCCAGCGCCTGCAGTCCGGCCACCACGGCGGCGAAACGGTCCACGTCGTCGGGGTCTTCGGCGCCGTAGGACGTGATGGCCTTGCCGTCGCTGGAGGCCACGAGGGCGAAGCGGATCTCCTGGATGGACTCCACAAGGTCGCGGAGCGCCCAGCTCACGTCGGTTCCCTGGTGCGTCATGGGGACTAGTCGCTCTCTTCAGTGCGGTGCTCGGTGGACGCGCCACCGGTGGTCGTGTCACGGGCGTCGGCGGCCCCGGTCGGCGGTGCGGCGCCGGTCGGCGGTCCGGTCCCGGTCGCCGCCCCGGCGTCGCGCCCGGCGGTGGCGAAGGCGGCGAGGCCGGTGAAGGAGGCGTCCGGCGGGACGGCGGACCGCGCGGACACGTCGGACGCGGCGGGGGGAGCCGACACGGCGGGCCGCTCGGGCGGGGCGCCGTACGCGGCGGATCCGGGAGCCTCGGACCGCGGGGGCGTCCGGGTCCCGGCGGAGGGCGGCTCGCCGCGCCTGCTCCGGCGCCGGGGCAGGCCGCCTGGGGTGGTTTCCACGGTGTCGCCTCCTGCGGGAGCAGGGACGCCGGCCGGTCCGGGGGCCGGGGGCGCGGCGGCGGGGGGTGAAGGGACGGCCGTGGCGGCCGCCGGCAGCGGGCTGAAGTACTTGTGGGGTACAACGACAACGACAGACGTACCCAGCCACGGCGAGTCGGCGAAGGTCACCCGGATGCCGTAGCGGCGGGCGAGGGCGCCGACGACCCGCAGGCCGATGTTGGCGTCCTCCGAGATGCCGCCGAGTCCCGGGCCGGGCGAGGTGCCCGCGAGGGCGTGTTCGGCCTCGCGCTTCTTCTCCTCGCTCAGACCCTTGCCGGAGTCCTGGATCTCGATGCCGACGCCGTTCGGCACCTCCTTGCCGGAGACGACCACCGGCTCGGTGGGCGGCGAGTAGCGCGCGGCGTTGTCCAGCAGGTGCGCGAAGATCAGCGTGAGGTGGTCCACCAGACCGCCGTCGACACCGAGTTCGGGCAGATGGTGCAGCTGGACACGGTGGAAGTCCTTGATCCGGCCGATGCCGCCGCGGGCCACGCTCAGCAGCCGCTGGGGCTCCTGCCACTGCCGGCCGGGCCGGTCGGAGCCGCCGAGCACGCCGATGCTGGCGGCGAGGCAGTCCGCGGGGCCGATGGCCTGGTCGAGTTCCATCAGGCCCCGGGCGACGGCCGGCAGCCGCCCGTGCTCGCCCTGCAGCTCATGCAGGCGGCCGCGGAGCTTGCTGGTCAGGACGTGGATGCGGTTGCCGACGCCGATGACCGCCTGCTCGGCGGAGGTGGAGCGGTCGAACTCCGCCTCCACCCCGATCAGCGCGGTCCTGAGGACCTTGCGCAGCTCGGCCTGGAGGTCGGCGCCGACCTTGGCGCACTGCTCGACGGTGGGCAGGATGTCGTCGATGGCGTCGCCGGCCCGCAGTCTGCGCATCGCGCCGGGCAGTTGCTCGTCGGCGAGCCGGGCGACCGCGGCGAGCTGGTGGTCCGTCCGCTCCCGCCAGGCCTCGGTCTGCTCGGCGAGGCGGGTCTCGTACGCGGTGGTCCGCTCGGCCAGCCGCTCCTCGGCGGCGCGGGCGTGTTCCGCCAGTCGCGCCTCGTACGCCTGCGCCTGCTCGGTGAGCCGCGCCTCCAGGGCCGTGCGTTCCACGGCGGTCTTCCGCTCCAGGCCGGCCACGTGCTGCTGCCACTGCTGGGAGTGCTCGGCCTGCGCCGCGCGGTGAGCCTCCTCGGCCCTGCGCAGTCGCGCCCGGGTACGCAGGAGCAGGCGTACGCACAGGGTGCCGGCCGCCGTCGCCGCCGTACCGGCGACGGCGGCGGTTATTCGCTCCGAGCTCATGAACGTGGCGGCTACCGTCCCGCCTCCCAGGCCCAGTGGCATCAGCCACCAGCTGTACCAGGCGACAGGGGCCCGCGCCGCCGGTGGCGGAGTGGCGAGTTCCATCTGCATCCTTCGAACAAGAACGATCGAACACGGGGGGGGTGTGCAAGGGGGACCGCACTCATGAGTACGCACCGCGAGCCGACCCGTCGCGATCGCGTCAACTCGCAGCGCCGGAAGGGAGCTTATCGGTTGTGAAGCTGAAAAGATCAATTCCACGGCCCGGCGGAAGTGAGGATTCCGTCACGCTCCGCCAGGGGTCGCCAGGTCGGCGAATCCCATCGTCCCGCAGGCCAGTTGGGCACCGGAACCAGGGCGGTCGACCGGTTGGCCGCGAGCAGCCCCGGGGCGGCGCGGCGGGGGCGCGGCGGCTGCCGGAGTGTGCAGTCGCCGACGACCGGGTGACGCCCGCTCGCCTCCGGGTGCCCTCCGCTTCGGGGAATGACAGGATCTCGTCGGAGGTTGCAGTCCGTGCCGTTGGAGCCCCTCTCCCCTTGCGAGGTTCTTGATGAACACCATGCGCGCCGTCAGCCAGGACGTCCTCGGCGGTCCGGAGGTCCTGAAGGAGGTGCGGCGTGACCGCCCCGAGCCCCGTCCGAACGAGGTGCTGGTGCGGGTGCGGGCCGCCGGGGTCAACCCGACCGACTGGAAGCACCGGGCGAACGGCGGCTTCCTCGGCGAGCCCCCGTTCGTCCTGGGCTGGGACGTCTCAGGCGTGGTGGAGGCGGTCGGGATCGGGGTCGCCGCCTTCCGGCCGGGTGACGAGGTCTTCGGGATGCTGTCCTACCCCTTCGGACACGGCTCCCACGCGGAGTACGTCACCGCTCCCGCGCGCACCTTCACGCACAAGCCGGCCGGGATCGACCACGTGCAGGCCGGTGCCCTGCCGCTGGTCTCGCTGACGGCGTGGCAGGCCCTGGTGGAGCGGGCCGACGTGCGGCCGGGACAGCGGGTGCTGGTCCACGCGGCGGCCGGAGGCGTGGGCCATGTGGCCGTACAGATCGCCAAGGCCCGCGGCGCCCACGTGATCGGCACCGCCAGCGCCGCCAAGCACGAGTTCCTGCGCTCCCTGGGCGTGGACGAGCCGCTGGACTACCGGGAGACGGACTTCGCCGAGGCCGTGAAGGACGTCGACGTGGTCCTGGACACCATCGGCGGCGACACGTCCCTGCGGTCGCTGCGCGTGCTGCGCCCGGGCGGAGTGGTGGTGTCGATCCTGCCGGTCGGGTCGGACGAGTTCTACGAGGAGGCCGAGCGGCTGGGTGTGCGCGCGGTGCGGATGCTGGTCGACGCCGACCGGGCCGACATGCGGGAGATCGCCGGCCTGGTGGAGTCGGGGAAGCTGCGGGCGACGGTCCAGCGGACGTTCCCGCTCGCCGACGCGGCCGAGGCGCACGCGCTGGGCGAGACGGGCCGCACGACGGGCAAGCTCGTGCTCGTCATGGACTGACCGACTGCTGGCCCCGGTGTGAGATTTCGATGACATATGTCAATCGAACATGCTCAGATTCGCTCGATCGGGGTAACTTCCCAAGCGGAACAGACGGTTGTGACCCGTAAGGCTGGAGGCGAGGTCGTCGTGCGGCAGGAACCCGCGTCGCCCACCCGGCACCTGCGTGTGCGCCACGAGCGGGGGCACACGGTGCTGGAGTTCCGGGGGGAGATCGACATCGCGTCGGCCTCGGAGATGGCCCCCCTCCTGGACCGGGAGACGGACCGCCCCGGTGCCCGGGTGGTGCTCGACCTCGGCGGCATCGAGTTCTTCGACTGCTCCGGGCTGCGGCTGCTGTACCGGGCCCGGCACCGGGTGCTCGACGGGGGCGGGGAGGTGCACCTGGTGTGCGCCCACCCGCTGACCCTGCGCATGCTGCGGATCACCGGCCTGGCGGGGGTGCTGCCGCCGCGGCCGACCCTGGAGGAGGTGTTCGGCGTCAGCCGGCCTGCGGGGCGTCGAACAGGGCACTGACCGACTCCCCGTTGTGGATGCGGCGCACGGCCTCGGCCAGCGCCGGGGCGATGGACAGCACGCGCAGCTTGTCCGTGTGACCGTCCACCGGCACCGGGACGGTGTTGGTGCACACGATCTCCAGCACGTCCGGCTGCTCGCTGAGCCGCCCCAGCGCACCGGCCGCGAACAGCCCGTGCGTGCAGGCGAGGCGGACGGTGCGCGGCCCCGCCTCCCGCAGCCGGTCGAGCAGCTCCAGCACCGTGCTGCCCTTCGCGATCTCGTCGTCGAGCACGATGACGTCCCGCCCGGCGACGTCCCCGATCACGGCGCTGATGCTCACCCGGTCGTCGGCGAACCGCTGCTTGGCACCGGCCGCGACCTGGGCGCCGAGCATCCGGGCGAACGCCGCGGCCTCCTTGGCGTTGCCCAGGTCCGGCGAGACGACCGTCGTACGGGAGAGGTCGTACCGCCGGAAGTGCGCGGCCAGCTCCCGCAGGGCGTGCAGGTGGTCGACCGGGACCGTGAAGAATCCGTGGACCTGCGGCGCGTGCAGGGTCATGGCGAGCACCCGGCTCGCGCCCGCCGCCACCAGCAGGTCCGCGACCAGACGCCCGCCGAGCGAGATGCGCGGCGCGTCCTTCTTGTCGGAGCGGGCGTAGGAGTAGTGCGGCATGACGACGGTGATGCGGCTGGCCGACGCCCCGCGGGCCGCGTCGCACATCATCAGCAGCTCGACCAGGTGCTCCTGGACCGGCTTGACCAGCGGCTGGATCAGGAAGACGTCCCGCTCCCGGCAGTTGGCCCGCAGCTGCACCTCCAGGCAGTCGTTGGCGAACCGGCTGACCCGGGTGGGGCTGAGGGGCACGCCCAGGTGCGCGCAGACCTCCTCGGCCAGCTCGGGGTGGGCGCTACCGCTGAACACGGCGATGTCTCGCACGGACCGCTCCTCGCGTGATCCTGTCCGGCCGGGGGCCTCAGCTTACGGAAATCCGGTTGCGGAGAACCCGGGGCATGACGCCATGATGGCGCCGTCCGTGTTCCCCCAGGTCAGGATCCCTCGCATGCGCCGACTCCTCGGAAACCCCCAGTGCCCCTTCCGGCCCACGGTTCTCGAGGACTCCACCCCGCATGCAGACCCCGCACGCCCCGCGCACCCTGAACATCGGCATCCTGGCCCACGTCGACGCCGGTAAGACCAGCCTCACCGAACGGCTGCTGTTCGACCACGGCGCCGTCGACCGGCTCGGCAGCGTCGACACCGGCGACACCCGTACGGACGACGGCGCGATCGAACGGCGCCGCGGCATCACCATCCGCTCCGCCGTCGCCTCCTTCACCGTCGGCGACACCCAGGTCAACCTGATCGACACCCCCGGGCACTCCGACTTCGTCGCCGAGGTCGAGCGCGCCCTGGAGGTCCTCGACGGCGCGGTGCTGCTCCTGTCCGCCGTGGAGGGCGTACAGGCGCGGACCCGGGTGCTGATGCGCACCCTGCGCCGGCTCCGGCTGCCCACCCTGGTCTTCGTCAACAAGATCGACCGGGCCGGCGCACGCACCGACGGCCTGCTCATCGACGTCCGGCGCCTGCTGACCCCGCATGTGGCGCCGCTGACGGAGGTGACGGACGCCGGCACCACGCGGGCGCGGGTCGCGCGGCGCCCCCTGGACGAGCGGACCGCCGAGGCGCTGGCCGAGGTCGACCCGGGCATCCTGGCCGCACTCGTGGACGGTCCCGCGCCAACCGCCGGGGACCTGGCCGCCGCACTGGCCGCCCGCACCGCCGACGGGTCCTTCCACCCGCTCCACCACGGCTCCGCGCTCGGCGGTCAGGGCGTCGCCGAACTGGTCGAGGACCTGGTCCGGCTGGTCCCGGCCGCCCAGCCCGCGACGGAGGACACCACGACACCCCGTGGCACGGTGTTCGCCGTGCGCCCCGGTCCCGGCGGCGAACGGACGGCGTATCTGCGGCTGTACGACGGTGAGGTGCGCCCGCGGCAGCGGCTGACGTTCCTGCGGCGCGAGTCGGACGGCCGGACCACCGAGGTCCCCGGCCGGGTCACGCGCCTGGACGTGGTCGGCGGGGCCGGCACGCTCACCGCCGGGAACATCGCGGCCCTCGGCGTCCCCGGCGGACTGCGCGTCGGCGACCGGCTCGGCGGCCTCACCGACCGCGCCCCGCAGTTCGCCCCGCCGACCCTGCAGACCCTGGTCCGGGCCCGGCACCCCGGGCAGGCGGCGCCACTGCGCTCGGCCCTGCTCGCGCTGGCCGACCAGGACCCGCTGCTGCACGCCCGCCCCGAGGCGTCCGGCGCCACCGCGCTCCTGCTGTACGGCGAGGTCCAGATGGAGGTGCTCGCGGCGACGCTGGCCGAGGACTTCGGCATCGAGGCCGAGTTCGCGCCGGGCCGCGTCCGGTTCCTGGAGCGCCCGGTGGGCACGGGTGAGGCGGTGGAGGAGATGCCGTGGCTCGACCACACCCGCTACTGGGCGACGATCGGGCTGCGGGTCGAGCCCGGGCCGCGCGGCTCGGGCGGGGTGTTCGCCTACGAGACGGAACTGGGCGCGCTCCCCCGCGCCTTCCACCAGGCCATCGAGGAGACGGTCCACACCACCCTGCTGACCGGGTTGTCCGGTGCCGCGGTCACGGACTACCGGGTCACCCTGACCCGGTCCGGTTTCAGCTCCCCGGTCAGCACCGCCGCCCACTTCCGCGGGCTCACCCCGATCGTGCTGCGCCGTGCCCTGCGGCGGGCGGGGACGCGGCTGTACGAGCCGTACCACTCCTTCGAGGCGGAGGTGCCGGGGGACGCGCTGGCGCCGGTGACGGCCCAGCTCGCCGCGCTGGGCGCGGACTTCACCGGCACGACCGGCGGCGACCCGGCCTGGCTGATCACCGGCGAGCTGCCGGCGCGGCGGGTGCGGGAGGCGGAGCTGCGGCTGCCGGGGCTGACCCGCGGGGAGGCGGTCTGGTCGTCCCGCCCGTCCGCGGACCGTCCGCTGAAGCCGCCCCACTGAGCCGCCGAACGCTCCCCGCCTGCCCCCCGCTGAGCGCCAACCGCCTGGCCTGGCAAGGGAGATGGGGGGCATGCGGACAGCAGGAAGGAGGGCCGTCTCCATGACGACACCCGACAGGAAGCTCCCCGGGCGGATGCCCGGCTGGGCGAAGGTGCTGACCGCGTTCCTGCTGGTCCTCGTGGTGCTGTTCGCGGGATTCCGGCTGAGCCTCGTACCGGGGTTCAAGGACGTGTTCGGCAGCGAGACCCACGACCGCTCGGGCCCCGCGCTGCTGGAGTCCGTCCAGGACATCAGCCGTTACGAGGCGGCCTCCGGCAACTTCCAGGTCGTCGTGGACCTGGAGAAGGACGCGAAGTTCCTGCCCGACGCCATCCGGGGCACCCGCACCCTGTACGTCGGCGCGGGCACGGTCGACGCCTACGTCGACCTCGGGAAGGTCGGCGAGGACGACGTGACGGTCGACGGCGACCGCACCTCGGCCACGCTCCGGCTGCCGCACGCCGCACTCGGCGAGCCGGCCCTCGACCCCGAACGCTCCTACGCCGTGTCCAAGCAGCGTGGGCTCCTCGACCGCCTCGGCGACCTGTTCTCGGACAACCCGAACGGTGAGCGGGCCGTGCAGCGGCTCGCGGCCCGGCACATCGCCGACGCCGCGAAGGACAGCGAGCTGAAGGCGCGCGCGGAGAGCAACACCACGGCGATGCTCAAGGGCCTGCTGCACTCACTCGGCTTCGAGAAGGTGCGGGTGACCTACGGGTCATGACGGGCGGGAGCCTCTTCCCGCATCCTCCCCGTGTCCGCGGGTAACCGCTCCACCACGCGGGGAAGCCGACGACTGGAGGACCGAAATGGCTCGTGCCGCCTCAGGGCCGCGTTCGTTGCTGCGTCCCCGCGCCGCCAAGACCGAGGACGACGCCGACCGGCGCGAACGGCGTCCGCTCGCCCTTCCGTTGCGCCTGCTGGCGACGGCGTGCGCGTTCGTCTTCATGGTGGCGTTCGCGGTGGTGCTGGCGCGGTTGACGCTGCACCCCTCCCCCGCCTCGGAGGCGCTGACCCACACCAACATGCGTCCCGGCAGCTCGCTGCGGGCCTATCTGGACCAGCCGGCGCTGCGGGACGCCGTGAAGCAGATCGGCGGCAACCTGCTGCTGGGCGTTCCCTTCGGCGTGCTGGTGCCGCTGGTCGCCCCGCGCACCAGGGGGCTGCTGAGGGTGCTGCTGCTGACGGCCGTGGTGATGCTGCTGGTGGAGTTCGCCCAGGGCGCCCTGGTCACCGGGCGGGCCTTCGACATCGACGACGTCATCCTCAACACCACGGGCGCGCTGGCGGGTTACCTGCTCCTGGGCCGGCGGATGAGCCGTGCGGTGCACGCGCGCCGGCCCCGCGGCTGAGCGAGGGAAGGTGGTCCGTACCAAGGTATTGACCACCCCCTTACCTCACCCCTTAAATCAAGAGGCGTCACCCTTACCCCCCACCTCGGTCGGCGCTCCCGTCCCCGGGACGCCGTACGGAAGGGAGAGCGCCGTGGCCCGTCCACGCCTGCTCCGCAGATGCCTCCTCGCCGCCGCCCTCTCCGCCGGGCTGGCCGCGTCCCTCGTCACCGGGCCGGCCCAGGCGGAACCCGATGCCGGCGGTGCCCCCACGGCCGCCGCCGTGACCTTCTCGGACACCTTCGACGGGCCGGCCGGAGCGGCCGTCGACTCCTCGAAGTGGCAGATCGAGACCGGTGACAACGTCAACAACCACGAGCGGCAGTACTACACCTCCGGCAACAAGAACGCGGCGCTGGACGGCCGGGGGCACCTGGTCATCACGGCGCGCAAGGAGAACCCGGCGAACTACCAGTGCTGGTACGGCACCTGTCAGTACACCTCCGCCCGGCTCAACACCTCGGGCAGGTTCACCGCGCAGTACGGACACGTCGAGGCCCGGATGAAGGTGCCGCGCGGGCAGGGCATGTGGCCCGCTTTCTGGATGCTCGGCACCCCGGTGAACTGGCCGGACTCCGGCGAGATCGACATCATGGAGAACGTCGGCTTCGAGCCCTCCACCGTGCACGGCACGATCCACGGCCCCGGCTACTCGGGCGCTGGCGGCATCGGCGCCGGCTACACCCTGCCGGGCGGCCAGGCCTTCGCGGACGACTTCCACACCTTCGCCGTCGACTGGGCGCCCGACTCGATCACCTGGTCGGTGGACGGCAACGTCTACCAGCGCCGCACCCCCGCCGACCTGGGCGGGAAGCAGTGGGTGTTCAACAAGCCGTACTTCCTGATCCTCAACCTCGCGGTCGGCGGCTACTGGCCCGGCGACCCGGACGCCTCCACGGTCTTCCCGCAGACGCTGGTGGTAGACCACGTCTCGGTGACGACGAGCGACTCGGGGACGGACGGCGCCATCCGCGGCCTGGCCGGCAAGTGCGTGGACGTCGCCGCGGCGAACTCCGCCAACGGCACCCCCGTACAGCTCTACGACTGCAACGGCACCGCGGCCCAGCGGTGGACGGTGGGCTCCGACGGCACGATCCGGGCACTGGGCAAGTGCCTCGACGTCAGCGGCGGCGGCACGGCGGACGGCACGGCCGTCCAGTTGTGGGACTGCAACGGCAGCGGGGCCCAGCAGTGGGTCGTCACCGCGGCGCGCGACATCGTCAATCCGCAGGCCGATAAGTGCCTGGACGCCACCGGGAACAGCTCGGCCAACGGCACCCGTCTGCAGATCTGGACCTGCACGGGCGGCGCCAACCAGAAGTGGACGGTCGGCTGAGAGGCCGGCCCTAGTGCAGCGTCCAGGTGAACTTGTCGCCGCCCACCCAGCGGACCACGTCCGGGTCGTCCAGGTCGTGGACCGTGATGCCGAAGGCCGCGGCGGCCTCCAGCACGTCGGTGACGTCCCTGGCCTCACCGACCACCTGGCCGTCGATCTCCACGATCCGGAACGGCGGCGTTCCCGGCTGTACGCGAAGCACGAGGATCCGCGGACTGCCGATGTGCGGGCTCCTGATTTCGGTCATGCATCGAGGGTAGGCCGCAACCCGCGGTGGCGCGGGCTCACGGACGTCGCCAGTCGTCGCCGCTCAGATGGGACCCGGCCATCGGGCCCATCCGGAGCATGCCGCCGTCCACGCTCCAGGACGCGCCCGTGACGTACGAGGCGTCGGGGCCGGCGAGGAAGGCGATCACCGCGGCCACCTCGCGGGCGTCGCCGGGCCGGCCCAGGGGCACACCGGGGCGGCGCTCGGTGTGCGGGTCGGTGTCCTCCTGACCGGTCATGGGCGTGGCGATCTCACCGGGGGCGACCGCGTTGACGGTGATGCCGTGCTCGGCCAGCTCGATCGCCATGACCTGGGTGAGCAGGCCGAGTCCGCCCTTGGCCGCGCAGTACGGGGCCGCGCCCACCCGGGGCTGGTGCTCGTGGACGGAGGTCACGTTGACGATCCGGCCGCCCCCGCCCTGCTCGATCATGCGCCGGGCCGCCTTCTGGCCACACAGGAAGGGACCGGCGAGGTCCACGTCCAAGACGTGCCGCAGCTCGTCCAGGCCGAGGTCGAGGAAGGGCGTGGCGGTGCCCGTGCCGGCGTTGTTGACCAGGACGTCGACGCGGCCGAGCCGGTCGCACAGCCCGTCGACGGTCTCGGCCGCCCCGGGCAACCGGGTCAGATCCACCCGTGCCGTCTCCGCCCGGCGGCCCAGGGCCCGGACCTCTTCGGCGGTCCGTTCGGCGCCCTCCTCGTCGGTGTGCCAGGTGATGCCGACGTCCATCCCCGCCTCGGCCAGCCGTACGGCGGTGGCGCGGCCGATGCCGGAGTCGGATCCGGTGATGACGGCCACCTTGGCGGCGGACGGGCTGGGGCTGGGCATGACGGCCTCCTCGTGGGCGCTCCTCGGCTTCTCGTCCCGGCACCGCGGCCCCGCGGGGCCCGCGGTGCGCGGGGCGTCGCAGTACCCGGGGCGCGGCACGGACAAACCGCCCGGCCCGTGGTGCGGTACCCGGGGCGCTGGGGAACCCTGGACGTGCCGGAAGAGGAGGTGGCGATGGAGCCCGTCGAGGCGCTGGAGCGCATCGCGTTCCTTCTGGAGCGGTCCCAGGCACCGACGTACCGCGTCCGCGCCTTCCGCACCGCGGCCCGGGTGCTCGCCGAGCTGCCCGCGGCCGAGCTGCGCGAACGGGCCGGGTCGCTGGAGTCGCTGAAGGGCGTCGGGCCCAAGACGGCGCAGGTGGCGCGCGAGGCGCTGGCCGGGCAGGTGCCCGGATACCTGGAGAAGCTGGAGGGCGAGGCGGACGCGCCGCTCGCCGAGGGCGGCGAGCGGCTGCGGGAGCTGCTGCTCGGCGACTGTCATCTGCACTCCGACTGGTCCGACGGCGGCAGCCCGATCGAGGAGATGGGGCGGGCCGCGGCGGCGCTCGGGCACGAGTGGGCGGCACTGACCGATCACTCGCCGCGGCTGACGGTGGCGCGCGGTCTGTCGCCCGAGCGGCTGCGCGAGCAGCTGGACGTGGTGGCGGAGCTCAACGAGACCTGGGCGCCGTTCAGGCTGCTGACCGGCATCGAGTGCGACATCCTCGACGACGGCTCGCTGGACCAGGAGCCGGAGCTGCTGGAACGCCTCGACGTCGTCGTGGTCTCGGTCCACTCCAAGCTGCGGATGGACGCCCGCGCGATGACCCGCCGCATGGTGCGGGCCGTGCGCGATCCGCACGCGGACGTCCTGGGGCACTGCACCGGGCGGCTGCTGACCGGGCGGGGGCGGCCGGAATCGGAGTTCGACGCGGACGAGGTGTTCGCCGCCTGCGCCCGGTCCGGCACGGCCGTGGAGATCAACAGCCGGCCCGAGCGGCTCGACCCGCCGCGCCGGCTGCTGCGCCGGGCCGTGGACGCGGGGGTGCTGTTCTCCGTCGACACCGACGCCCACGCGCCCGGCCAGCTGGACTGGCAGATCCACGGGTGCGCGCGGGCCGAGGAGTGCGGGGTGCCACCGGAGCGGGTGGTCACCACGTGGCCGCTCGACGACCTGCTCGCCTGGACCCGCGAGGGCCGTGTCCCGTCCGGAGTGGCGGACCGCTGACGTGGTACCCGGCGGCCGAGCCACGGACCAGGAAGGGAACGGTGCATGGAACGGGCAGCCGTGTTCGACGTCGACGGGACCCTCGTCGACACCAATCACCTGCATGTGACGACCTGGTGGGAGGCGCTGCGGCAGGCGGGCCACCGGGTACCGATGCACGCGGTCCACCGGGCCGTGGGGCTCGCCTCGACGGACCTGATCGGACATCTGCTGGGCGAGGACCGGGACACGGACCAGGACGCCCGGCTCAGCGCCGCCCACAAGGCGTTGTACGGGCAGTACTTCGACCGCCTGCCGGCCCTGCCGGACGCCGGGGAGCTGCTGCGCCGCCTGGCCCACGACGGCTGGAAGGTGGTCCTCGCCACCTCGGCGGGCGGCGCGGAGCTGGGCGCCCTGCGGCGGGCGATCGACGCGGACGACGCCATCGACGCCACCGCGAGCGCGGACGACGTGGCGGCCGGCAAGCCGGCCCCTGAGCCGGTGGAGCACGCCCTGGAGCTGGCCGGGGTACCGGCCGAGCGGGCCGTGTTCGTCGGCGACACCGTCTGGGACATGCGCGCGGGCAGCAGGGCCGGGGTGCGCTGCGTGGGCCTGCTGTGCGGCGGACTGCCCCGTGCCGACCTGGAGGAGGCGGGTGCGGACGCGGTCTACGCCGACCCCGCCGACCTGCTGGCCTCGCTGAAGGAGAGCCCGTTCGCATGAGCCACCGAGTCGTACCCCGCCCCGGGACGCGTCGTCCGGTCGAGCGGATGTCCGGCGCCGCATGACCGCTGTGAAACGTACCGTCC
This sequence comes from Streptomyces sp. NPDC058796, assembly GCF_042745235.1. Taxonomy (NCBI): domain Bacteria; kingdom Bacillati; phylum Actinomycetota; class Actinomycetes; order Kitasatosporales; family Streptomycetaceae; genus Streptomyces; species Streptomyces sp. NPDC058796. The sequence goes on from NZ_JBHYOP010000009.1 coordinate 198,206, forward strand.
GCGAGACGTTCCGGGGGCGGCGGCCACTGGCAGCGGTGTGGTGGGAGGCCTGTGCCGTCGGGCGGGCGGCCCGGGCCGCCTGGCAGGGGCCCGGCCGGGAACGCGACCTGGTCGTGCAGTCCCTCAAGGCCGCCGGCGCCGCGCTGATCGCCTGGACCGTGTCGGGCGTCTGGCTGGGCGATCCGATGGCGCTGATGGCGCCCTGGGTGGCGCTGGTGCTCGTGCAGGCCACCGTCTACAGCTCGGTGCGGCAGGCCGGGCAGCAGTTCACGGCGATCTGCGCCGGAGCCCTGGTGGCGTCGGGGGCGCAGGCCCTCACGGACGACAACACGGGGGCGCTGGCACTGTCCCTGCCGGTGCTGATGCTGATCGCGAACTGGTCCCGCTTCGGCGGACAGGGCATCTACACGGCCACCACCGCGGTGTTCGTGCTGGCCTCCGGCACGGCCGTCTCGGCGTCGGCGGTCGGGCACCGGGTGGGCCAGGCGGCGCTCGGCGCGGTGATCGGTGTCGCGGTCAACGCGTTCGTCCTGCCGCCGATCCACCTGCGCGACGTACCGGAGAACCTGGCGGGGCTGGCCCGGGAGGCGGGCGACGTACTGCGCACCGTGGCGGACGACCTGCGGGAGTCCGAGTGGGACGCGCAGACCGCGGCCGGCTGGTCGGACGGCGCCGCGCGACTGCAGCGGCGGCTGCGGGCGCTGGAGTCGGCCAGATCCTGGAGCCGGGAGAGCCTGCGCATGACCTCCGGCCCGCTGCGCGCCCTGCGCCGTGCGCCCACCACCGCCCTTCCGCCCGAGGAGGAGGACCAGCGCTGGAGCCGGGTCACCGGGAACATCACGGCACTGACCCGGACGCTGGCCGTGGCCGCCGACGAGAACCGGACGCCGGCCCCGCCCGACGGCCCGGCACTGGACCTGTACGCGCGTCTGCTCGGCCTGATCGGCGACTCCTGCCACGCGGAGGCCGACCGCCTGCTGGGCCAGGCCGCCGACCCGCGCCCCCGGGAGGCGACGGAGGAGACGATGGACGAGCTGCACCGGCGGCTGCAGGAGGGCCTGCAGGAACACGCCGGGCGAGGGGCGGAACGGGCCGCGGTGCTGGGCACACTGCTCCTGCAGGCCGAGAACCTGTGGGCCGAGATCGTCCCCGAACCGCAGTCACGGTGATGCACATCACCTCAAAACGGGACAGACGGCGGAACACCCGCAGGCCCCGCCCCGTTGAAGAAGGCGTGGGTACGGATGGGACAGTGTCCCCGGGCCTCACCTATCGCCCACAGGGACGATCGTTCGGCTGAAGCCCTGTGGAGCCTTTCGCCGAGAGGCGACCGCCATCCGTACCCGCCTCGAACCGCCCCGACCGTGATTCCCCCGTCGCGGTCGGGGCTTCTTCCTGCGTGCCCGGCCCACGAGGCGGGTACCCGGTGACGTCCGCAGGGGCGAGTCGCCGAGAGGAGCGCGACGTGAGCAGCGCAACGGGCACGAGGATCGTGGTCACGGGGGCCACCGGCAACGTGGGCACCAGCGTCGTACGGATGCTGTCGGAGGATCCGGAGGTGGCCTCGGTGCTGGGCCTGGCCCGGCGGATTCCCGAGTGGTCGCCCCCGAAGACGGAGTGGGCGGCGGTGGACCTGGCCTCGGACCGGGCGGACCTGACCGGGCACTTCGCCGGCGCCGACGCCGTGGTGCATCTGGCCTGGGCCTTCCAGCCGACGCACGACCCGGCGACGACCTGGCGCACCAACGTGCTCGGCTCCATCCGGGTCTTCGAGGCGGCGGCCGCGGCCGGGGTCCAGGCGCTGGTGCACGCCTCTTCGGTCGGCGCCTACTCACCGGGGCCGAAGGACCGCGCGGTGGACGAGTCGTGGCCGACGCACGGCTGGCCCGACGCCGCGTACTGCCGCGAGAAGGCCTATCTGGAACGGGCCCTGGACACCTTCGAACGCGACCACCCGGGGATCCGGGTGGTGCGGATGCGGCCGGCCTTCCTCTTCAAGCGGGAGTCGGCCAGCGAACAGCGCCGGATCTTCGGCGGCAAGTTCCTGCCCGGTCCGCTGGCACGGCCGGAGCTTCTGCCCTTCCTGCCGGACATCCCCGGCCTGCGGGTGCAGGCCCTGCACACCGACGACGCGGCGAACGCCTACCGGCTCGCGGTGCGCTCCGAAGACGCCCGGGGTCCCTTCAACCTCGCGGCCGAGCCTCCGGTCGACGCGGAGCTGCTGGGCGAGATGACCGGCGTACGTCCGGTGCGGCTGCCCCGCGCCGCGGCCCGCTCCGCGATCGCGGCGGCGTGGGGGCTGCATCTGCTGCCCGCCTCACCGCACCTGTTCGACGCGGTGCTGCGGCTGCCGCTGCTGGACTGCACGCGGGCGCGGGCGGAGCTGGGCTGGCATCCGGTGCACACGGCCACGGAGGTGCTGGAGGAGTTCCTGCGAGGCTTCCAGGAGGGCGCGGGAGCGGCCACGGAGCCGTTGCGGGGGCGCAAGGTCGGCTGACGCCGCTCCTCCTCCCCCCGGGACCGGTGGCCCGTCGGGTCCTCAGCCGGAGGACTCGTCGGGCACCGGGTGTTCCGGGTGCACGGCGCCCGAGTGCGGGGCGCCCTGACGGCCCGTCCCCGCCTCGTCCGTGTCGGGGACGTCGGTGCCGTCGCCCGTCGCGTCGTCGGTGTCCTCGTCTCCCTCGGGGCGCTGACCCTGCTCCATCTGCTCCCGGGTGGGCGCGGCGGCCTCCCACGGATCGTCGCCGGTCCCGGCCTGCTGGTCCGGCATGTCCCGCGGGACGGGATCGCCGTTCTCCCCCGGTCCTTCGAGGCGGTGGTCGGCCACTGCGCACTCCCTTCCTGCGGTCCTTCGGGCGCCGGCCGTTCCGGCCGCCCGAACGCCGACGGGTACCACCGCCCCGGTCCGTGAAACGCGGCGCACGGCGCCCGCTCCTAAATCACTGGCACCCCCCGCTCGGGGCTACCTACGCTAGGCGGAAACCTAGGCCCTCTAGGTTTCTACTACTCCGGAAGAGCACGGGAAGATCCATGAAACCCCTCACCGAGCGGGACATCCGCGACTCCTTCATCAACTGCTCCAAGGGCGAGGCCAAGCGCCTGACGGTCCCCCGCGATCTCGACGAGCGCCCCTGGGACCACCTCGACTTCCTGGGCTGGCGTGATCCGGGAGCGCCCGACCGCAGCTACCTGGTCGGCGAACACGACGGGCGCCTCACCGGCGTCGCCCTGCGCTTCCAGCCGGGCCGGACCGGCTTCTTCCAGCGCAGCCTGTGCGGACTGTGCCTGACGACCCATCCGCGGGGCGGGGTGTCGCTGATGACGGCGCGCAAGGCGGGCCCGGCGGGACGGGAGGGCAACTCGGTCGGCCTGTACATGTGCACCGATCTCGCCTGCTCCCTGTATCTGCGGGGCCGGAAGGCACCCGAGGGCGGTACCCGCTTCGAGGAGAGCCTGACCCTGGAGGAACAGGTGGCCCGGACCATGGGCAACCTGTCCGCCTTCCTCGCCAAGGTGATCGCCTGACGATCACGGACGCGCGGCGGCGCCCGGCGCGTGAGACCCCCGTTCGCCCCCTTTGTCCGGTTACCGTCCTGTCCGGATACGTTCGAGGCGCCCGGGGAAGGGAACAGCCCGAGGATGCGCGATGTACGCAAGAGTGCCGCGGCGGCTCTGCGGCGGGTGAAGTGGCTCAGGGACCCCATGGTCGTGCAGGCGCTGCGCTCGGCCGCCGCCGCGTCGATCGCCTATGTGATCGCGGTCCGCCTGACCCCCGACAAGTCGGCGGCGCCGCTCACCGCGCCCCTCACCGCGCTGCTGGTCGTCCAGGTCACCCTGTACGCCACGCTCAAGATGAGCTTCCGCCGGGTGAACGCCGTGGTGGCCGGCGTCCTGGTCGCCATTCTCTTCAGCCAGCTGGTCGGACTGAGCTGGTGGAGTCTGGCCCTGTTGATCGTGGCGGCGCTGGGCGTCGGCCACCTGGTGCGGGCGCACGAGTTCGTGGCCGAGGTGGCGATCAGCGCGATGCTGGTGCTGGGTGTGACCTCGCACGGGAGCCTGGCGTGGGCGCGGGTGGTGGAGACGCTGGTCGGGGCGATCGTCGGCCTGGCCTTCAACCTGGTGCTCGCGCCACCGGTGTGGGTGGAGCAGGCGGGCGAGTCGATCGAGGGACTGGCCCGAAGGGTGCGGCAGCTGATGCTGCGGATGGGCGAGGAGGCCGCGGGCAGCACGGCGTACCACGAGGCGGCGGCCAGGCTGCACGAGGCCCGCCGTCTCGACCACGAGATCGGCGAGGTGGACGAGGACCTGCGGCAGGCCGAGGACAGCCTGCGGCTCAACCCCCGCGTACGCGAGGGGCTGCTCCACCGGGTGGTGCTGCGTTCCGGCCTGGACACGCTGGAGATCTGCACGGTCGTGATGCGGGTCCTGGCCCGCACCTTCACCGACCTCGCGAAGGAGCGGGAACCCGAGCCGCTGTTCCCGCCCGAGACGGGGGCCACCATCGAGCAGCTCCTGTCCGAGATCGCCGACGCTGTGGTCAGCTTCGCGGTGCTGGTCACCACCAGCGTCAGCGATGACGCCGAGTCCGCCGAGGAGCGGCTCTCCGCCGAGCTGCGGCAGGCCGCGGTCACCCGGGACAGACTGGCCGGACTGCTCCTGGAGGAGGTCCGGCGCGACCCGCGGCAGTGGCAGTTGCAGGGCGCGGTGCTGACCGAGGTCAACCGCATCATCGACGAGATGGACACCGAGCACCGTTCGCGCCGGCTCCTGGAGGAGCTGGACCGGCACACGCGCGAGCAGCGCGAACGCATGCCGCGGCTGACCGAGCTGCGCGACCGGGCGCGGTCCCGGCTCCGGCAGCGGAAGCGCGGCGCCGCCGGGCGGCGTCCTTCTTGAAGAGCGCGGCCGACGGCCGGCCCGCCTCAGCCGTCGCCGTCGGCGCGCTGCCGCTGCAGGGGCCGGGGGCAGGAGGCGGTGCTCGCCTGGGACAGCAGTACGTGCATCCGCTCGGTGAGCTGGGCCACGTCGTCGGCGGGCGCGTGGAAGGGCAGCCGTACGTCGCCGTGGGCGCGGACGCGTTCGATGCGCAGTGTCAGGCCGTGCCGGTCGACGGCGAGGGGCCGCACCCGCACCGCGCCGTGCAGGCTGTCCACGTCGACGAGCCGGGTCAGTCGCTCCACCGCGTCACCGTGGCAGTCGGCGAGATGGGTCAGCAGCCGGGCCTCGGCCAGGGCCAGCGGGTCGGGCGCGGCGGCGGCGAACTCGTCGAGGTCGACGACCACGGCACCGGACGGCTGCCGAAGCACCACGCGCGTGGGCGTGAACGCCAAGTGGCCGTCCGCCAGAGCGAACCAGCCGGCCAGCCAGAGCCGCGCCCTGATCCGGCCCCGGACCGGGACGGGCGCCACGTCGGCGAACTCCAGTACGGCGGACGGCTCCCCGCGGGGCGCGCAGATCGCCGCCGCGAGCAGTGCGCTGTCCTCGGGCACGTGCAGCGTCACCCGGCCGTCGTCGGCGACACCGTGCGCGCCGACGAACTCCTCGCGTCCGCCCTCCGCGGTCACCGCGCAGGACCAGGCGGCGGCGAGCACGGAGCGGGCCCGTTCCGCAGCGGCAGGCGCGGCCGTCCAGGTGTGGCTGTCACCCATCCCCAACCTCCGTCGTCAATTGAGTCATCGCTCATTAGGTAAGGCTCACCTAACCTATCGGAGATCGGGGCGTGCGCCAACCAGGACGCGTGGAAGGGGGCGTTCACGGCGTGATGGCGCCCAGCAGGGCACGCGCGCACAGGTCACGCACCTGCTCCCGGGCCGGCCCCGGGTCCCGCAGCCACTCCAGGCAGACCGCGGTGGTGAACGCCAGCCAGCCCCGCACCGCCAGCCGCACGTCGGCCCGTTGCCCGAAGGCCGGCCCGAACTCCGGGTCGGCGGCCAGGGCGGCGAGGATCTGCCGCTCCTGCGCGGCCAGCGCCTTCCGGTAGACCCTGCGCACCGCTTGGTCCCCCGCCGCGTCGGCACGGTGGAAGGCCCGGTAGCCGTGCGCGTGGGCCCGGACGTACTCCAGGTAGGCGTCGAGTCCCGCCGCGAGCTGCTCCCGCACCGGCACACCGGGCACGGCGGCCGTCATCCGCAGCATCCGCTCGCTCTCGCGCTCGACGACCGCCGCGAAGAAGTCCCGCTTGTTCGGGAAGTAGTGGTACAGCAGCCCGCGGGAGACCCCGGCGATCTCGGCGACCCGCTCGATCCACACGTCGTCGTAGGGGCTCTCCGAGAAAAGCCGCGCGCCCACCGAGAGCAACTGCTCCCGGCGCTCCCCGGTACTGAGCCTGCGGCGGATGCGCTCGCCCTGGTTCGCGGCCATGCCCGCACCTTACTTGACGCCGGTTCAACAACGGGTCGAGACTGAGGCGCGTTATTGAATCCATGTACAACACGCTTGCCCGGCACGTGCAACACGCCGCTGCGACAAGGGAGATCGCGTCATGGCTCGGACGACGGAACGACTGGCACCGGACGGGCTGCCGAAGGGCTTCCGGAGCGCCGAACTGGGCTGGCCCGAACTGCACCGCATACCGCGCCCGCCGTACCGGCTCCCGCTGCTGGGGGACGTGGTCGGGGCGAGCCGGAGCACGCCGATGCAGGACTCGCTGCGGTACGCCCGGCGGCTGGGGCCGATATTCCGGCGGCGCGCCTTCGGCAAGGAGTTCGTGTTCGTGTGGGGCGCCTCCCTCGCCGCCGACCTGGCGGACGAGACACGCTTCGCCAAGCACGTGGGCCTGGGCGTGGCCAACCTGCGGCCGGTCGCGGGGGACGGGTTGTTCACGGCGTTCAACCACGAGTCCAACTGGCAGCTCGCGCACGACGTGCTGGCCCCCGGGTTCAGCCGGGAGGCCATGGCGGGCTACCACGTGATGATGCTGGACGTGGCCGCGCGGCTCACCGGCCACTGGGACCGGGCCCTGGCAGAGGGCCGGCCGGTGGACGTGCCGGGGGACATGACCAAACTGACGCTGGAGACGATCGCGCGCACCGGGTTCGGGCACGACTTCGGTTCCTTCGAGCGCTCCCGCCCGCATCCCTTCGTGAGCGCGATGGTCGGCACGCTCGGCTACGCGCAGCGTCTGAACACGGTGCCCGCGCCGCTGGCCCCGTGGCTGCTGCGCGCCGCGAGCCGCCGCAACAGCGCCGACATCGCGTACCTCAACCGCACGGTCGACGACCTGATAGGCGCCCGCCGGACCGCCGGCGGGAGCGGCACGGGCGACCTGCTCGACCGGATGCTGGAGACGGCCCACCCGGAGACGGGTGAGCGGCTGTCGGCACAGAACGTCCGCCGCCAGGTCATCACCTTCCTGGTGGCCGGACACGAGACCACATCGGGCGCGCTCTCCTTCGCGCTGCACTACCTCGCCCGGCACCCCGAGGTCGCGGCCCGGGCCCGCGCCGAGGTCGACCGGGTCTGGGGAGACACCGAGGCGCCCGGTTACGAGCAGGTGGCCAAGCTGCGCTACGTCCGCCGGGTGCTGGACGAGGCGCTGCGGCTGTGGCCGACCGCGCCCGCCTTCGCCCGGGAGGCCCGCCGGGACACGGTGCTGGACGGTACCCATCCGATGCGGCGCGGGGCCTGGGCGCTGGTACTGACCGGCATGCTGCACCGCGACCCCCGGGTGTGGGGGCCGGACGCCGAACGGTTCGATCCCGACCGCTTCGACGCCAAGGCCGTACGGGCGCGTGCCCCGCACACCTACAAGCCGTTCGGCACGGGCGCGCGGGCCTGCATCGGGCGGCAGTTCGCGCTGCACGAGGCGACGCTGGTCCTCGGTCTGCTGCTGCGCCGCTACGGGCTGCGGCCGGAGCCGGACTACCGGCTGCGGGTGACCGAGCGGCTGACGCTGATGCCGGAGGGGCTGCGGCTCCGCCTGGAGCGGCGGTCCGCGCCCGGCCGGCCCGCGGCGGCACCGGAGGGCCCGTCCGTTCCCGAGGACGCCGCCTCAGCTTCCCGCTGTCCAGTGCGCGGGGTGGGTGACTGAGCCCGGCAGCCTGGTGCCGGCGTTGCCCCGGGCCGCGGTGAGCTGCGGCTGGGTCAGGAAGAAGGCGCCCGTGAGGTCGGCGCCCGTCAGGTCCGCGTCGCGCAGGTCCGCACCGATCAGATCGGCGCCCCGCAGGTCCGCGCCGCTGAGGTCGGCGGCGATGAGGTAGGCGCCGCGCAGGTCGGCGCCGCTGAGGTCGGCGCCCTTGAGACGGGCGCCCATCAGGTCGGCGCCCCGGCGGTTCTTCTTCCGGCCGCGGGTGCCGGCCCGCGCCAGTTCGCTGGTGCGCAGCAGGAGGACGTTGACCCGCTGCCGGTGCGCGGCCACGTCCAGGGCGGCCAGCTCCTCGGGCGTCCCCTCGGCGAGCCGCTCGGTGTCGGCCAGGACCCGGCGCAGGTCGGCGTGGACCGGGCGGGCGGCGGACAGGGTCAGCGCCTCGGTCAGGTACCAGAGCAGCTCGTGCAGCTGCCGGACGACCGGGAACACGTCGAACATGCGGCGGCTGCGCTCCGGCGGTCCGCCGCGCCAGTCCCGGCCGCCGAAGGTGACCTGCGAGACGCGCTGCCCGGCGCCGAAGCAGTCGTAGACGGTGCAGCCGGTGAAGCCGCTCTGCCGCAGCCGTGCGTGGATGCCGCAGCGGTGGTCCGCCCGGAGGTTGGCGCAGGGCTGGCCGGCGTCCTTGTCGACTGCGAAGTCCGCCGACCGGGAGAAGGGCAGGGCCACGCAGCACAGACCGAAGCACCGCTCGCAGTCGCCGCGCAGTTCCGCCTGGTCAGCCGTGTGTTCTCGCATGCCGTCGAGCATACGGACCACTGGAGAGGGCGCGTGCGGGGGTGCCCCTTGCCCGCCGCGGGCGGGTGCCGGTGCGGTGTGGCCGGCCGCGCCCACGCGGCGGAGCCGCACATCGACGCAGCCCCGCGCCCCCTTTGCCCCGGTCCGGTCCGGCTCGGTCAGGTTTGCAGGCCGGACACGTCCAGGCCGGCCAGGCGGTCGGGGTCTGCCAGGATGTACATGCCCGTGATGAGACCGTCGGCGACGGTGACGCAGGTGACCGACCGCGGGCGTCCCTCGACCACGGCGACGGTGCCGACCGTGCCGTTGACCAGGGCGAGGCGTGCGAACCCGGCGAGATGCCGGAAGTGGAACGCCCCGGTGGCGACCGTCCGGGCCCCGCGCAGCACCTTCGACGCCGCGACACCGGTGGCAAGTGCTCCGGCGTCGGCCCGCAGCACCACGTCCGGGTGGAGGACGGACAGCAGCGCCTCGAAGTCCCCGGCGCGGCTCGCGGCCAGGAACGCCTCGACCGCCCGGCGCTGCCTGCCGAGGTCGGGGTCGGCCGCCGGGGTGGCGTCCCGGACCCGGCGCCGGGCCCGGCTGGCCAGTTGCCGGGTGGCGGCCGGGCTGCGCTCCAGGATCGGCGCGATGTCGCTGAAGGGCACGGCGAACATGTCGTGCAGCACGAACGCCAGCCGTTCGGCGGGTTCCAGGGCCTCCAGCACGACCAGCAGGGCCACCCCGACCGAGTCGGTGTGCAGGGCGGCCTCCTCCGGGTCGCCCTGCGGCAGCGCCCGCAGCACGGGATCCGGGACGAAGGTGTCGAAGCCCTCCGTCATCGGCTCCTCGCGCCGCGTGGTGCGTGAGCGCAGCAGGTCCAGGCAGACCCGGCCGGTCACCGTGGTCAGCCACGCGCCGAGGTTCTCGATGCCGTCGCCGCCGGCGCGGTCGAGCCGCAGCCAGGCCTCCTGGACGGCATCCTCCGCCTCGCTCAGTGAGCCGAGCATGCGGTAGGCCACCGCCTTCAGCTGCCCGCGGTGCTCCTCGAACCGCTCCGCGAGCCGCCGGTCCCCCTGCTCCTGCGCCAGGTGTTCCCCCAGCACGCTCTCCCCCTCCATGTGCTACCGACCGAAGACTTCGAAGGTCACCGCGGGCTTCCCGCCGAACCGCTCCCCCGCGGTCTCGGCGAACCCGACGAGGAAGCCGCGCACGTACGTCTCCGGGTCCTCGTCGGTCAGCGCCTCGATGTAGGTGCGGTGTTCCAGCAGGGAACGGACCGCGCGTTCCAGCCCCGGGGTGGCGTCCACGGCGTGCGTGGGCGAGGAGGAGCCGGCGACCGCGACCCAGCGCACCCCGTCCCACGGTTCGAGCCCCCGCTCGGTCAGCTCCGGGAAGATCCACCGGTTGCCCGCGTCGCCCGCCGCGTCGAGGGTGGCCCGCCCGACGGCCACGTGGTCCGGGGTGTTCCAGGCGACGCCGCCCCAGGTGTCGCGGTGGTTGAGGGTGATGACCAGCTCGGGCCGGTGCCGGCGGATCGCCGCGGCGATGTCGCGCCGCAGCGCGGTGCCGTACTCGATCACGCCGTCCCGGTGGTCGAGGAACTCCACCTCGCTCACCCCGACGACGGCCGCGCTCGCCCGCTGCTCTCGCTCCCGCAGCGGGCCGCACTCGGCGGGCGCCAGGGTGTCGATGCCCGCCTCGCCCCGGGTCGCGAGGACGTAGGCGACCTCCCGGCCCTCGTCGGTCCAGGCCGCGATCGCCGCCGAGCAGCCGTACTCCAGGTCGTCCGGGTGGGCGACGACGGCCAGGGCGCGCCGCCAGTCGCCGGGCATGGGCTCCAGTTGCGTGATCGTCGGCTCCGTCATGCCCGCACACTAACCCGTGCCGCCGGCACCCCACCCGCAATTCGAACGCGTTGCCGTTCAGGTCTCGTCGCGGGCGAGGGCGAGCAGCCGGTCCAGGACGCGCGGGCCGCCGGCCCGGACTCCGTCGTGCTCGAACTCGTCGGTGACCCAGGTGCGCAGGCCGCGGATCGCGCGGGCGGTGGTCAGCGCGTGGGCGGTGTCGACGTACATGTCGTCGTGGTAGACGGCCGCGGCGGCCGGCACCTCGTTGGCGGCGAGGCGGGCGGGGTCGTAGAGCGGACTCCAGTCGGTGCGGGCGGCGAGCATTTCGGCGGTCTCGCGCAGCGGGCGCAGCGCCGGGTCGCAGTCGAACATCCAGGGGTGGACCGACTCGCCGGTGAACAGCAGCGGTTCGTCGCCCGCGAGGGCCTTGGCGGCGTCGAACCGCGGGAACTCGGCGCGGACGCGCTCGGCCGACCAGTTGGTGGGGCGCGCGTCCTGGCCGTAGATGGCCTCGTGGACGAGGGCGTACAGCGGGTGACCCGCGTACGAGAGCAGGGCCTGCGCCTGCTCCTGGAACGCGTCGGACAGCTCGTGTCCGCGCGGGGTGCGGACGAACGCGTCCTCCAGGAGGAAGTGCAGGCGGTGGCTGCCCTCACTGCCGCCGAGCATGATGCCGAGGGACTGGAAGGCCTCGACGGTGAGCCGGTAGCCGCTCGGCAGGACGACGTCGTGGGTGAGCAGGTGGTCGGCGATGCGGCGGGCGCGCTCGACGTCCTGGGGGTAGCGGGCGTAGTGCGCGGCCACCTTGCGCTCGATGCGGGGATAGGCCGCCCGGTAGACGTCGTCGGCGTGGGCGTCCAGGGAGGGCAGCCCGCCGGTGATCAGGGCCGTGCTCAGGCCCTGAGGGGCCAGCGACAGGTAGGCGACGGTGCAGAAGCCGCCGAAGCTCTGGCCGAGGACGGTCCAGGGGGCGCCGCCGGTGACCTGCGGGCGGATGGTCTCGCAGTCGCGGACGATGGCGTCGGCGCGGAAGTGGGTGAGGTAGTCGGCCTGCTCGGCGGGGCCGCCGCGCAGCGGAAGCGTCTGGCGGTTGGCGGGCGTGGAGGCACCGGTGCCGCGCTGGTCGAGGAGGAGGACGCGGTACTCCTTCAGTGCGCGGCCGAGCCAGGAGGGACGGCCGATGAAACGGTTCGCCCCGAAGCCGGGACCGCCCTGGAGGTACACCAGCCACGGCAGGTCGGCCCGGTGCGCCTTGTCGCTCGCCACGGCCTCGCGGGCGTACAGCTCGATCGTCTCCCCGCCGGGGTCGGCGTGGTCGAGGGGCACGGTGAACCGGCGGTCGGTGAGGACGACGCCGGGCTGGCGGTAGCTGACGCTCAACGGGGGCTCCCGGGACGGACGGATCGCACGGTCGGACCGTACGAACGGATCTTTCGGCCGTGTCCCAGTTCAGCACACGTCCTTGCGGGTTCCGACCCCCGGGACCGGCATTCGTGCTGAACGGACGGTCAGTGGCGACGGTCAGCGGGCGGCGAGACTGGAGCGCCGCACCACCAGTTCCGGCTGGAGCACCACGCGGCGGTGTGCGTGGGTGCGGTCCGTGCCCTCCAACTCCGTCTCCTCAAGGAGCAGTTCGGCGGCCATGGCGCCCATGGTCACGGCGGGCTGGCGCACGGAGGTGAGCGGGACGGCCGCGGCGGCGGCGAACTCGATGTCGTCGTAGCCGACGATCGCGAGGTCGTCGGGGACGCCTACGCCCGCGGCGTACAGGGCCTGGAGGACGCCGAGGGCGAGCAGGTCGTTGGCGCAGAAGACGGCGGTGGGGCGGTCGGCGAGGCCGAGCAGGCGGGCGCCGGCGTCCCGGCCGGCCGCGACGTCGAGGCGTTCGGTGGGCAGCTCGCGCAGGGCGTCCGGGCCGAGGCCGGCCTCGGCGAGGGCGGCCAGGGCGCCGGTGCGCCGGTCGCGCACCTGGTTGAGGCCGGGCGGTCCGCTGACGTACGCGACGGAGCGGTGTCCGGCGTCCACCAGGTGACGCACCGCGAGCGCGCCGCCCGCGACGTCGTCCACGGAGACGGAGCACTCGGTGGTGCCCTCGGCGACCCGGTCGACCAGCACGAAGGGGATGTTGTGGCGCCGGAAGCCCCCGATGTTGCGGCCGGTGGCGTCGGCCGGGGTGAGCAGGACGCCCCGCACCCGCTGCTCGGCGAAGAGCGAGAGGTACTCGGCCTCCTCCGCGGGGTTCTGGGCGCTGTTGCAGACCATCACGCCGAGCCCGGCGTCGCGGGCGGCCCGCTCGGCGCCGCGCGCGACGTCGACGAAGAACGGGTTGCCCATGTCGAGGACGAGCAGCCCCATGATCCGGCTGCGGCCCGCCCGCAGCTGGCGGGCGGACTCGCTGCGGACGTAGCCGAGCCGGTCGATCGCGGACAGCACGCGCGCGCGGGTTTCGGCCGCGACGGTGTCGGGGCGGTTGATGACGTTGGAGACCGTGCCCACGGAAACTCCGGCGGCGCGGGCGACGTCCTTGATACCCACGGAATGGGCCATCGAGCAGGGACCTCCAGGGTCGGGCCGGGGGGAAACGCACCCAGGGACGCGGGCGGCCGGATGGCCTTCACATTACCCGCGCCGTCCTGGGAAGACCTCCACCGTCCGGACGGGCGGCTCCTGGCCGGGCCGGGCGTCAGGCGAGGTGGAAGACCTCGGTGAGCGGCTTCATCGCCTCGTCGGGGCGGGCCCCGTCGAGGGACTCGAAGAGCGGACCCATCTCGGCCTGCCAGCGGGCGTTGACCTCGGTGGCCTCCATGCCGGCCCGGGCGGCGGCGAAGTCCTCGGTCTCCAGGTAGCCGACGAGCAGGCCGTCGTCCCGCAGGAAGAGCGAGTAGTTGTGCCAGCCGGTGGCCGTCAGTGCCTCGCGCATCTCGGGCCACACGGCGGCGTGGCGTTCGCGGTACTCCGCGATCCGGTCCTGTCGGACCTTGAGCAGGAAACAGACACGCTGCATGAAGTACCGCCCTCGGGTCGGAACGTGCGGGTCGGGAGAAACGCGGGTGTCAGAAGTCGTACTGGTCGATGTTCCCGGCGTTGAACACGGTCGGCTTGCCGAGGTTGATCACGCCGTCCGCGCCGATGGCGTACTCGCCCATCGCACCGGCCTCGAAGGTCTCCCCCTCCTTGCCGGTGATCTGCCCGGAGGCCAGGGCGACGGCGGTGCGCGCGGCGAGTTCGCCGAGCTTGGCCGGGTCCCAGAGCTCGAACGCCTCGACGGTGCCGTTCTTGACGTACTTGCGCATGTCGTTGGGGGTGCCGAGGCCGGTCAGCTTGACCTTGCCCTTGTACTTGGAGCCGGACAGGTACTGGGCGGCGGCCTTGATGCCGACGGTGGTCGGGGAGATGATCCCCTTCAGGTCCGGGTACTCCTGGAGCAGACCCTGGGTCTGCTGGAAGGACTTCTGGGCGTCGTCGTCGCCGTAGGCGACCTCGACCAGCTCGATGTCCTTGTACTTCGGGTCTTCGAGCTCGTCCTTCATGATCTCGATCCAGGCGTTCTGGTTCGTCGCGGTCTGCGCGGCGGAGAGGATCGCGATCTCGCCCTTGTTGCCGATCTGCTCGGCGAGCAGCTGCACCTGGGTGCGGCCGAGGTCCTCGGCGGACGCCTGGGAGACGAAGGCGTTGCGGCACTCCGGGTTGGTGTCGGAGTCGTAGGTGACGACCTTGATGCCGGTCTTCATGGCCTGTTTGAGGGCGGTGCACAGGGCGCCCGGGTCCTGTGCGGAGACGGCCATGGCGTCGACCTGCTGCTGGGTGAGGGTGTTGACGTAGGAGACCTGGCCGGCGGTGTCGGTGCCGCTGGAGGGGCCGACCTCCTTGTAACTGGAGCCCAGTTCCTCCAGGGCCTTCTCGCCGCCCTTGTCGGCGACGGTGAAGTACGGGTTGTTGACCTGCTTGGGCAGGAAGCCGACGGTCAGGCCCTTCTTCGTGGGGGCGTCCGGGTCGGCCTTGCCGGCGGTGGCGGCGGAGGCGTCCTCGTTCCTGACGTCCTCCTTGGTGGTGCCGCCGCAGGCGGTGGCGGCCAGGGCGAGGGAGGTGACGGCGGCGAGGGCGGCGCAGGTGCGGGTCAGGGACTGCTTGCGCATGGTTGGCTTCCTTACGGGGGGGGCTACGGGGTGGGCGCGGGTGCCTTCTGCGGGGGCGGCGCCGCCGCCCTGCGTCCGGCCCGCGCGACGGAGATCTGCCGTGCGACCCGGGGGCCGAGCACGGAGAGCACGAGCAGGACGCCGGTGACGACGATCTGCGACTGGGCGGAGACGTCCTGCAGGCTCATCACGTTCTGCAGCGCCCCGAGCAGGAACACCCCGGCGACGGCGCCGCCGAGTGTCCCCTTGCCGCCGTCGAAGTCGACCCCGCCCAGCAGCACGGCGGCGACGACGGAGAGTTCGAGGCCGGTGGCGTTGTCGTAGCGGGCGCTGGCGTAGTGCAGGGCCCAGAAGACGCCGGTGAGGGCGGACATCAGGCCGGTGAGGGTGAACAGGATCAGCTTCTGCCGCCTGACCCGGATACCGGCGAAGCGGGCCGCCTCCTCGCTGGCGCCGATGGCGAACAGCGACCGACCGAACGGCGTGGCGTGCAGGGCCACCACGGCGATGGCGAGCAGCACGAGGAAGGGGAGGAAGGCGTACGGGACGAAGGTGCCGTCGATGCGTCCGGCCGCGAAGTCCAGGTACGGGGAGGGGAAGTCGGTCACCGCGTCCGAGCCGAGCACGATCTGCGCCATGCCGCGGTAGGCCGCCAGGGTGCCGATGGTGACGGCGAGGGAGGGCAGGCCGAGCCGGGTGACCAGCAGCCCGTTGACCAGGCCGCACACGACGCCGAGCAGCAGGCAGACCGGGATGATCGCCTCGATGGCCATGCCCTGGTTCCACAGGGCGCCCATCACCGCGCCGGACAGGCCCGCGGTGGAGGCGACCGAGAGGTCGATCTCGCCGGAGACGACGAGCAGGGTCATCGGCAGGGCGATGAGCGCGATGGGCAGGGTGTTGCCGATGAGGAAGGACAGGTTGAGGGCGTTGCCGAAGCCGTCGACGAAGCCGAAGGAGAGCAGCAGGACGACGAGGAGGAAGGCGCCGACGACTGTGTCCCAGCGGACGGCGCGCAGCAGGGAGCGGTCAGCCATGGCGGGCGTTCCTCTTCTTCAGGGCGTCGGCCACGCGGAGCGCGACGATCCGGTCGACGGCGATCGCGAGGATGAGCAGGATGCCGTTGATGGCGAGCACCCACACGGAGCTGACGCCGAGGGCGGGCAGCACGCTGTTGACCGAGGTGAGCAGGAGCGCGCCGAGGGCGGCGCCGTAGACGCTGCCGGAGCCGCCGGTGAAGACGACGCCGCCGACCACGACGGCGCTGACGACGGTCAGTTCGTAGCCGGTGCCGGTGCTGGAGTCGACGTTGCCGAACCGGGCCAGGTAGAGGGCCCCGGCGAGTCCTGCGAGGGCGCCGCAGAAGGTGTAGGCGGTCAGGACGCGCTTGCGGACCGGGATGCCGGCGAGCCGGGCGGCCTCCGGGTTGGAGCCGAGCGCGTACAGCTCGCGTCCGCTGCCGAAGTGCCGCAGGTAGTACGCGGTGACGACGAGCACCGCGAGGGCGATCAGCGCCAGCCACGGCACGGCGGAGATCCCGCCCGAGCCGAAGTCGACGAAGCCGCCGGGCAGGTCGGCCGCGGTGATCTGCCGGGAGCCGACCCAGATGGAGTCGATGCCGCGGATGATGTAGAGGGTGCCGAGGGTGACGACCAGGGCGGGCACCTGGCCGAGGCTGACCAGCAGCCCGTTGAGCAGGCCGAAGCCGACGCCCATGAGCACCGCGAGGAGCACGGCGACGGCGGAGTTGCCGCCGCCCTGGAGGTAGGTGCCGGCGGCGAAGGCGCTGATGCCGAGAGTGGAGCCGACGGACAGGTCGACGTTGCGGGTGATGACGACCAGGGACTGGCCGGTGGCGACCAGGACCAGGATGGTCGCGTTCAGCAGCAGGTCCTTGACGCCCTGCTCGGACAGGAACTCGCTGTTGCCGGCCTGGGTGACGGCGATCATCACGAGGAAGACGAGGAGGATGGCGAGTTCGCGCACCCTGAAGACGCGGTCGACGAGCCGGGTGGCGCCGGCTTGGGGTGCCTCGGTGCGAGGTGCCTGGTCCGGTGCGGTGACCGTCATGCGGCGGCCCTCCCCGTGGCCGCGGCCATCACGGTCTCCTCGGTGGCGTCGGAGCGGGCGATCTCCGCGGTCAGCCGGCCCTCGTGCATCACCAGGACGCGGTCGGCCATGCCGAGGACCTCGGGCAGGTCGGAGGAGATCATCAGGACGGCCACACCGTCGGCGGCGAGTTCGCTCAGCAGCCGGTGCACCTCGGCCTTGGTGCCGACGTCGATGCCGCGGGTCGGCTCGTCGACGATCAGCACCTTGGGGCCGGTGGCCAGCCACTTGGCGAGGACGACCTTCTGCTGGTTGCCTCCGGAGAGCGTGGCGACGGCGTCGGCGATGCGGGCGTACTTGACCTGGAGCCTGACCGCCCAGTCGAGGGAGCGGCTGCGCTCGGCGCGCCGGTCCATCAGCCCGGCCCGCACGGTCGTACGGAGCCCGGTGAGGCCGATGTTGCGCTCGATGGACATGTCCATCACCAGCCCCTGGGCGCGCCGGTCCTCCGGGACCAGGGCGAGGCCCGCGGCCATCGCGGTGGACGGGGCGCCGTTGACCAGGTGCTTGCCGTCGACGGTGACCTCGCCCGCGTCCCAGCGGTCCACGCCGAACACGGCGCGGGCGACCTCGGTGCGCCCGGCGCCGACCAGTCCGGCGAGGCCGACGATCTCGCCGCGCCGCACCTCGAAGGAGACGTCGGTGAAGACGCCCTCCCGGGTCAGGCGGCGCACGCTGAGGGCGACTTCGCCGGGGCTGACCTCCTGCTTGGGGTAGAGCTCGTCGAGGTCGCGGCCGACCATGCGGCGGACCAGGTCGTCCTCGGTCATGCCGGCCAGCGGTTCGCCGGCGATCCGGGCACCGTCGCGCAGGGTGGTGACGCGCGCGCAGATCTGGAAGATCTCCTCCAGCCGGTGCGAGATGAAGAGCACGGCGGCGCCCTGCTCGCGCAGGGTGCGCACGACGCCGAAGAGCCGGGCGACCTCGCTGCCGGTGAGCGCGGCGGTCGGTTCGTCCATGACCAGGACACGGGCGTCGAAGGAGAGCGCCTTGGCGATCTCCACGATCTGCTGGTCCGCGATGGACAGGCCGCGCGCGGGGCGGTCGGGGTCGAGTTCGACGCCGAGGCGCCGCATGAGCCCGGCGGTGGCGTCGCGGGTCGCCCGGTGGTCGATGCGGCCGAGGGCGCGCCGAGGCTGCCGGCCCATGAAGATGTTCTCGGCGATCGACAGGTCGGGAAAGAGGGTCGGCTCCTGGTAGATCACGGCGATGCCGGCGTCGCGGGCGTCGCCGGGGCCGTGGAAGACGACCGGCTCGCCGTCGAGCAGCACCTGGCCGGCGTCCGGCCGGTGCACTCCGGCGAGCGCCTTGATGAGGGTCGACTTGCCCGCGCCGTTCTCACCGGCGAGGGCGTGCACCTCGCCGGGGAACAGTTCCAGGGAGACGTCCCGAAGGGCGCGGACCGCGCCGAAGGACTTGGAGACGTCCCTGAGCGCCAGAACCGGGGCCTTACCCGTGTCGGACGGGTGGGTCATGAGGGCTCCTCGACGACGCCGGGCGGGACGGCCCTCACGGCGCCGTGAAAGGTTTCAACTGGGTTGCCGGGACGTTAGGCAGGCCGGGCATGTCACGTCAATGGGTCCGGGTCGAAAAACTTTCGATAGCCGAAGGTCACGGGCGAGTCAAGGAAAGCGGGAGGGAGCAGAAGGGTTGACACCCCCTCGGGTGGCTCATAGCTTCACGTTCTGAATCGTTTCACACATGGTCGTGCGCGGAGCCGGTCCCCGGACCGGCCGCGCCCCGATGTCACAGGAGCGCCGAAGTGACCGAGCCAGCAGCGGTGAAGGCCGCGCTCAGGACCCAGGCAGTCGAGACGCCGTCGTGGGCGTACGGGAACTCCGGCACCCGGTTCAAGGTGTTCGCCCAAGCGGGCGTGCCGCGCGACCCGTTCGAGAAACTGGACGACGCGGCGAAGGTGCACGAGTTCACCGGCGTGGCCCCGACCGTCGCCCTGCACATTCCGTGGGACAAGGTCGAGGACTACGCGGCGCTGGCCGAGCACGCCAAGGCGCGGGGCCTGCGGATCGGCGCGATCAACTCCAACACCTTCCAGGACGACGACTACAGGCTCGGCAGCATCTGCCACCCCGACGCGGCGGTGCGCAAGAAGGCCGTCGGTCACCTGCTGGAGTGCGTCGACATCATGGACGCCACCGGGTCCCGGGACTTGAAGCTCTGGTTCGCCGACGGCACGAACTATCCCGGGCAGGACGACGTGCGCTCCCGGCAGGACCGGCTGGCCGAGGGGCTGGCCGAGGTGTACGAGCGGCTGGGCGAGGGGCAGCGGATGCTGCTGGAGTACAAGCTCTTCGAGCCGGCGTTCTACACGACGGACGTACCGGACTGGGGCACGGCCTACGCGCACTGCCTCCGGCTGGGTGAGAAGGCGCAGGTCGTCGTCGACACCGGGCACCACGCGCCGGGCACGAACATCGAGTTCATCGTGGCGACGCTGCTGCGGGAGGGGAAGCTCGGCGGGTTCGACTTCAACTCGCGCTTCTACGCGGACGACGACCTGATGGTGGGGGCGGCCGATCCGTTCCAGCTGTTCCGCATCATGTACGAGGTGGTGCGCGGGGGCGGGTTCACCTCCGACGTGGCGTTCATGCTGGATCAGTGCCACAACATCGAGGCGAAGATTCCGGCGATCATCCGGTCGGTGATGAATGTGCAGGAGGCCACGGCGAAGGCGTTGCTGGTCGACGCGGACGCGCTGTCCGCCGCGCAGGCTTCGGGCGATGTGCTCGGCGCCAACGCGGTGGTGATGGACGCGTACGACACGGACGTGCGGCCGCTTCTTCGTGAGGTGCGTCAGGAGATGGGGCTCGCCCCGGATCCCATGGCCGCGTATCGCGAGTGCGGGTGGGCGGAGGAGGTCGTTGCCGAGCGGGTGGGTGGGCAGCAGGCGGGGTGGGGGGCGTGAGCGTCTGCCGGGTTTCTGTTGTTCGGCGGCTGCGGGCCGGTTGTGGCTGGTCGCGCAGTTCCCCGCGCCCCTGAGGGCACTTCACCACCCCTCGACCGGAAAGGCACCGTCATGACATCTCACCCTGAAGCCTCCGCACTCCTCGCCCGCTCCCGCCGGCTCGGTTCCGACCCCCGCAACACCAACTACGCCGGCGGGAACGCCTCCGCCAAGGGCACCGCCACCGATCCCGTCACCGGGGGTGATGTGGAGCTGATGTGGGTCAAGGGGTCCGGCGGTGATCTCGGGACGCTCAGCGAGGCGGGGCTCGCCGTGCTGCGGCTGGACCGGATGCGGGCGCTCAAGGGCGTCTACCCGGGCGTCGAGCGCGAGGACGAGATGGTCGCCGCCTTCGACTACTGCCTGCACGGCAAGGGCGGCGCCGCACCCTCCATCGACACGGCGATGCACGGGCTGGTGGAGGCCGCGCACGTGGACCACCTCCACCCCGACTCCGGGATCGCGCTGGCCTGCGCGGCGGACGGCGAGAAACTGACCGCCGAGTGCTTCGGCGACACCGTGGTGTGGGTGCCGTGGCGGCGGCCCGGTTTCCAGCTCGGGCTGGACATCGCGGCCGTGCGGGAGGCCAACCCGCGGGCGATCGGGTGTGTGCTCGGCGGGCACGGCATCACCGCCTGGGGCGACACCTCCGAGGAGTGCGAGCGCAACTCGCTGCACATCATCCGCACCGCCGAGGCCTTCCTCGCCGAGCGCGGGAAGGCCGAGCCCTTCGGCGCGGTGGTCGACGGGTACGAGGCGCTGCCCGAGGCCGAGCGGCGGGAGCGGGCGGCGGCGCTGGCGCCGTACGTGCGCGGGATCGCCTCCCGGGACCGGCCGCAGGTGGGGCACTTCACCGACTCGGACGTGGTGCTGGACTTCCTCGCCCGCGCCGAGCACCCGCGGCTCGCCGCGCTCGGCACCTCCTGCCCCGACCACTTCCTGCGCACCAAGGTCCGGCCGCTGGTGCTCGACCTGCCGCCGACCGCGCCGCTGGACGAGACCGTCGCCCGGCTCAAGGAGCTGCACGCCGCCTACCGCGAGGAGTACGCCGCCTACTACCGGCGGCACGCCGAGCCGGACTCCCCCGCGATGCGCGGCGCCGATCCGGCGATCGTGCTGGTGCCGGGGGTCGGCATGTTCAGCTTCGGCAAGGACAAGCAGACCGCCCGGGTGGCCGGCGAGTTCTACGTCAACGCCGTCAACGTGATGCGCGGGGCGGAGGCGGTGTCGACGTACGCGCCGATCGATGAGTCGGAGAAGTTCCACATCGAGTACTGGGCGTTGGAGGAGGCCAAGCTTCAGCGGATGCCGAAGCCCAGGCCGCTGGCGACCCGGGTGGCGCTGGTGACCGGCGCGGGCAGCGGGATCGGGAAGGCGATCGCGCGGCGGCTCGTCGACGAGGGCGCCTGCGTGGTGGTCGCCGATCTGAACGGGGAGAACGCCGCCGCGGTCGCCGAGGAGCTGGGCGGGCCGGACAAGGCGGTCGCCGTGACCGTGGACGTGACGGACGAGGAGCGGATCGCCGAGACCTTCCGGGCGGCCGTACTCGCCTTCGGCGGGGTCGACCTGGTGGTCAACAACGCGGGCGTCTCCATCTCCAAGCCGCTGCTGGAGACCTCCGCCGAGGACTGGGACCTCCAGCACGACATCATGGCCCGCGGCTCGTTCCTGGTCTCGCGCGAGGCGGCCCGGGTGATGACGGCGCAGGAGATGGGCGGCGACATCGTCTACATCGCCTCGAAGAACGCCGTCTTCGCGGGCCCCAACAACATCGCCTACTCCGCGACCAAGGCCGACCAGGCACACCAGGTGCGCCTCCTCGCCGCCGAGCTGGGTGAGCACGGCATCCGTGTGAACGGGGTCAACCCGGACGGTGTGGTGCGTGGTTCGGGGATCTTCGCGGGCGGCTGGGGCGCCCAGCGGGCGGCCGTGTACGGGGTGCCGGAGGAGAAGCTGGGCGAGTTCTACGCGCAGCGGACGCTGCTGAAGCGAGAGGTGCTGCCCGAGCACGTCGCCAACGCCGTGTTCGCGCTGACCGGCGGCGAACTGACCCACACCACCGGCCTGCACGTCCCGGTCGACGCCGGCGTCGCCGCCGCGTTCCTGCGATGAGCCCTGCCGTGAACGTCAAGTCGTACGCCGCGGTCGACCTCGGTGCGTCCAGCGGGCGCGTCATGGTCGGCCGCGTCGACCCCGACCGACTGGAGCTGGCCGAGGCGCACCGCTTCCCCAACCGGCCGGTCCGTACACCGGAAGGGCTGCGCTGGGACGTCCTGGCCCTGTACGCCGGTGTGCTGGACGGGCTGCGGGCGGCCGGACCGGTGGACTCGGTGGGCGTGGACAGCTGGGCCGTCGACCACGGTCTGCTGGACGCCGACGGGGCGCTGCTCGGCAACCCCGTGCACTACCGCGACGCCCGCACCGAGGGCGTCGCGGAGAAGGTGTGGTGCACGCTGCCCGCCGCGGAGCTGTACGCGGCGACCGGGCTGCAGTACGCGCCCTTCAACACCCTGTACCAGCTGGTCGCCGCGCGCGGCACCGCCCAGTTCGCGCAGGCCCGGCGGCTGCTGCTGATCCCGGACCTGCTGACGTACTGGCTGACCGGCGAGCAGGGCACGGAGCTGACCAACGCCTCCACCACCCAGCTGATCGACCCCGGCACCCGGGACTGGGCGCGGGACGTCGCCGACCGGCTCGGGATCGACCTGGCCCTCTTCGCGCCGCTGCGGCGACCGGGCGACCCGGCGGGTGTGCTGACGCCACGGGTGCTGGAGGAGACGGGGCTGGACGGGCCCGTGCCGGTGACGGCGGTCGGTTCGCACGACACCGCGTCCGCGGTGGCCGCCGTGCCGGCCTCGGGCGAGCGGTTCGCGTACATCTGCACCGGCACCTGGTCGCTGGCCGGCCTGGAGCTGACCGCTCCGGTGCTGACGGAGGAGAGCCGCGCCGCCAACTTCACCAACGAACTGGGGCTCGACGGCACGGTCCGGTACCTGCGCAACATCATGGGCCTGTGGCTGCTCCAGGAGTGTGTACGGGCCTGGGGCGAGCCGGATCTGGGTGAGCTGCTGCTCGCGGCGGCGCGGGTGCCGGCGCTGCGGTCGGTGGTGGACGCGGGTGACGCTGCGTTCCTGGCGCCGGGGCGGATGCCGGAGCGGATCGCCGAGGCGTGCCGTGCCTCGGGGCAGCCGGTGCCCGAGGAGCCCGCCGAGGTGACCCGGTGCATCCTCGACTCGCTGGCGCTGGCCCACCGCGGGGCCGTCGAGGACGCCCAGCGGCTCGCGGGACACCCGGTGGACGTCGTGCACGTCGTCGGCGGCGGCACCCGCAACGCGCTGCTGTGCCAGCTGACCGCCGACGCCTGCGGGCTGCCCGTGGTGGCGGGGCCGACGGAGGCCGCCGCGCTCGGCAACGTCCTGGTGCAGGCTCGCGCCCACGGGCTGGTCGGCGACCTCGCCGACATGCGCCGGCTGCTGGTGCGCACCCAGTCGCTGACCCGGTACGAGCCCCGGGGCGGCACGGCGCGCTGGCGGGCGGCCGAGGCCCGGCTCGCCGACCGGTGAACGGGGTCTCCCCCGGCCACGCCACGCCGACTACCCTGCGATTCATCCGATGATCAACAAGTTCCGTCGATCACGTTCCACCGGTCACGTCCATCGATCACGAGGAGCCGCGATGCGTGTCGCCCTGTTCCTGACCTGCGTCAACGACACGCTCTATCCGGACACCGGCCGCGCCGTCGTCAGGCTGTTGACCAGACTGGGTGTCGAGGTCGACTTCCCGACGGGCCAGACCTGCTGCGGCCAGGCGCACTACAACACCGGTTACCGGCACGAGGCGGAGCCGCTGGCCCGGCACTTCGCCGAGGTCTTCGAGGAGTACGACGCGGTGGTGACGCCGTCGGGCTCGTGCGGGGCGATGGTGCGGGAGCTGTACCCGCGCATGGGTGAGCGGGCGCGCGCGGAGGGGCGCGGGGGCGGCCTCGCGGCGACTCTGGCGCCGGTGGTGCCGAAGACGTACGAGCTGACGGAGTTCCTGGTGGACGTGCTGGGGGTGACGGACGTGGGGGCGTACTACCCGCACACGGTGACGTACCACCCGACCTGCCACGGGCTGCGCGGCCTCGGTCTCGGCGACCGGCCCCGGCGGCTGCTGGAGGCGGTGAGGGGGCTGGAGCTGGTCGAGTTGCCCGGCGCGGAGGAGTGCTGCGGCTTCGGCGGCACCTTCGCCGTGAAGAACGCGGACGTGTCGGCGGCGATGGGCGCGGACAAGGTGCGCAACGCCGAGTCGACGGGCGCGGAGGTACTGTGCGCGGCCGACAACTCCTGCCTGATGCACATCGGCGGCACCATGACGCGGCTGCGCACGGGCATGCGGCCGGTGCACATCGCGGAGATCCTGGCGAGCACCGAGGAGGCGGTGGCCGTATGAGCGGCACGTATCTGGGGATGCCGGCCTTCCCGGAGGCCGCGCGTACGGCGGTGCGCAATCCGACGCTGCGGGGCAACCTGCGCCACGCCACCCGCACCATCCGGGACAAGCGGGCCCGCGCGGTCGCGGAGCTGGACGACTGGACGGAGCTGCGGGAGGCCGGCCGGCGCATCAAGGACCACACCCTGCGCCACCTCGACCGGTACCTGGTGCAGGTGGAGGAGGCGGTCACGGCGGCCGGCGGGACCGTGCACTGGGCCGCCGACGCGGACGAGGCCAACGCGATCGTCGCCCGGCTGGTCGAGGAGACCGGCGAGCGGGAGGTCGTCAAGGTCAAGTCGATGGCGACGCAGGAGATCGGTCTCAACGAGGCACTGGAGGCGGCCGGCATCCACGCCTACGAGACGGATCTCGCCGAGCTGATCGTGCAGTTGGGCAAGGACCGCCCCTCGCACATCCTGGTCCCGGCGATCCACCGCAACCGCGGGGAGATCCGGGACATCTTCCGCTCCGAGATGAGCGAGTGGGGACGCCCGGCACCGGAGGGCCTGACGGACACGCCCGCCGAACTCGCGGAGGCGGCACGGCTTCACCTGCGGGAGAAGTTCCTGCGGGCCAAGGTGGGCATCTCCGGCGCGAACTTCGTCGTCGCCGAGACCGGCACGCTCGTCGTCGTGGAGTCCGAGGGCAACGGGCGGATGTGTCTGACCCTGCCCGAGACGCTGATCTCGGTCGTCGGCATCGAGAAGATCGTGCCGAGGTGGCAGGACCTGGAGGTCTTCCTCCAGACCCTCCCCCGCTCCTCCACCGCCGAGCGCATGAACCCGTACACGTCCATGTGGACGGGGACCACCGACGAGGACGGCCCGCGCACCTTCCACCTGGTCCTGCTGGACAACGGCCGCACCGACACCCTCGCCGACGAGGTCGGCCGGCAGGCGCTGCGATGCATCCGCTGCTCGGCCTGCCTGAACGTCTGCCCGGTGTACGAGCGGGCGGGCGGCCACGCCTACGGCTCGGTGTACCCGGGTCCGATCGGCGCGATCCTCAGCCCGCAACTGCGCGGCACGGGCAGCGACATCGACGCGTCCCTGCCGTACGCGTCGTCGCTGTGCGGCGCCTGCTACGAGGTGTGCCCGGTGGCCATCGACATCCCCGAGGTCCTGGTGCACCTGCGGGAGCGGGTGGTGCAGGGCGGTCCGGCCGTCCGGCGGGGCAACCGGGTCGTCCTGAAACCGGCCAAGGGGCACGCGGCCGAGCGGGCGGCGATGCGGGCGGCGCAGTGGGCGTTCACGCACCCGGGCGCGCTGCGCGCCGGCCAGCGGCTGGCGTCGCGGACCCGGCGGCTGCACCCGCGGACGCTTCCCGGACCCGGCCGGGCGTGGAGCGGCACGCGCGATCTCCCTCAGGTGCCCGCGGAGCCGTTCCGCGACTGGTGGCAGCGCACGCGCGGTGGGAAGGACGGGGCGAAGTGAGCAGCAGGGAACGCATCCTGGGCCGGGTACGGCGCGCCCTCGCGGACGTGCCGGCCGACGAGGCTCCGATCGCGCGGGACTATCTGCGCGAGCACGGGCGGCGGAGCACCGCCGAGACGGTGGAGCTGCTCGCCGAGAACCTGGCGGACTACCGGGCGGTCGTGCACCGCAGCACGGACGAGCGGTTGCCCGAGCTGCTGACGCGGCTCCTGACCGCACACGGCTCGCGGAGCGTGGTGGTCCCGCCCGGGCTGCCCCCGCACTGGCTCCGGGCGGTCGACGCGACCCGCGTCCACGACAGCGCGGCGAGCACCCCGCAGGACCTGGACCGCGTCGACAGCGTGGTCACCGGTTGCGCGGTCGCCGTCGCCGAGACCGGCACCATCGTCCTGGACGGCTCCCCCGACCAGGGCCGCCGCCGCATCACCCTCGTCCCCGACCACCACGTCTGCGTCGTACGGGTGCCGGACCAGGTGGTGTCGTCGGTGCCTCACGCCCTCGGGCGCCTCGACCCCGCGCGCCCGTTGACCTGGATCTCCGGTCCGTCGGCCACCAGTGACATCGAGCTGGACCGGGTCGAGGGGGTGCACGGTCCGCGCACGCTGGAGGTGGTGCTGGTGGAGGGATGAACGGGCGGGCGGTGACCGGCCGGGCGGGTGCCGGGACCGGGTGTCACTGAGTACACCCCGATACGGGCTCTGCGCCCCGTGTGCCCCGGCGCCCCGCTCCGTAGCGTCCTCGGTGAGGCAGCGCACAGGGCGTGCCGCACGGAGGATGATGACGATGTTTCGCACCGGCGCACGAGGCGGCCACGGACCGGGGCCCGCCCCGGAGGCGCTCCGGCTGGTCAAGGTGGCCCGGACCTACGGCAGCGCCGAGAACGCGGTGACCGCGCTGGACGGGGTGACGCTGAGCCTGGGCCGCGGCACGTTCACCGCGGTGATGGGGCCGTCGGGTTCGGGCAAGTCCACGTTGCTGCAGTGCGCGGCGGGTCTCGACCGGCCGGACAGCGGCATCGTGTGTGTGGACGGCACGGAGCTGACCGGCGGCAGTGAGGCGGAGCTGACCAGGTTCCGGCGCGGCCGGGTCGGGTTCGTGTTCCAGCAGTACAACCTGCTGGAGACGCTCACGGTCGCGCAGAACACGGTGCTGCCGCTGAAGCTGGCCGGGCGCCGCGTCGACCGGAAGCGGGCGCGGGAGGTCCTGGCCGCGGTCGGTCTCGGGGACCGGCTCGGGCACCGGCCCGACCAGCTTTCCGGCGGGCAGCGGCAGCGGGTGGCGATCGCCCGCGCACTGGTGGCCGAGCCCCGGGTGATCTTCGCGGACGAGCCGACGGGCGCGCTGGACACGCGCAGCGCGCGGCAGGTGATGCTGCTGCTGCGGGAGGCGGTGCGGGTGCACGGCCGGACCGTGGTGATGGTGACGCACGACCCGGTCGCCGCCTCGTACGCCGACTCGGTCGTCTTCCTCGCCGACGGACGGCTCGCGGGGCGGATGGACGCCCCGACGCCGGACGCGGTCGCGGAGCGGCTGGCGCACCTGGGCGACGACGTGCCTGCGGGGGTGTGAGCGGTGTTCGTACTGGCGCTTCGGTCGGTCCGGCGACGCCCCGGACGGTTCCTCGCGACGCTGCTGTCCGCCTTCCTCGGCGCGGCAGTCATCATGATGTTCAACTCGATGCACGACACGGCCGGGCAGGGCGGAGTGGACCCGGTCAGCTCGGAGACGCTGGGCACGGCGGCGGGGGTCGTCGGCGGGTACGGGACGCTGCTGGTGTTCTTCGCGGTGGCCTCGACGCTGACGGTCAACGTGCGGCAGCGCGCCGCCGAGCTGGAGCTGCTGCGCTGCTCGGGGGCGACCCCGGCGCAGATCAAGCGGATGGTGGTGGGTGAGGCGGTGGCCGTGGCCCTGGCGGGCTCGGCGCTGGCCGTCGGCCCGGCCACGCTCGGCGGGCGGGCGCTGCTGGAGATGTTCCAGGACAGCGGCCAGGTGGCTGGAGCCGTCGCGTACTCCTTCGGGCCGGTCGCGCTGGTGAGCGGCGTGACCATCACGCTGCTCGCGTCGGCGGGCGCCGCGTTCCTGGCGGTGCGGCGGGTGACGCGGCGCGGTCGGGAGCGGGCCGGCGCCAAGCGGTTCCTGGCGTACGCCGCGCTGGCCACCGGTGCCGTCGGCGCCGGTGCCACCTTCCTGTTCTCCGCGACGGACGAGGCGCTGATGGCGCCGCCGGCCTACGGGGCGATCCTGCTGTCGGTGGGCTTCGCGCTGCTGTCGCCGCGGCTGCTGAAGGGCGTGCTCGACCGGTTGCCGCTGAGGGGCGCGAGCGGCTGGCTGGCCGTGCGCAACCTGCGGGAACGGGCGGATCACCTCGCCGGGATCCTGGTGTCGCTGATCCTGTTCACGGCGGTGTCGACGGCGACGGTCACCATGCAGGCGGTGGAGAGCGACGCGGTGAAGGCCTCCGGGCTGGTCAAGTCGGTCGACGCCAAGAACCTGGAGACACTCAACCTCACGGTGGTCGGCATCATCGCGGTGTTCGTCTGCGTGATGCTGGTCAACTCGCTGTACGCGGCTACGACGTACCGCTCCCGGGAGTTCGGGCAGCAGCGGCTGGCGGGGGCGACCCCGGGGCAGGTGCTGGGCGTGGTCGGCGTCGAGGGCCTGGTCCTGACGCTGACGGGGGTGTTCTTCGGCACGGTGGCCGCGCTGGCCGGGGTCGTGCCGTTCACGGTCGTGCGGACCGACGCGGTGCTGCCGGAGCAGTTCCCCGGCGTCTGGCTGACGATGGTGTCGGTGTCGGCGGCGGTGACGCTCGGGACGAGCCTCGGGACGGCCCGGCGGGTGCTGCGCACGCCGGCGGTCGGGGCGGTGGCCCTGGCCGCGTGAGCGACGCGTGTGGAGGGGGTGGCCGTCTCGGCGGTCACCCCCTCTTCGCGTACCCGCTCCTAGTCGGCCTTGGCGTACTCCTTCGCCATGCCGCCCGCGAAGTCGTACACGACGCACTGCGCGTCGCCCACGACCCAGGCGTCGTGACCGGGCGAGCAGACGAACACGTCGCCGGGGCCCACCTCGCTCTCGGCGCCGTCGTCCATGCGGACGTGCATCCGGCCCTCCGCCACGTAGCAGTTGTGGTGGATCATGCAGCTGTCGGTGCCCGCGATGGGCGCCACGGACTCCGACCAGCGCCAGCCCGGTTCGAAGGTGGCGACGGCGAAGTCGAGTCCTTCCATGTGCACGGCCTCTATGTGTCCGCGGGGGAAATCGCGCCGCTCGTCCGGCTTGTCGAGCGTCTTGGCCTCCAGCATGACGCTCCTCCTTTCCCAGTCCCCACCACCCCATCGTCCGCCTGTCAACTCGGCACCGCCATCCGGGGGCAGTTGACATCCGCGAACCAACTGATCATGCTTCTACTAATGAATTAATGAAAGCATGGAAGGTGACGTGGTCGAGTACCGGATCGATCGACGCGGCGGCATACCCGCCTACGTGCAGATCGTGCGGCAGACCGAGCAGGCGCTCCGGATGGGCGTGCTGCGGGTCGGGGACAAGCTCCCGACGGCCAAGGAGGTCGTCGCCGCCACCGCCATCAACCCCAACACCGTGTTCCGGGCCTATCGCGACCTGGAGCAGGCCGGTCTGGTGCGGTCGCGGCGCGGCCTCGGCACCTTCGTGACCCGGTCGCTGGCGCGGCCCGGCGCGGAGGACGACTCGCCGCTGCGCACGGACCTCGCCGAGTGGATCGCACGGGCCCGGCAGGCCGGGCTGGAGCGGGACGACGTGCTCGCCCTGGTCACGGCGGCGCTGGACGCGTACGAGCCGGACGGGCCCGGGCGACACGGGGACGAGCCGCGCGAGCGGCACGAGCAGGACCCGGGCGACCGGGGACGGAGACAGGAGGACGCATGACCGGGCCGGACGAGCCCGCCGCACTGCACGCCACGGACCTCGGGTTCCGCTACCGGGCACGCGGCGACTGGGCCCTGCGGGACTGCGGGTTCACGGTGCCCCGCGGCCGGATCACCGCGCTGGTGGGCCGCAACGGCGCGGGCAAGAGCACCCTGCTGCACCTGGCCGGCGGCCTGCTGCGGCCCACGCACGGAGAGATCCGGGCCCTGGGCACCGCCCCGGACTCCGCCGCGGCCCGCACCCGGGTCGCCCTGCTCACCCAGGACAAGCCGCTCTACCCGCGCTTCACGGTGGCCGACACCCTGCGCATGGGCGGCAAGCTGAACGCCGCCTGGGACCGGACGGTCGCCGAGCGGGTCGTGGGCGAGGGCGGAATCCCCCTCACGGCCCGCGTGGGCGAGCTGTCACCGGGCCGGCGCACCCGGGTGGCGCTCGCCCTGGCCCTCGGCAAGCGGCCGGAGCTGCTGCTCCTGGACGAACCGCTCGCCGACCTCGACCCGGTGGTGCGCGAGGAGATCATGGCGACCCTGATGGCCGAGGCGGCCGAGCGAGAGGTGAGCATCGTGCTGTCCTCCCACGTCCTGCCCGACCTGGAGCAGACCTGCGACCGGGTACTGCTGCTGCGGGCCGGCCGGGTCGCACTGGACGAGGACACCGACGCGCTCCGCGAGGGCCACGCCCTGGTCACCGGACACGCCGACGAGGCTCCCGGACTGCGGCGCCACGAAGTGGTGCGGCAGCGCACGCACGGACGGCAGCTGACCGCGCTGATACGCCCCCGGGGCCCGCTCGGCGGCCACTGGCACGTCGAACGGCCCGGCCTGGAGGAGATCCTCCTCGGCCACCTGCGCTCCGGCACCGAGGGCACGGAGGAGGCGGCGTGAAGGGCACGCTCTGGCTGGCCTGGCGCCAGCAGCGGGCGCTGGTCGGCTGCGGCGCCGCCGTCCTGGTCGGCGTCGCCGCACTCGCCGCGTACTTCCGCTCGGGCATGCTGGACGACCTGCACAGCGGACTGTTCGACCACTGCGAGCCCGGCCCGCTGTTCTGCAGCCGGCCCGGGGACGGGCTGCCGCTGTTCCTGGACATCGAACCGCTCAAGCTGCTCGGCGCGCTCAACATCGCCCTGCCCACGCTGATCGGCATGTTCTGGGGCGCACCGCTGCTGGGACGCGACCGGGAACTGGGCACCCACCGGATGGTGCTGGCGCAGGGCGTGAGCCGGGCCCAGTGGTTCGCCTCCCGCCTCGCTCTCGCCTCGGCGGGCACCGTGGCGCTCTCCGGGTCGCTGGCCCTGCTGTTCCGCTGGTGGTGGGAGCCGGCCGCCAACCACGGCTACGGCGTCTTCTGGTACGAGGCGACCGCACTCACCGGTTCCGGTCCCGCCGCCGTCGCCGCCGCGCTGTGCGGCCTGGCCGTGGGCACCCTCGCCGGGCTGCTGACCCGCCGGGTGCTGTCCGCGATGGCGTGGACGCTGCTGCTCACGGCCGCGGTGACGGCGCTGGTGCAGTGGACCCACCGGGCCCGGCTCCTGGTCCCGCCGCACACCTACGTCAGCGACGGGTGGCGGCCCAAGCCGCCGATGGGCGAGAAGTGGTCCACCGGGCACTACGGCCTGATCACGGCGTCCGGCCGCCGGGAGGACGTTCTGAACTGCCCCCACCCGTCCGGGCGCGAGCTGAAGGAGTGCATGACGCAGCACGGCTACGTCGCACGCTTCTACGAGGCGAACCCCGCCGGCGACTACTGGGCGTTCCAGTGGACCGACACGGCCCTCCTCGGCGGCCTCGCGCTCGCACTCGCCCTCGTCACGGTCCTGTTGCTGCGCCGCCGGATCTGACACCCTCTGCGGCACCTCCCGCACCGTCCCCCCTCAGCCCCTCACACGGAGGTCGAACCGTCATGCCCAAGGACGCCAAGTCCCCGAAGAAACTGCGCAGCAACCGCGCCGCGCTCACCCACAAGGTCGGCTACGCGCTGCGCCACCCCGAGCGCGTCGGCCCGTACGTGCGCCGCGCCGGCCGGGACGCGTGGCTGCGGCTCAAGCACCCGGACCACGTCGGCTACTACCGGGCGGTGATGGCCTCCGACGCCCGCCGCAGCCCCGAGGCGGCGGTCGGCAGCCGGACCCACGACCGCTGGCTGGCGCTGGGACAGATGCAGTTCGACTACCTGATCGAGCACGGACTGCGCCCGGAGCACCGCATGCTGGACATCGGCTGCGGCAACCTGCGCGGCGGCCGGCACTTCATCGACCACCTCGACACCGGGCACTACTACGGCATCGACATCTCGCCGGACATACTGATCGCCGCGAAGCAGACGCTGACCGAGCACGGCCTCCAGGCCAAGCTGCCCCACCTGACCATCACCGGGGACCTGAAGCTGGAGTTCCTGCCGGACGACCACTTCGACGTCGTGCACGCGCACAGCGTCTTCTCGCACTCGCCGCTGAGCGTCATCGACGAGTGCCTCGCTCACGTCGGCCGCGTCCTGACCGACACGGGCTTCTTCGACTTCACCTTCGACCGCACCGAGGGCACGGAACACCAGGTGCTGCGCGAGGACTTCTACTACCGCACCGACACGCTGCTCACGCTGGCGGCCCAGCACAACCTGCACGCGCGGTTCATGGAGGACTGGGAGAAGCGGCCGCACGGACAGTCCAAGATCCGGGTCAGCCGCTCGCCGCTGCCGTCCTGACCTCCGGCCCGCGCCCCGGCCTCAGGGGCGCGGGTTCACCCGTCGCCAGCCCGGCCGGTCGCCCGCTCCCCGGCGGCCGGCCGCCGCCGCGCAGCGCGGGCAGACCCGGCGGACGGCATCGGCCGCGCCGCCGGACTCGGGCAGGACGTCCCCCCAGCCGACGGCCGGGAACCGGGCCAGCCGCGAGCGGTGCAGGGACAGCCCGCACACAGTCTGGTTCATGCCCTGCTCCCACGCGTGCACCTCGCCGGCCGGCAGCCAGCGGCTGTCCTCCTCGTCCCACCAGCGGCCGGAGGCCGCCACCTCGTAACGCCTGGTCCTGGCCATCGGCTCCGCCCACCGCCTTCCTCTCCGTGCCCTTCCGCCCGCATCCGGGTGCCCCCGGGGCACGGCGTCCACACGCGCGTACGTCCTCCTGTGTGATCACTCCGCAAGCCCTGCCGGTTTCAGGCGTTTTGTCTGCTTAGCATGCGGGGTCCGCGCATCCCGGGCAGGACGCCCGCCCCGTACGAGAGGACACCAGATGGCGCCCACGGGCCGTCACCGCCGACTGGCCGAGCACGCCTTCTCCCCGCACGACGCCGTGATGGGCGCCGCCGCGCGGCACCTGGCCCGCCGGCGCTTCCTCACCGTCACCGCGGCCGCCGCCGCGCTCGCCTTCTCCACCAACACCCCGGCCCGCGGCGCGGTGGCCGCCCCCGAGCGCGCCGCGCGGATCACCAAGGACCCGTTCACGCTCGGCGTCGCCTCCGGTGATCCGCTGCCGGACTCGGTGCTGCTGTGGACCCGGCTCGCGCCCGAGCCGTTCCTGGAGGACGGCGGCATGGGCACGGAGCGGGTCACGGTCGAGTGGGAGGTGGCCCTCGACGAGTACTTCGCGGCCGTCCTGTTCCGGGGCACCGCCGAAGCGCACGCCGAGTACAACCACAGCGTGCACGTCGATGTGCAGGGCCTGACGCCGGGCACCGTGTACTACTACCGCTTCCGGGCCGGTGCCTGGATCAGCCCCGCGGGCCGTACCCGCACCGCGCCGCCGGCGGGCAGCGCCGCCGCCACGCTGAGGCTGGGGGCCGTCGCCTGCCAGGCGTACATGGACGGCTACTACACCGTGCTGCGGCACCTGGCCCAGGACGACGTCGACGTGGTCTTCCACCTCGGCGACTACCTGTACGAATACGCCGTGAACCCGTCGGGCGGCGAGCGCCGCTACACCGACCTCGTGCTGCCCGACGTCTTCAACCGCGAGACCATGACTCTCGCGGACTACCGGCTGCGCTACTCCCTGTACAAGAGCGACGAGGACCTCAAGGCCGCCCACGCCGCGCACCCCTTCGTGGTCGCCTGGGACGACCACGAGACCGAGAACAACTACGCCGACGACATCCCCGAGAACGGCATCCCTCCGGAGGAGTTCCTGCTGCGGCGGGCGGCCGCCTACCGCGCGTACTGGGAGAACCAGCCGCTGCGCGCCGCACAGCTGCCCCAGGGCCCGGACGCCCAGCTCTACCGCAGGCTGCACTGGGGCACGCTCGCCCAGTTCGACATCCTCGACACCCGGCAGTACCGCTCCGACCAGGCCTACGACGACCGGCCGCACGCCCCCGGGCCGGAGTCGGACGATCCGGCGCGCACCATCACCGGCGCGGCGCAGGAGCAGTGGCTGCTGGAAGGCTGGCGGAACTCGACGGCGCTGTGGAACGTGATGCCCCAGCAGGTCTGCTTCTCCCA
The DNA here is from genome assembly GCF_042745235.1 of Streptomyces sp. NPDC058796. Taxonomy (NCBI): domain Bacteria; kingdom Bacillati; phylum Actinomycetota; class Actinomycetes; order Kitasatosporales; family Streptomycetaceae; genus Streptomyces; species Streptomyces sp. NPDC058796. The sequence goes on from NZ_JBHYOP010000009.1 coordinate 232,300, forward strand.
GCGCAAGTTCGACGTGACCGCCGACGCCGCGCTCTCCATGGACGCCTGGGACGGCTACCGCGCCTCGCGCGACCGGGTCGTGGCCGGAGCGAAGGCCGCCGGGATCGAGAACTGGCTGATCCTCACCGGTGACGTGCACGTGGGCTACGCCCTCGACGTCAAGGAGGACTTCGACGACCCGGCGTCGGCCACCGTCGGCACGGAGGTCACCTGCACCTCGGTCGCCAGCGGCCGGGACGGCGTGGAGCAGCCCGCCAACTGGGACCTGTACATGCGGGCCAACCCGCACATGAAGTTCTACAACGGCAAGCGCGGGTACGTCCGCGCCGAAATCGGCCGCCAGGCCACCCGCCTCGACTTCCGGACGGTCTCCGCCATCAGCACGCCCGGCGCCCCCGTCACCACCGCCGCGTCCTTCGTCACCGAGGCGGGCAATCCGGGGCTGACCCCCGCCTGACGCCCTGCCCGGTTCCGGTCCGGCCAGCGCGCCCGCGTACTGCACTTGGCACCCGACGCGTCCCCCATCGCGCGAAAGACGCCCGGTCCGGACATGGCCGCGGACCCCACCGGCAAGGACTGTGACTTCGCCGGACCCGCACCACGACCCGTGGTCACCCACCGACACCCGCTGTCTCGCACAGCCCTCGAAGGAGGCACATCGCATGGTCGGCAGACATGCCGCGCGCAGCCGCCGCGCCGCCCTCACCGCGCTCGGCGCCCTGGTCCTGACCGCAGTCCCCGCCGCGGCGTCGGCCGCCCCGCCGCCCGCTCCGGGGCCGGTGTCCGCAGCCCGGACGCCCGGCGCGGGAAAACCCCCGGCACAGGTGCTGAGCGCCATGCAAAGGGACCTGGGGCTGACGCCGGCCCAGGCGTCGGCCAGGCTGGTCAACGAGGCGGAGGCGGGCACCCGCGCGGGCATGCTGCGCAACATGCTGGGCGACCGCTTCGCCGGGGCCTGGGTGAGCGGCGCGACCTCCGCCGAACTGACCGTCGCCACCACCGACGCCGCGGACACGGCCGCCATCGAGGCCCAGGGCGCCGAGGCGGCGGTCGTCGACAAGGGGCTGGCGGAGCTCCGCTCGGTCAAGGAGAAGCTGGACGCCGCCGCCGCGCGGGCCGGGTCGCACGAGACACCGGTCTGGTTCGTCGACGTCCGGACCAACCGGGTCGTGGTACAGGCCACCAGCGAGTCGGCCGCCGCGGACTTCGTCGGGGCCGCCGGGGTCGAGGACCAGGACGTCGGCGTGCGGGTCTCGGCAGACCGCCCCCGGGTGTTCAAGGACCTCGTCGGAGGCGACGCCTACTACATCGACGGCCAGGCCCGCTGCTCCATCGGCTTCTCCGTCACCAAGGACCAGCAGCAGGGCTTCGCCACGGCCGGCCACTGCGGCGAGCCGGGCGCGACGACCACCGGAGCCGACGAGACCGACCAGGGCACCTTCCAGGCGTCCACCTTCCCGGGCAAGGACATGGCCTGGGTGGGCGTCAACGCCGACTGGACCGCCACCCCGGACATCAACGGCGAGGGCGGCCAGAAGGTGCAGATCGACGGCTCGGTGGAGGCGCTCGTCGGCGCGTCCGTCTGCCGGTCCGGTTCCACCACGGGATGGCACTGCGGCACGGTCCAGCAGCACGACACGAGCGTCAGCTACCCGCAGGGCACCGTCGACGGCCTGACCCAGACCACGGTGTGCGCCGAACCCGGCGACTCCGGCGGCCCCTTCGTCGCGGGCACCCAGGCGCAGGGCACCACGTCCGGCGGCTCCGGTGACTGCACGAACGGCGGGACCACCTTCTACCAGCCGATCAATCCGCTGCTCAGCGACTTCGGCCTCACTCTCAGGACCACCTCCGCCGAGGCGGGAACGCCCGCACCGCAGGACAACGCGGCGGCGGACGCGTGGGCCGCGGGCCGGGTCTACGACGTCGGGGCCACGGTGTCCCACGCGGGGCAGCGCTACCGGTGCCTGCAGAACCACCAGGCGCAGGGCGTCTGGTCGCCCGAGGCGACGCCGGCCCTGTGGCAGCGCGTCTGACGGAGGGTGAGCCGGCGTACGGCTCGGGCGCGGGGCCGCCGTGCGAGGCGGCGGCCCCGCGCCCTCGTCATGGTCCGGCGAGGAGCGCGTAGGCGGTGGCGATGAACGGGTCCCGGGCGCGGAAGCGGCGGGTGCAGACCGCGGCCAGGGCCGTGCCGGTGTCCGGGCGGAATCCGAGGAACGCCTGCTGGCCGAGGGTGGCGCCGCTGTGGAAGTACATCGGTCCGCCGTCGGTGGGGTGCCGGAACCACGCCACCGTGTGCACGTGCCGGTGGCCCAGCCCGCGACGGAGCACCGGCACGCGTACCGCCCGCAGCGCGCCGGCCGCCGGTGAGCGGGCCGGGTCGAGGTGGGCCTCGAGGAAGGTGAGGAGGTCGTGCGGGGTGGACCGGACGGCGCCCGCCGCCTGGAAGCCGCCCGCGTCGAAGGCCGGGACCGGGGTCCGGCCGTCCCTGCGGTGGCCGGTGGCGTCGGTCTTCTCGTCCCCCGCGCACAGGGCGGTGCCGCTCAGGCCGAGAGGGCGCAGGACCTGCCCGGTGAGCAGCTCCTCCCAGGTTCTGCCGGTGGTGGCGGCGAGTGCGTGTCCGAGGACGGAGACGCCGTAGTTGGAGTAGTGCCAGCGGGTCCCGGGGCGGTGGCGCGGGCCGTGGCGCAGGAAGGCGCCGGTCAGCCGTTCGGCCGGGTAGCGGGCGTAGGGGTTGGTGCGCCAGGCGGGCAGGGCGCGGGGGACGAAGTCGGCGGGCAGGGCCGGGAGTCCCGAGGTGTGGGTGATGAGGTGGGCGAGGGTCACGGGGTGCGGGCCGGCCGGGCGGCCGGGGTCCAGGCAGGCGGCGGCCGGTTCGGCGCCGGTGAGCACGCCGCGCCGGATCAGCAGGGTCAGCAGCAGTCCGGTGAGGGTCTTGGAGGCCGAGCCGATCTCGTAGCGCAGGTCCTCCCGCTCGACGGCGGGCGGCGTGGCCGTGCCGCCGCTGTGGAGGGTGCGCCGGCCCTGCCGGGAGACGGCGAAGACGGCGTCGGGCGCGTCGGAGGCGTCGACGGCCTCGGCCAGCCGGTCGCGCAGGGCCCCCTCGTCGGACGGCCCGGGGGACGCGGCCGCGGGCGGGACGTGCTCGTCCTCGTCGTGGGGGTCGCCCGGCCAGGGCGCGGGGCGGGCCGTCATGAGGAGCTGTGCGCCAGCTCGCTGAGGGCGCGGGAGGTGGCCAGCACGGACGCGTAGGCGGCGACCAGCGTCGGGTGGTAGACGATGTCGAACACCGTGTCGGGGTCTCCCTCGGGCATCGTCCGTACGGCGGGCATGGCGCCGTCGGGCTGCTGAGCTGCGGCGAAGGCCCGCCACGCGGGTTCGTCCAGGGTCGGCCGGGGCAGGCAGGCGTCCACGACGAGGAGTTCGCCGAGCAGGTCCCAGCGCTCCAGGTCAAGCCAGTCGTCGATCCAGACCGGCAGCCAGGTGGCGAGGTATTCGGCGATGGGCTCCGGCAGGCCGTCGGACCGCTCGCCCCAGTCGGTGAGGTGGAAGACGGTGTGGGTGATGTCGTAGGCGGTGTGGCCCTCGACCGTCCACGGTTCGGGTGTGCCGGCCAGCCAGGTGGTGCCCACCAGGTCGGCCTCGGGCGGCCGGGCCGGCAGGCCGAAGCGGCGCTGGAAGGCGGACAGGCCCAGGCGCCGGGTCGGGGTCACGGGGAACCGCGTCCAGCTGTCCAGGCGGTGGTTGAGCACGGTGGCCCGCTCGATCTCGGGCTGGCTGTAGCCCAGCTCCTTGAACGGCAGGTACACCTCGAAGGGCACGGGTGAGAACGGTTCGACGCGCTGTCCGCGCACCAGCATGCGGCCGCCGTCCAGCGTGTCCCGCCAGACGTGGTCGAGCAGTTGGCGGGCCAGTTGGGCCTGCCGGGAGCCGGCGACGCCCTCGCGGAAGAGCACCTTGCAGATCAGGGCGAGTTCGCCGATCGGCTTGAAGCGCTCCAGGAAGCCGATCTCGGGGTCCACGTCCGGCTCCAGCCGGAAGCCGTCGCGGTGGGCCCAGAGCCACTCCAGGGCGCCCGCTCCGACGCGGTGGATCAGTCGGGTGTCCGTCATCCGGGCACTCCTTGTCCGGCGTGGTCCGCGTCGCGCACCGGTGCCGTGGTGAGGGCCGCGGCGAACACCGCCATCAGGGTGGAGTGGTAGCAGTCGGTGAAGGCGTAGGGGCCCTCCTGCCCCGGTGGGGCGGCGTCCTGGAGGGCGCCCTCCTCGGGGACGGCGCCGCAGGCGTGCTGTGCCGCCGCGACGCGGTGCCAGGCGTCCTCCAGGACGGCCGGCTCCGGCGGGCTCGGGAGGCTCGCCGCCACCGCCAGCAGCTCGCAGCTCAGGTCGTACATGCGGGCGTCGAGGCAGGTGTCCAGCCAGGGCGGCAGCCAGTGCCGCAGGTAGTCCGTCAGGTCCGGTGGCACGCCTTGCGGGGTGCGGCCCCACTCGGTGAGGTGGAAGACGACGTGGGTCAGCGCATATCCGGCCGCGCGTTCGAAGGTCCACGGCTCGGGCAGGCCGCCCAGCCAGGTGCGGTCCAGCGCCTGCGGCACCCCGCCGTGCGGACGCAGACCGCTGCGCCGCTCGGCCTCGATGACGCCGAGCCGCCGGGTGGGGTACTGCTCGGTCAGCCGCCAGCCGCGGGTGCGGGCCACCACGGCGGCGGACGCCTCGTAGCCGGGGTGGCGGTAGCCGGCCGAGGCGAAGGCCGCGTAGACCTCCAACGGGTAGGTGGCGAAGGGCTCCAGCGACTGCATCAGCGGGAACATCTCGCCCTCGCGGGTCTGTTGCCAGGCGAAGTCCAGCAGCTCGGCCACCGGTGCGTGCAGCGGGTCCGAGGCCGGGGTGCGGGCGGACACCGACGCGCACACCTGGGCCAGTTCGCCCAGCGGCTTCCAGGTGTGGTTGACCTGGCCGTCCGCCGCGAGCGCGTCCTCGCCGAGCGAGAAGCGGTCGCGGTGGGTCCACACCCAGTCCAGGGCGGCCTCCTCGACCCGCCGGGCGCTCACAGGAGCACTCCGGCCGGCATCAGCCGCGCCGCCTCCAGCTGGAGGGCCACCCGGGGGTCGCCGCCGCCCATGAGCCGTACGAAGTCGAGGCCGGCCTCCAGGCCGAGGGTGGCGGGCACCCCGTCCAGGAGGGTGAGCCAGCGTCCGGCTCCGGCCGCCTGCTGCCAGTCGCGGCGGCGTACCGCCCGTACGAAGCCGCGGGCGACGTCCACCGGGCGGCGGCGGGCGGCGCGCATGACCGCGTTGTCCTCGCCGGGCAGCGCGAGCGGGGCCAGGACGGCGAGCTGGTGGGTCAGGTACTGCCAGCCGGCGCCGTCGAGCCAGCGGGCATCGGGTTCCGCGCCCGCCTCGGCGGCGAGCGGGTCGTTCGGGGGTTGTCCCAGCCGGCGCAGGGCCCGGGTCATCGCCCAGTGGCTCCACGCGACGGCCGGGGCCGCGTCGCCGCGGGGCGGATGGGCCGCCACGGCGTCCTGGAACACGGCGAGTTGGCCGGGGTCGGGCTCAAGTCCCAACAGGGTGGTGGGCAGCAGCAGGTCGGCGCCCAGGACACGCACCGCCGCGCGTGCGACGCCGTCACCCGATCCGCCTGCCGCGAGGGTGCCCCCCGCTCGCACGTGGTCTCCGCTCCGAAGAGCGGAGACCACGTCGGAAGCGAGGTCCAGCACCGTTCCCTGGAGAAGGGCTGACGTGCTCGACTGCTCCATCTCACTGCTCCCGTCGGTCCGTCAACCCTTCTTGGGGCGCGGGGTCGGCGGCGAAAGCAGCAGGGTGGTGCCTCCGGACTGCAGGGCGAGTGCGGCGCACTCGCGGCTGTCGCGGAAGACTCCGTCGGGCTCGGTCGGGTCGAGTACTGCTTCGATGTCGATGTTCTCGGTGCGGACTTCCTCGAGCACCTTGTCCTTGGAAGGCATTTCACCATCTCCCTCTGGTAGCCAAAGGCCTTCACACCACAGGTGTCCGGTAAGCCACAAAGCATGCCTCTCTTCTCAAAAAACCCATTCCGTCACTTCTTCAACAAATCGGGCATGCTGCGTCCATCCGCTCAGTGCGGGGCGCGGACCACCCGCAGCGTCCGCACCGACGGATCCGCCGCGTCCGGGATCAGGACGCCGTGGTCCGCGCCGCTGCGCAGGTAGTCCAGGACCTCGCCGGTGATGACCTCGCCGGGGGCGACGACGGGCACACCCGGCGGGTAGGGGCTGATCATCTCCGCGGAGATGCGCCCGGCGGCCCGTTCGGCGGGCACGTGCTCCACCGGGGCGAAGAACGCCGCGCGCGGCAGCATCGCCTGTTCCAGTTCCAGCGCGGAGGGCTCGGGCAGCCGCACCGGCGGCCTGCGCTGCATGGAGTCCGCCCCGTCGGCGAGCGCGCGCAGGGCGTCCAGCAGCACCTCCTCCGTCCGGTCGTCGTCGGCGTGGGTGATCGAGGCGCTGATGCGGCAGGTGTCGGAGCCGCCGAGGTCGACGTGGCAGTGGTCCCGCACCCATTCGGTCGCCTGCATGCCGCTGACGCCCAGCTCCCGCACGTCGATCACGATCTTGAGCGGGTCGTAGGCGGCGGCGAGCCCGGCGTCGACGACCTCCTGCCCCATGGGGCGCAGCCCCGGCATGGCGGCGACCGCGGCGCGGACGCGTTCCGCCCGGCCGAGCGCGGCACCGAGCAGTTCACGGCCCTGCTCGACCATCTGCCGGCGCCAGCCGTCGAGCGTGGCGAACACCAGGGTCGAGGCGCTCGTGGTGCCCAGCAGGTCCTCGCGCTGTTTGAGCACCTCGGGCGAGACCCGGTCGTACTGGAGGTGGAAGACGGAGCTCTGCTCGATGGCGCCGCCCATCTTGTGGACGCTGGTCACCACCAGATCGGCCCCGGTGTCCATGCCCCAGGCGGGCAGGCCGGAGTGGAACGGCAGGTGGGCGCCCCAGGCCTCGTCCACGATGAGGGGGACGTCGAACTCGTGGCACACCCGGGCCACGCCCGCGATGTCGGCGCACGTCCCCCAGTCCGTGGGCGTGATGAGCAACATGCCCTTGGCGTCCGGGTGTTCCTCCAGTTTGCGGCGTACGTCGTCCGGCTCGGGCGGGTGGGCGAGATGCCGCTCGGTGTCGAACTTCGGGTGCACCCAGACGGGTTCGACGCCGTTGACGACGACGGCCGCGACCACCGCTTTGTGCGCGTTGCGCGAGACCAGCAGCTTCTCGCCGGGGCCGGCCACGGCCAGCATCGCGGTCTTGACCGACAGGGAGCTGCCGCAGGTGGAGAAGAAGGCCTGGTCGGCGCCGACCGCGTCGGCCATCAGTTCCTGGGCGCGACTCACCACGCCCTGGGACTGGCGGCGGTCGTCCAGCCCGTTGAGGGAGAGGACGTCGGAGCGGAAGACGTCCATGCCGACGATCTCCGCGACCCTCGGGTCGACGCCGCGGCCCTGTTTGTGTCCCGGCGGCCCGTAGGCGATGTCCCCCCGGCGGCGGAAGTCCTGCAGCGCTTCCAGTACGGGCACCCGCGAGTGATCCATCGTTCCTCCCACGTCGGTTCGGGGCGCGCCGTCCGGTTCCGCAGGCTCGCGGCCGCGCGGCGCATGGAACGTATTGCACCCGCCCCGACGCGGAAACCAGGCTGGTGTCGCGGCGGCCGGGCGGTGGAACCCGGGAACGGCACGCATTCGGAGCATCCGACCCGAGGAGGCCGCGTGACCCGCACGCTCGACGACGTCCACGAGGACATCCGCCAGGAGGTGGCCGGCCGGGCGGGGGCCCTGTGGGACGTCGCGCTGCGGCTGCACGCCGACCCCGAGTACGCCTTCGCCGAGCACCGGGCGGCGGCCCTGCTCTCGGGCGAGCTGGAACGTGCCGGTTTCGCGGTGGAGCGGGGCGTCGCGGGGATGCCGACCGCGTTCGCGGCGCGCTCGGGCCAGGGCCGCCCCGCGGTGGCGCTGCCGCTGGAGTACGACGCCCTGCCGGGCCTCGGCCACGCCTGCGGCCACAATCTCATCGCGGCGGCGGGCCTGGGAGCGGCGCTCGCTCTCCACGCGGTACTGGGCGGCCGCGCCGGATGCGTCATGGCCGTGGGCACGCCCGCCGAGGAGGGCGGGGGCGGGAAGGTCCTCGAAGTGGACGCCGGGGTGTTCGACGAGGTGGACGCGGCGCTGATGTTCCACCCGGGGGTGTACGACTGGCGGCGGGCGCCGCTGACCGCGCAGGTGCAGTACCGGGTGGCCTTCCACGGGCGGGCCGCGCACCCGACGGGCAACCCGACCGAGGGCATCGACGCGCTGGCGGCCCTGGTGGAGTTGTTCAACGTGCTGGGCGCGGTCGGCCGGCGGCTGCCGGAGGCCTCGCACGTGCAGGGCATCGTCACGCACGGGGGAACGGCCACCAACATCGTGCCCGAGTACGCCCAGGGGCTGTTCGGGTTGCGGGCGGCCACCTCACGGGCGCTGGACGAGCTGATCGGTCAGCTGAGCGAGTGCGCCGAGGGGGTGGCCCGGGCCACCGGCACGCGGGCCGAGGTGGAGCGCGCCACGGTCCGCTACGACCACTTCCGGGACAGCGGGGTGCTGTCCGACCGCTTCGCGGCGCATCTGTCCGGGGCGGGGATCACGCTGACGCCGCCCGTGCCGGGCGTGCACCTGGGGTCCTCGGACATCGGCAACGTGAGTGTGCGGGTGCCGGCCGTTCACCCGTTCGTGGCGATCATGGGCGAGGACGGTTCCGACCACACCCCCGAGTTCGCCGAGGCCGCCGCCTCGGAGCGGGCCCGCGGGGTGGCCGTCGCCGCGGCCGCCGCGCTGGCCTGCACCGCGGCGGACGTCCTGCTCCGCCCCGAACTGCGCGCCGAGGCCTGGGCGGCCCACCGCGCGGCGGAGGCGGCGGAGCGCTGATCCGGCGTCCCGACGCCGTGTCGGACAGCCTCGGGGGCGGCCTGGTCGCGCGACCGGGCGACGCGCGCGCGGACGCCGTTGCGTACAGCATCCCTGGGACGCCGTCGGGCACCGGGCGGGCGGCAGGGACCGACAACGGAACCCGAAGCAAGGCTCACACCCGGCCGGGTCCGCGCGCCCGGAACACGCACTCGCAGGGCAGTCCCGCCCGCACGCGACACCACGAAGCCGCTTTCGGCTCCGTCCCGCTGGGCCGCCGCGGGCGGCCTCGCCCACGCACCACGCGCGGACCTCCCCGCCCGCGGGAAGCAGGTCGTCCGAGCAGACCACACGGACCGGAACGGAACCCGAACCGGTCTCACACCCAGCCGCCGGTCAGCACGCTCACGCAGCGACCCCGCCCCATCCCGTGGCGCGCTGCGTCTTGAGGCCGTCTCGGGCACCGGGCGGGTCACGGGAACGCGGGCCGGGGCGCGCGCGGGGCTCACGCTCGGCGCAGGCGCCAGACGTGGTCCTCTCGGAAGCCCTCGACACCCTCGGGGGACGCGCTCGGTCGGCGGACGGTCTCCTCGGTCTCTACGGTCCACTCGTCGGCCGGCAGGGCCAGTTCGGCGAGGACTCCCTCCAGGGTGGGGAAGACGGCGTCGAACGGCGGCTCGGTCTGCCAGGAGGGCCAGCCGGCGTGCAGGACGAGCAGCAGGGTGCCGCCGTGTGCCACGGCCCGCGCGGCGGCGCGCAGGACCGTCCGCTGGTCGAGTTCGACCGGGGACTGCAGGTAGTGGGCGCTCACCAGGTCGAAGGACCCCTCGGGGAACGACTTGCCCAGCTCGTGGCGTTCCCAGGCGACGCGGTCGCCGACCCCGGCGTCCGCGGCGTGTCCGGCGGCGCGTTCGAGCGCGGTGCCGGAGATGTCCACGCCGGTGACCCGCCAGCCGCGTGAGGCCAGCCACACGGCGTCCGCGCCCTCGCCGCAGCCCAGGTCCAGCGCCGTGCCGGGGGTGAGGTCGCTCGCCTCGCGGACCAGCAGTTCGTTGGGGCGGCCGCTCCAGACGCGGTCGCTGTCGCGGTAGCGGGCTTCCCAGAACTCCGCGGCGGGAGCCGTCGCGGGTGTGTCGGCCATGATGCCTCCTGGGGCGTACGGGCCGTCTGCCCGGCCGGGCGCGAGACGGTCACGCGCCCTGCGTGCAGGCTGCACCCGCGGGAGCCGGAACGACAAAGGTCTTTGCTGTTCCGGCAAGCCGCGCCCCGGCATCAGCGCGCCAGGGCGTCGGCCCCGGGCTCCCCGGCGTCCGTGCGCACCCACACCGTCCGCTGCGGGAAGGGGATGTCGATGCCCGCCTCGTCCAGGGCGTCCTTCACCCGGCGGCGCAGCTCGCGGGTGACGCCCCACTGCTGGAGCGGCACGGTCTTGACCGCGAGCCGCACGAGGACACCGTCGGCGTCCAGGGACTGCACGCCCCACACCACCGGGTCCTCGAGCAGCACGTCCGCGTAGTCCGGGTCCTCGCGCAGGGCGCGGCCGGTGTCCTCCAGGACGCGGTGGACCGTGTCGAGGTCGGCGTCGTAGGCCACGGCGACGTCCAGGACGGCACGCGCCCATTCCTGGCTGTCGTTGCGGACCCGCAGGATCTCGCCGTTGCGGATGTGCCACAGCCCGCCGTTGAGGTCGCGGACGTGCGTCAGCCGCAGACCGACGTGCTCCACCTCGCCGACGGCCTCCCCGAGGTCGACCGAGTCGCCGACGCCGTACTGGTCCTCGATCATGATGAGCAGGCCGGACAGGTAGTCCGCGACCAGGCTCTGCGCGCCGAAGCCGATCGCGAGGCCCACCACCCCGGCACTGGCCAGCAGCGGTCCCAGCGCGATGCCGACCTGGTCGAGCACCATGGCCACGCCCACCATGAAGAGCACGATGGTCACCGCGCTGCTGAGGACGGAGCCGATGGTGCGTGCGCGCTGTTCGCGGCGCTGCCGTGCCCGGGAGCGGTCGCGGTGCAGTACGGCGGCCCCACGGCCCGTACGCCGGGGCCGGCTGGTCTCGGGCTCGCCGGACGGCGGTTCCAGCACGCGCTGGACGACCCGGGTGATGGCCCGTTTGGCCACCGCGCGCAGCACCAGCAGGACCACGACGATGAGCGCGATGCGCAGCGGGATCCCGATCAGTGCGGCGGTGTGGTCGCCGATCCAGTCCGACCACGAGGCCGCCGACTGCGCGTCCGTGCTCGGTCCGGTGGGTGGTGCGGTGTGCGACATCGGCTGGGGTGCTCCGTCCTCGGGGGTCGTGTTCGCCGTCGGGCGCGCCTACCCACGGGGCGCTCGAACATGAGGCCCGGCCACTCATCACCCTTCCCCCACTTGCCCTTTATGTCCGACCGTTGCACCATCCTCACTCGCCGACGGCCCATCACCGGCGCCGGCCCGGGCACCCGGAACGGAGTCATCCACAGCGGAGGGGGGACCTGCGGCGTGGTTACCGTTGCCGTCCTGCTGCTGCCCGGACTGGGGCTGCTGTTGTTCACCATGACGTACCTGGAGGACCGGCTCTTCGGCGATCCGGAGCCACCCCGGCACGCCCGGCGCCGGCATCTGCGGCTGCTCCCGGGCGGCAGGGACGAGGCCGCCGAAGCCTCATCGGCCCGGCGCCGGGAAGAGGCGGCGGAAGGCCGTACACCGGGCCGGCACGCCGCCTGACGTCCGCCGTCCGGCGCGGCGGGGTCCGCGAAGGCGCCGCGCACGCGCGTCGTAGGGTGGGGAAGTGCCCGAGGTGGACGCAGCGCGTGACAGCGGTCGCGCGACTCGGGCGAGGAGAGCGGATGGACACCGGGGAACTGCCCGACGAGGACACCGAGTTCGTGGCCTTCTGGCAGGAGCGCCGGGTGTGCTTCCTGTCGACACCGCGCGCCGACGGCACTGCACATCTGGTCCCGGTCGGGGTGACGTACGACCACGCCACCCGCACCGCGCGGGTCATCACGAGCCGGGGCACCGCGAAGGTGCGCAACGTCGAGCGGGCGGGGGCCCCCGTCGTGGCCGTGAGCCAGGCCGACGGCAGGCGCTGGTCCACGCTCGAGGGCGTGGCGACCGTACGGTACGACGCCGAGGCGGTCCGCGACGCCGAGACCCGGTACGCGGACCGCTACCGCCGGCCCCGGGCGAACCCGGACCGGGTCGTCGTCGAGATCGCCGTACGGCGCTTCCTCGGCACCGTGCGCCCTCTCGCGAGGACCCCGGAGGCGTAATCCCCGCCGGGTTCCTCACTCGCTCCGGACCGGTGGACGACGGCCGAGGCTGCTGGGCCACCACGCGACGGCGCCGATGTCCCGGGCGAGCGCCGGCACCAGCAGCGAGCGCACCACGAGCGTGTCCAGGAGCACGCCGAAGGCCACGATGAAGGCGATCTGCACCAGGAACGCCAGCGGGATCACCCCGAGGGCCGCGAAGGTGGCGGCGAGCACGACACCGGCCGAGGTGATGACACCCCCGGTGGCGGTCAGCCCGCGCAGGATGCCCTCCCGCACGCCGTGCTCCAGCGACTCCTGCCGGACCCGGGACATGAGGAAGATGTTGTAGTCCACGCCCAGGGCGACCAGGAACACGAACCCGTACAGCGGGACGGAGGCGTCGGTGCCGCTGAAGCCGAACACGTGGGTGAAGACGAGCGCCGAGACGCCCAGGGTCGCCACGAAGTTCAGGGCCACCGTCGCCACCAGCAGCACCGGCATCAGCAGGGACCTCAGCAGGACGATCAGGATGACCAGGATGATGGCGAGGACGACGGGCACGATCAGCGTGCGGTCGTGCTCGGCGGTGCGCTGGGTGTCGTACTGCTGGGCGGTGTAGCCGCCGACCAGCGCGTCCGCGCCGGGCACGTCGTGGACGGCCGTCCTGAGCCGGGCCACCGTCTTCTTGGCCGCGTCGCTGTCGGCCGGAGCCTGCAGCGTCGCGTCGATCCGCACCCGCCCGTCGACCGCCTTGGGCTCGCCGCCTCCGGGACGGCCGGAGGCGGTCACCGCGTCGGCGGACGCCACGCCCTCGGTGTCGCGGGCCGCCGCGAGGACCGGGTCGAGCCGGTCGGCGTCGGCGATGATCACGGCCGGGTTGCCGGAGCCGCCCGGGAAGTGCCGGGCCAGGGTCTGCTGGGCGGCGACCGAGGGGGCGTCGTTGACGAAGATCTCGTCCAGCGGCACCCCCTTGGCGGTCAGGGTCGGCGCGAAGGCGGCGCAGGCGACCAGCGCGGCCAGGGAGATCGCCCAGATGCGGCGCGGGGTGCGGTCGACCCGCTCGGCGACGCGGTGCCACAGGCGGTGGCCGGCCTCCGGGTCGCCGGCCCGGACGGGCTTGGCCGGCCAGTAGGCGGCCCGGCCGAGCAGGACCAGGACGGCGGGCAGGAAGGTGAGCGTGCTCAGGACCGCGCAGACGATGCCGATGGCGCCGACCGGCCCGAGCGCGCGGTTGTTGGTCAGGTCGCTGAGGAGCAGGGCCAGCAGCCCGAGGGCGACGGTGGCCGCGCTGGCCACGACGGCTCCCCAGGAGGCACGCAGCGCCGCACGGACGGCGGCGAACCGGTCGGGGTGGCGGGGCAGTTCCTCGCGGAAGCGGGCGGTGAGCAGCAGCGCGTAGTCGGTCGCGGCGCCGATGACCAGGATGGAGAGGATGCCCTGCACCTGCCCGTCGACGCGGACGACGTCGCGGTCGGCGAGGGCGTAGACGACGGCGCAGGCCAGGCCCAGCGCGAACACGGCACTGATGATGATCACCAGGGGCAGCAGAACGCTGCGGTAGACGAGCAGCAGGATCACGAGCACCGTGACCAGTGCGACGCCGAGCAGCAGCCCGTCGATGCCCGAGAAGGCGTCGGAGAGGTCGGCCTGTGAGGCGGCCGGTCCGGCGAGCTGCGCGCGGGTGCCGGGCACCTGCCCGGCGGCCTCCTCGATGCGCTCCAGGACGTCGGGCAGGCGGTCACCGAGGCCGGGTTCGACCTGGACGACGGCCTGCAGGGCCTCGCCGTCGCGCGAGGGCACGGCCGGGGAGGCGGGACCGACGATGCCGGGCTCGCCCTCCAGGCCCGCGACCGAACGGGTGGCCGCGTCCCGGTGTCCCGCGGCGGCGCCCCCGTCGTCCGCCGTCCACACGACGATCACCGGGAGGGTCTCGTCCTGCTGGAAGGCCTGCTGTGCGTCGATGACCTGCGTCGACTCGGCGCTGCGGGGCAGGAAGGCGGCCTGGTCGTTGGTGGCGACCTCGCCGAGCTTCCCGGCGTACGGGCCGAGCGTGCCGCCGATGCCGAGCCAGACCAGGAGCAGGACGAGGGGGACGAGCCAGCGGGCCCGTCGGGAGGGGTTGGCCATCGGTTTCAGGTCTCCAGGTCTCAGGTCTCAGCGGCGCGGAACCGTCTCGATCATAAACAGTCTCAATGATTGAGCTAATTGCGGGACGCAGTCCGTGTCGTGCCATGCCTACTACTGCCCGGGCCCGTCCTCCGGATGCGCCACGCGCCGGGAAATCAGCGGTCCTCCGACCGCACCAGGCCCAGTTCCTCGTTCATCGCCGCCAGGAAGCGGAGCACGACCGCCAGTTCGGCGTCGTCGAAGCGCGCGCGGGCGGTGGCCGCCGCGTCGGCCAGCGGACGGAAGTACGTGCGTGCCGCGGCGCGTGCGTCGGGCACGTAGTGCAGGTGGACGACCCTGCGGTCGGCGCTCTCCCGGACCCGGCGGACGTGCCCCGCGCGCTCCAGCCGGTCCACGCACGCCGTCACCGCGCCGGAGGTGAGGCCCAGATGCTCGCGCAGCCGCCCCGGCGTCATGGGCTCGCGTGCGTCGAGGATCGCCGCGAGCGCCTGGACGTCGGTGGCGTGCAGGCCGTGGGTGCCGGCGAAGCTCTGCACGAGGCGGTTGATCTCGCCGTTCATCCGCCGCAACTGCACGGCCAGGGCCTGGAGGTCGCCCGCCTCGGGCCCGGTGCCGGTCCCCCGCTCGTTCGCGTGCTGTCCGCGCTGGTTCGCTGTCGCCACGCGATCAGCGTATAGAAGGGGCGGGGGACCGCCGTGCGCAGCGCCCCGGACGTCAGGTGAACGGGCCGTTCGGCGGGCGGGTGCCGGGGCTGTCGGGACGCGCCGTGTGGTCCGGGTGGCCGCGGGTGCGGCGGTCCTCCTTCATCTCCGCCTCGTACAGGTGGTCGCGGCCCTCGGCGAGCCGGTCCACGGCCTCGCGTTCCAGGGCCTTGAACGCCTCGTAGTACGTCCGGTCGTACGCCTCGACGATCTGGAACGTCCAGTGGCCGGGGATGACGTTGCGTCCGAGGATCTCCTCCTCCACCCGCTGTGCCCATTCGGGGTGGCCCGCCTCGCGCAGCAGCCGCACCGCGCGGTCCAGTTCCAGGTCGGCCGTGCCGGTGAGCTGGTGGAAGGAGAACAGGTGGCCCCGGGCGCGCTCGGTCGTCTCCAGCGCCTTGGACAGGGAGCCGAGGGCCGCCACCGTGCCGTCGCTGACGCCCTCGGGACGCCGGTGCGGGTCTTCCATGCCGGGTGTTCTCCTTCCGGTCAGGCCAGCGGGTCGTGGCCCCAGTTCATGAGCGAGTACCGCCAGCGGGTGTCCTCGACGTCGCCCGAGGGGCGCTGGGCCAGGTGGCGGCGGATGTAGCCGACGACCTTGCGCATGTGCCGGTGGTCGTCGTCCGAGAGGTCGCTCTTCCTGGTCCGCAGGATGTCCACGATGCGGCGGCCGGAGGCGTGCCCGGTGGACTCTCCACCGTCCTTGTGCTGACCGGCGTCCCGCGACCGGTCGGAGGCCAGCCATTTCTCCAGGTCGGCCGGTGTCATGTTCACCAGCTCGCGGAACTCGTCCCAGGTCTTCTTCCGCTCCTCGGCGTCCACGGCGCCTACTTCTTCTTCTTGAGCGCGGACGGCTTGTGCACGGCCGACCTGCCCGACTTGTCGCTGCGGACCTGGTACTGCGGGTCGTCGGAGGAGGCGTCGACGGTGCGGCCCGCGGCCTCGGTCCGCTCAGTGATCTCCTTCTCCACCTCGCCCTCGGTCTCGGTGCCGTGGGTGCTCCAGGCGACCTTGTCGCCCTTCTCGAGGCCGTCGCCGCCGTCGCGGTTCTTCGCCATCCCGGTGCTCCTTCGCTCGCGCGTCGCTCGGGGTGAGGGAGGCCGGGACGTGGGGGCAGGGCGGTGCCCGGCTGCGCGATCGCGTGCCTCCTCGCTCCTCCACCCCAGCCTGGACCCCGCGCGCGGGTCACACCACTCGGACGGGGCGCCGGAACCGTCGTTCACGCCCGAACTATCCTGGCCCCGGTGCCGCCGTCCACCGCCCCGCCCGTCACCGCCGCCGTTCCAGGAGCAGCCCGTTGAACACCAGCACAGCCACCCCGGACAGCTACTACGAGCGCATCGACGAGCACCGCTACAAGCCCACCGAGCACGCGGGCGGCGCGTGGAGCGCGGACGAGCAGCACTTCAGCCCGCTCGGGGGACTGATCGTCCACGCCGTCGACCGCCATCTGGCCGGACGTGCCGGTGCGGCCATGTCGCTCAGCCGGATCAGCTTCGACATCCTCGGCCGGCCGGCGCTGGACGAGTGCGAGATACGGGTGGAGACCGTCCGGCCCGGCCGGACCATCGAGCTGGTCGAGGCGACCGTGTTCATCTCGGGCCGCTCGGTGACGCGTGCCAGGGCCTGGCTGCTCGCCGACGTGGACACAGAAGCGGTCGCCGCGGGTGCCGCGGACCCGCTCACCCCGCCCCGGAACCTGGCGCCCTGGCCCATGGCCGCCCAGTGGCCCGGCGGCTACATCGCCTCCCTGGACGTACGTCCGCTCGCCCCGCCCCGGCCGGGCCGCACCACCGCCTGGGTCTCCACCGGCCTCGAACTGGTCGCCGGCGAGACGGCGAGCCCGCTGGCGTCCTATGTGGCGCTGGTCGACACGGCCAACGGGATCGCGGTGCGGCAGTCGCCCGCGGAGTGGATGTTCCCGAACGTCGACCTGACCCTGCACCTGCACCGCGCGCCGCGCGGTCGCTGGACGGGCCTCGACACCACCGTGGTCTTCGGCCCCACCGGCCAGGGCATCACCAGCACGGTGCTGCACGACCTCGACGGCCCCGTGGGCCACGCCCAGCAGATGCTCACCGTCCGTCCGCAGCCATGAGCGAGGGGCGCGTCCCGGGCCCCCTCCGTGGTGCGCCCCGGCAGCCGGGCGGAAGAGACGGTCAAGAGGGGATGAGGACCAGCCGGCCGCGCACCTCGCCGGCCTCCAGTCCGCGGTGGGCGTCCGCCGTCATCGACAGCGGCAGTCGGCCGGCGACGCGTGGGCGCCAGGGGGTGTCGCGCAGGAGGCGGACGACGCCGTCCGCCGCGTCGGCGAGGTCGGCGGCCGTGGCGTTGCTGATGGCGAAGCCCACGATGCTCGCGTCCCTGGTGTAGAGCCGCCCCACCGGCAGTTCGGCGGCCCCGCCGCCCAGTCCGGCCATCGCGACCAGGCGCCCGCCGTGCGCCAGTGCCTCCACGGAGTCGGCGAGCAGGGCGTGCCCGGAGGTGTCCAGGTGCACGTCGTAGCCGTCGGGAGCGGCCCGGCGCACCCGCTCGCCGAGGCCGGGCGCGCGGTGGTCGAGTACTTCGGCGGCGCCCAGGGCCCGTACCGCCTCGGCGTCCTCGGCCCGCGCGGTGGCGACCACGCGGGCCCCGGCGCGGACCGCCAGTGCCACGGCGGCTCCACCGACGTTCCCGGCGCCGCCGCCGACGTACACCGTCTCCCCCGCCCCGAGCCGGGCGTGCCGGAACAGCGCCAGCCAGGCCGACGCGGCCGGGTGCGCGGCCGCCACGAGATCCTCGCCGGCGATGTCCGGCGGGGCGGCGTAGAGCCGGTCGGCGGCGACCGTCGCGTACTGGGCGCAGGAGCCCTGCCGGCCCGCGTGCCCGAGGCTGTTGCACCAGACCCGCTGCCCGGGGGCGAAGCCCGCGGCGCCGGGGCCCGCCAGCGCGACCTCGCCCACCAGGTCCCGGCCCACGACGAAGGGGAAGGGCAGCGGCGTGGCGTACGCGCCGGAGCGTACGAAGGTGTCCACGGGGTTGACGGCGACGGCTTCGACCCGCACGAGCACGTCCGTGGGTCCGACCGCCGGCACCGGCAGCTCCCCGTGACGGATGTGGTCGGCCGGGCCGACGGATTCGATGTACGCCGCGCGCATGACGTCGGGGACTTCGTCGGTCATGGCCTCATGCTACGAACGGGCGGCGGTACCGCGGCCTGCCGGCCGGCGGGTGTGGCCGCCGCGCGCAGCCTGCGGCCGCGGCGGGTGAGGCCCCAGGGCTTGAGGAGCGAGATCACCGTCATGAAGACGTAGGCGGACAGCGAGACGACCGGTCCGAACAGCACGTCGCCCGCGTCGGGGAGCGTGCCGCCCGCGGCGACCTCGGTCACGGCCGCGTTCACCCCGGGGCGCAGTGCGAGGACGGTGGCGGTCGTCGTGGCCAGCGTGAGCCAGAACTTCGTGAACACCCACCGGTGCCGGGCCAGCCCCCAGGGGGTCCCCAGGGCCAGCACCACTCCGCTAACGAGGGTGAGGAACGCGAGCGGCAGCAGGAGCCAGTCGGCGAAGAGCTTCATGGCGCGGACACCGGCTTCCACGGCGACCGGGGACGCGGTGGTGGCGGCGGTGAGTCCGAGCGCCAGCAGTCCGAGCGAGAGCCCGAGCCAGCCGGCGGAGGCGACGACGTGGACGACGAGGGAGGCCCGGCGTGCGGGACGGCTGAGTTTCACACCGCCCACGGTGCCGGGCGACGGCCGCCCGGGCGTCCCGCGACGGGAGTAACCGCGTGTACCGACGCGGGCGTAGGACACCGGGAGGGGCGTACGTCCGGGGTCGTGCCCCGCCGTTCCGGCCGGCGAGGTGACCGCGGCGAAAAGGAGAAGCGTCCCACGCATTAACTGGACATTGCGGAATGCGAAATGCGGCGCTTTTCTGGCCGACCTCGTACGAAAAAGTCGCGGAGCACTACGGAAAACGTCTGGAGATCACTATTCTTGAACCGCTTCGCCGAGGTGGCGCAGCCGCTGCCGACGCGTCCGGGGAGGGACGCCGACGCAGTCGTCGGGGGGCGGAAGAATCCGGGAATTCACGTAGGCGTGCACGGGCTGCGATTCCCGCACGCACGACGCGGGCCCTTCCCTCGCCACCCCGGTCCCATGTGACGAAAGCCGAGGAATTCCGTGAGACGCATGACCTCCGTCCTTCTGTCCCTCAGCGCCCTGCTGGCGGTCTCCGCCGTGTCCGCTCCGGCGGCCGGAGCGGCTCCGTCGGCCGACCGGCCGGGCGGCGTGCCCGCCGGCTGGGAGGCGGTGGACGCCACCGAGCTGGCGCGCCTGAGCGAGGAGGCGGACGCGCGGCGGGCGCCGCTCGCCGCCGGGGACGCGGCCGCGGCCGCGGAGCCCGAGCTGCTGGCCGTGCAGTCGGTCGCCAACGGACGGTTCGCCGCCACCGAGGTGAACTACCCCGCCCCGAACACCGGCGTCCTGCGGGCACGTTCGGCAGAGTTCGGCGGCTCCTGGGAGAGCTTCGCCTTCGAGTGGGACGAGACCACCCAGACGTACGCGCTGAAGTCCCTGGCGAACAACCGGTACGTGGCGGTGGAGAAGAACTACACGGGCAGCGCGCAGAACGTGCTGCGCGCCCGCTCCACGAGCGTGGGCGGCTGGGAGCGGTTCACCCTGTACTACAGCGAGAGCCTGGACCGCTGGGCGCTTCAGTCCACGCTGAACGGTCTCTTCGTGACCATGGAGAACGGCTACACCGGCTCGCTCCAGTACGCCCTGCGTGCCCGCTCCGCCGACATCACCGGCTCCTGGGAGGAGTTCGTCCTCCACCCCCTCGGTGCCTGAGAGGCACCGACGGAGCGGGCCGCCGGCGCTCGCGCCCGTACCCGGGCGCCGGCCCTCCGGCCGGCGTCAGAGCGCGGGCGCACGCCGTACGGTGATGCCGTTCCGTTCGAGCAGCGCGGCCGTCACCCCGTCACCCGGCACCAGTTCCCCGGTGAACGAACCGTCGTACACGCCGGCCCGGCCGCACGAGGAGCTGCGGGGCATCAACAGGGCCTGCGTGCAGCCGTTGCGCCGCGCCGTCTCGAGTGCGCGGCGCGCTCCGTCGACGAACTGGGCCGTCACGTCGTCCCCCGTGTCCTCCACGACGCGCGCGGTGCCGTCCAGGACGTCGTGCCCGTCGCCGCCGACCAGTTCGGCGGGCCGCCGGGGCGTGGCGAGCCCGCCCGCGACCTCCGGGCAGAAGGACACGACCGTTCGGCCGGCCACCGCCTCCTCGACCTCCGGCGACGCCTTGTGGCGTCCGTCGAACCGGCAGGGCACCCCGCGCAGACACGCGCTGACCAGGATCGTTTCCATGCCCTCACTCCAGGACCCGCGCAACCCGGCGCGGCCGTGGGGCGAGCAGGCCGCTCAGGTCTCGTGGCGCGCCTTCATCACCGCCTTGTTCAGCACCCGCAGTCCGAGCCCGATCGCCGGCAGCGCGCCAGCGTTGCAGCTTGGGACCGAGAGCACGGTGCAACGGGGTGTCGTCGGCACCCTCCGGCAAGCCCGCCCCCGCGTTGCTGGAATGTCCAACCACCGATGTCGGTTGCGGTACACCGAAGGAGGTCACGAGTGGACACGACGTACTACGACCACGGAACGCCGGCGGAGCGCTGGGAGCGCGCGGGCATGTTCTTCGACGCCAAGGACTACGCCGCCGCGGCGCGGGTCCTCGGCGGGCTGGTCGAGGAGGTGCCCGAGCAGAACGGACCGCGGCTGCTGCTGGCACGCGCCTACTACCACTCGGCCCAGCTGCGGCGCGCGGAGGCCGAGCTGAGGATCCTCGTCGAGCGGGACCCCGTCGAGCAGTACGCCCGGCTGATGCTGGGACGCACGCTCGAACGGCAGGGGCGGCAGGAGGAGGCCGACACGCACCTGCGGATCGCCGCCGCCCTGTCGGGCGACTTCGCGGGGCTCTGAGCGACCACGCCGCGGTGAACCGGGCGAGCGGTGGGTACGGCGCCGTACCCACC
>NZ_JBHYOP010000009.1:253285-404695 GCF_042745235.1 Streptomyces sp. NPDC058796
TGCGCCCACCCCCCGCGGGGTCGCGCCGCGGTGTGGGGGGGGTGGTCGGGGGACCATCGCGCCCCCCCGCCGCGGGCCCGGGGGGGTGCGGTGGGTACGGCGCCGTACCCACCGCTCGCCCGTCCGCTCACCTCGCCGCCGCTCTCCCCTCCCCGGCCCGGCGCCCGCGCCGGTGGGCGATCTCGCCCAGCACCACGTCGACCGCGACGAACACGGCCAGGGGGATGCCGAGCAGTGGCACGAACCAGCCGAGGACGGCCACCGCCGCCAGCAGCGGGACGAGCAGCGCCGGCGGGACGTGCTGCCACGCGCCGCGCGGGACCGGGCGGCCGAAGGCCGGGCCCCGGCCACGCTGCCACCACATGCGGTAGCCCCAGACGATGAGCAGGACCAGACAGGCGGCCAGCAGCATCAGGACGATCTGGTTGGGCAGCCCGAACAGGCTGCCGGTGTGCAGGTCGATGCCCCAGCGGCTGAGCTTGGCGAGCACCGGGTAGTCGGCGAAGCGCAGTACGTCGGTCACCTCGCCGGTCGCCGGGTCAACGGCGACCGAGTCCTGCTTCTCGGGCCAGCTGCGCTGCACCTGCTTGACGACGTAGGCGGAGGACGCGTCGGCGGGCGGGACGATCTCCACGGGGTCGCCCAGGCCCTCGGCGCGCGCGGCGGCCAGGACCTTGTCGAGACCGACGCCGTGCGCGGCGTCCCCGCCGGCGCCCGCCGCCGCGCCGTGGCCCGCGTGCTCACCGCCCCCGGCGGCCGACGCCGACACGGACGGGGTGGTCTGACCGAGCGAGACGCGTAGCTCCTCGATGTTCGCGCCGGCGTACGTCGACCAGGTCAGGCCGGTCGCCGAGAGGAAGACGAAGCCGGCCGCGACCCAGGCGCCGACCGTGCCGTGCAGGCCCAGGGTGCGGCGCCGGCCGCTGGTGCCGCGCAGCCTGCGCCGGGCCCGGCGGCGGGAGAACCACAGCACCAGGCCGCCGCCCGCGATCACCCACAGCCAGCTGGCGGCGAACTCGCTGTACAGACGGCCGGGTTCACCCAGGTGCAGGTCCCGGTGGAACTCGTCGATCCAGGTGCGCAGCGGCAGCGCCCCGGTCGATCCGTACTGCTCCAGCGCGCCGCGCACCTCGGCGGTGTACGGGTCGACGAAGACCGCGAGCGTGTGGTCCGGGTCCACGCCCGGGGCGCCGGACAGCAGCACCCTGGTGGTGGCGTCGGCCTCGGGCGAGGGCCGAACGGCCGACACCGTGCCCTCGGGATGGGCCTTGCGGGCGGCGGCGACCTGCTCGGAGACGGGCAGCTTGCGGTCGCCCACGTCCGGGACCGTCAGCTCGTGCGCGTAGACCATCTTCTCGGCCGGGAACGAGGCGGCGTACAGGAAACCCGTGGCCGCCGCGACCAGCAGGAACGGGGCCACGACGAGGCCGGCGTAGAAGTGGAGGCGCAGGACGAGCGGGCGCAGCGCGGACCACCCGCCGGGTCTCGGCGGCGGGGTCGCCGGCCCTGGGGCCTCATCGGTGGGGGTTGGGGAGGTGGTCGTCATCGATGGCGCTCCGGGGCGTCGTGGGGACGGGGGGTCCCAGTGGTCGGAGCCGGAGCGCGTGAGGTTCCCCAGCGGTGAGGTGACGTGCGCCACAGCGCTGGTGGCGATGGGTGCTGTGGGCCGTGGCATCCTGGCGCGATGGGAACTCCGAGTGACCGCACGCCTCTTGCCGAGCGTGTGGAGGAACTGCTCCTTGCCGGTGGGCCGTTGCCGATCACCGAGGCCGGTGACCCCGTGCTGCGGCGCGCGGCCGAGCCGTTCGACGGGCAGTTGGCGCCGCCGCTGCTGGCACGGTTCGTCGAGGCGCTGCGTCTGACCATGCACGCCGCGCCGGGGGTCGGACTGGCGGCGCCGCAGGTGGGGGTGCGGCTCAGGATCGCGGTCATCGAGGACCCGGCGCCGGTGCCTGAGGAGGTGCGGGCGGCCCGGGGGCGGGTGCCGCAGCCGTTCCGGGTGCTGGTCAATCCGTCGTACGAGCCCGTCGGGGACGTCCGGGCCGCGTTCTTCGAGGGCTGCCTGAGCGTGCCGGGCTGGCAGGCGGTGGTGGCGCGGCACGCTCGGGTGCGGCTGCGGGCGCGGGACGAGCGGGGGCGGGAGGTGGACGAGGTGTTCTCGGGGTGGCCGGCGCGGATCGTGCAGCACGAGACGGATCATCTCGACGGGGTGCTGTATCTGGACCGGGCGGAGATGCGGTCGCTGGCTTCGTCGCGGGCGATGGCTCAGTGGTGGGGGCAGGTCACCCCGGAGCGGGCGGCGGGGGAATTGGGATTCGGGCTGCCGGGGGTCTGAGGGGCGGCTGCGGGGGCGGCGGGCTGCCTTTACCACCGCCCACCCGTGCCGCCCCCGGGAGTACCTCCCGGGTCAGTTGTCGCGGTAGGCCTCCAGCAGTCGCAGCCACGCCTCGCTGATCGTCGGGTAGGACGGGACCGCGTGCCACAGGCGGCTGATCGGTACCTGACCGGCGACGGCGACGGTCGCGGAGTGGATCAGTTCGCCGACGCCGGGGCCCACGAAGGTGACGCCTCGGACGATCTCGTCCTCCAGGTCGACGACCATCCGGGCGCGCCCCTTGTAGCCGTCGCCGTAGAGGCTCGCGCCGGCCACCGTCGCGAGGTCGACGTCGACGGCACGGACCCGGTGTCCGGCCCGCTCGGCGTCGGCGAGGGAGAGGCCGACGGACGCCGCTTCGGGGTCGGTGAACACCACTTGGGGCACCGCGTCGTGGTCGGCGGTCGCGGCGTGGGCTCCCCAGGGGCCCGACTCCAGGTCCGGTTCGCCCGAGGCGCGGGCGGCGATGGCGGCGCCCGCGATGCGGGCCTGGTACTTGCCCTGGTGGGTGAGGAGCGCGCGGTGGTTGACGTCGCCGACGGCGTAGAGCCAGTCGTGGCCCTCCACCCGGAGGCTGTCGTCGACGGTGAGCCAGGCGCCGGGTTCCAGGCCGACGGTCTCCAGGCCGATGTCGGCGGTGCGGGGCGCGCGGCCGGTGGCGAAGAGGATCTCGTCGGCCTCGACGCGGTCGCCGGTGTCGGTGACGGCGACGACGGTGCCGTTCTCGCGGACCACGGACTCCACGGAGGTACCGGTGCGGATCTCGACGCCGGCCTCGGTGAGCGCGTCGGCGACCAGTTCACCGGCGAACGGCTCCATGCGGGCGAGCAGGCCGTCGCCGCCGCGCACCAGGAGCGTCACCCTGGAGCCGAGGGCCTGCCAGGCCGCGGCCATCTCGACGGCGACGACCCCGCCGCCGACCACGATGAGCCGCCCCGGCGCGCTTTCCGCGCTGGTGGCCTCGCGGCTGGTCCAGGGGCGCGCTTCGGCGAGGCCCGGCAGGTTCGGGAGGGCGGCGCCGCTGCCGGTGCAGACGGCGACGGCGTGCCGGGCGGTCAGCGTCCGGCGGGTGCCGTCGGGGGCGGCCACCTCGACCGTGCGCGGTCCGGCGAGCCGCCCGTGCCCGCGGTACAGGTCGGCACCGATGCCCTCGACCCACTGGACCTGGCCGTCGTCCTTCCAGTGGGAGGTGAACTCGTCGCGGCGGGCGAGGACGGCCGTGGCGTCCAGGGGCTCGCTCGCCGGCCCGCTCAGGCCGGGCAGGCGGCGGGCGTCCGCGCGGGCGATGACGGGGCGCAGCAGGGCCTTGCTGGGCATGCACGCCCAGTAGGAGCATTCGCCGCCGACCAGTTCGCTCTCCACGATCGCGGTGGTCAGACCGGCCGCGCGGGTGCGATCGGCGACGTTCTCCCCCACGGGGCCCGCGCCGATCACGACGACGTCGTACGCGATGGAATCCGTTTGCGTCATGGGGTCAGTCTGGTGGGTGGTGTGCGACGTGGCCACATGGGTACGTGCGCGGAATACCCACCAGGTCGGCAGTGTTGTGCCGACGGTTTACGCACCCGAACCCAGGAAGAGGGTCACACCATGAGCAGCACCGTGGAGCTCACCAAGGACAACTTCGACCAGACGGTCACGGACAACGAGTTCGTCCTGATCGATTTCTGGGCGTCGTGGTGCGGTCCGTGCAAGCAGTTCGCGCCGGTCTACGAGAAGGCCGCCGAGGCCAACCCCGACCTCGTGTTCGGCAAGGTGGACACCGAGGCGCAGCCGGAGCTGGCGCAGGCCTTCGGCATCCAGTCGATTCCGACGCTGATGATCGTCCGGGACCAGGTGGCCGTGTTCGCGCAGCCGGGCGCGCTGCCCGAGGAGGCGCTGACCGACGTCATCGGCCAGGCCCGCAACCTGGACATGGACGAGGTCCGCAAGGCGGTCGCCGAGCAGCAGGCGCAGGCCGGCGGGCAGGACGGTCAGTAGGAGCCGGTCAGCTCGACTCCCGGTGCACCACCGCCGCGCCCAGCACCTCGTGCCGCTCGGGCGCGGCGCCGGGGTCGTGGACCGCGCGGTCGACCAGCGCGGCCAGGTCGCGGCCGGAGGGCAGCTCCAGGTGGACGGTGCTCAGCCGGGGCCGCAGCAGGCGCCCGAGCATCAGGTCGTCGGCGCCGATCACGGCGGTGTCGCCGGGGATGCGGACGCCCTCGTCCTGGAGGGCGCGCATGAGCAGCATCGCGTACTCGTCGTTGTAGGCGAACACGGCGTCGAGGCCGAGTGAGTCCCAGCGGGCGGCCAGCCGGGCGGCGGCCCCTTCGTCGTAGGCGAGGGGCAGCTCGGTGACGGTGGCGTCCGTGTCGCGCACGGCTCGGCGGGCGCCGGCCAGGCGGGGCGCCGAGAAGACCTCCAGGCCGTCCTCCGCGGGCACGACGACGCCGATGCCGCGGTGTCCGCGCTCGTGGAGGTGGCGGACCGCGCTGTGCCCGACGATCTCGTGGTCCATGAGCAGGGCGTGCGCCCCGTCGACGGCCTCGTGGCCGAGGGTGACGACCGCCCGGGCGCCCGAGCGTTTGAGGATCTCCACGCCTCGCGGCCCCAGCCCGGCACCGGGGACGAGGACGGCGACCGGGCGGAGTTCGGCCCAGGCGCGGGCCGCCTCGTCGCCGTACAGGCCGGCGCCGCCGTACTGCACGACCGTGTAGTCGAGGCGGCCGAGGGCCCCCTGGAGTTCGCTGAGGAAGCGGCTGTAGAGCGGGCCGGCCGGGAAGGACGGCGCGGGCATCAGGACGGTCCGGCTGTGTCCGGCGCGCAGGGAGCGGGCGGCGGCGTGCGGTACGTATCCGAGTTCCCTGGCGGCCTCGTGGACGCGGCGGCGGGTGGGCTCGCTGATCCGGACGGCGCTGGTGTTGTTCAGGACGTAGGAGACGGTCGCGCGCGAGACGCCGGCCAGGCGGGCCACATCGGCGCTCGTGGGGACGGAGCGCGGTGCGAGGGACTCGGGGGCGGGCGGTTTCGGTATCTGCACCATGACGTACGGCATCTTGGCAGAGGCCGCGAGGGGCGCGCCGGGCGGGGCGGCGTCGTCCGGACCGGACGAACTTCCTTACCGGGGCGGGCCGGTGGCCGACTCAGGCCGGGGTCTCGGTGCGGGTCACCCGCGCGACCAGGTCCAGCCAGCCCTCCCGCAGCCGCTGCGGGGGCACCCCGCACTGTTCGGTGAGGTGGTGGACCAGAGCGGCGTCCAGGTACGCCAGCAGGGTGTGGGAGAGCAGCTCGCTGTCCGCGTCCGGGACCGCCTGCCGCAGCAGCAGCGCCACGTGGCCGCGCAGGAAGAGGCGCGGAGCGGACGTGTAGCGGCGTTCGGCGCTCGGCTCGGCGGCCAGCTGGAGTTCCAGTTCGTCGATGGAGCGGCGCAGCATCGCGCAGCCGAAGGCGCGCAGCCGCTCGACGGGCGGGGCGCCGGGCCCCAGGGGCGGCGGGCCGCCCAGGATCGCGGCCTGGAACTTCTTCTCGGAGTGGTCGAGCAGTGCCATCAGCAGGCCGGTGCGGTCGCCGAAACGGCGGAAGACCGTGCCCTTGCCCACCGAGGCGGCCGCGGCCACCGCCTCCATCGTGACGGCGGCGGCGCCGTGCTCGGCGACCAGCCGAGCGGCGGCCTCCAGCAGCCGTGCCCGGTTGCGCGCGGCGTCGGCGCGCAGGCAGGGCTCGTCCGCCTCGGCCCCCGTGCCGAGCTGCAGCAGCTCGGGCGGGCCGACGGTCTCCTCGGGCTTCGGGAAGGGCGGCAGGGCGGCGGACATGAAGCCAGCGTAAAGCATCGGGAAGAAAACTGGACCGCGGTCCGTTTGGGATGTTAGAACTTAAACGGACCCCGGTCCGGATCGTTACGGCAGTGTTTCAGCAGCGTCTGCGCCCGCAGCGCCGCGCCATCAGTGGGAGTACTCATGTCTGTCCGCATCCTTGCGCTCGTCGGCAGCCTTCGCGCCGGTTCGCACAACCGCCAGCTCGCCGAGGCGGCCGCCAAGTTCGCGCCGGAGGGCGCCGAGGTGCAGCTGTTCGAGGGGCTGGCCGACATCCCCTTCTACAACGAGGACATCGACGTGGAGGGCAACGTCCCGGCCGCCGCGGTGAAGCTGCGCGAAGCCGCCCAGGCCGCCGACGCCTTCCTGTTCTTCTCGCCCGAGTACAACGGCACCATCCCGGCCGTCCTGAAGAACGCCATCGACTGGCTGTCCCGCCCGTACGGCGCCGGCGCCCTCTCCGGCAAGCCCGCCGCCGTCGTCGGCACCGCTTTCGGCCAGTACGGCGGCGTGTGGGCGCAGGACGACACCCGCAAGGCCGTGGGCATCGCCGGCGGCAAGGTGATCGAGGACATCAAGCTCTCCATCCCCGGTTCGGTGACCCGCTTCGCCGAGACCCACCCGGCCGACGACACCGAGGTCGCCGCCCAGCTGACCGAGGTCGTCACCCAGCTGCTCGGCCACGCCGACGAGGCCGTCGCCGCCTGACGGCAGCGCCGCACCCACGGGACCGGAGCCGCGCACGGCTCCGGTCCCGACGTGTGTCAGGCCACCGCCGTCACCGCCAGCGAGCGCAGTTCCTCCAGCGCCACCGCGACCGCCGGACGCCGGTGGCCGCCGCTGCGGGTGCAGGTCAGCAGCTTGCGGTGCGGCCGGCCGGCGCAGGGCACCCGCACGATCGGCAGCCGCGGAGCCAGCCGGGCGAGCCTCGGGACCAGCGCCACGCCGAGCCCGTTGGCGACCAGGTGGCCGGTCACGTTCCAGTCCCGCGCGAGGTGGACCACGTCGGGCGTGAACCCGGCGGCGCCGCACGCCGACATCACGTGTGTCCGGCAGGGGCTGTCGGCCACGGGGGCGATCCAGGGCTCGTGCGCGACATCGGCGAGGTCGGCGCCGTCCCGTCCGGCCAGCGGGTGGCCCTCCGGGACGACCAGGTCGAACGGGTCGTCCATGAGCGGCCGCTGGTCGAAGCGCGCGTCCGCGGCCGGCGGGTTGGACGGGGTCGCCTCCACCACCGCCAGATCCGCCTCCCCCTCGAAGAGCAGGTCGAAGCTCTCCCCCACCTCGACCTCCCGGATCTGCACCGACAGCCGTGGATGCCGCTCACGCAGCCGCGCGGCCATCGGCGCCAGCAGCACCGCGACGGCCACCGGGAGCCCCGCCACCCGCAGCGGCCCGGCGGGCATCCCCTCTCCCGCCCGCAGGTCGAGCTCCGCCTCGTCCCAGCGGGCCTGGATGGCGTCGGCGTGCGCGAGCAGGCTCTCGGCGGCCGGGGTGAGCCGCACGCCCCGGCCCTGCGGCTCCAGGAGGTCGACACCCAGGTCGCGGGCGAGCTGCCGGATCTGCTGGGAGGCCGCGGACGGGGTGAAGTGCAGGGCGCGGGCCGCCGCGGTGACCGTGCCGTAGTGGGAGACGGCCCTGAGGACGTGCAGCCTGCGCAGGTCAATCATGAAGTGCACGCTTCACGGTCGAGTCCGTAAAGTCAACCTGGACGTGAACGGATCCGGGACCGCACGCTGTGTGTGTCGCAACGGTCGATCAAGCCACGAGGAGAAGCCATGTCCAGCACGACCGGTGTCGCCTGCCCGCACTGCGGGTGGCCCGACGGTGCCGAACCCTTCCAGGTGCTGTCCGCGCACCCCACCGCGGCGGGCGGCACCCTGTGGACCCGGTGCGCCTGCGGCTCGCTGCAGGCCCGCGTCGTCGACGGCCACGGCACCCGCGTCGTCTCGCGCGGCAGGCCCACCCCGGCGGGCTGCTGAGGCGATGGCCGGGCCGGCCGGGGCCACCCTGACAGGTCCGAGGTTCACGCGGCGGCCGCCGCCCCGTTGACTGGTCACGCCGACAAGACGCGACCTCACGGGAGTACGCATGCGCCGCAGGAAGAGCCTCGTCAGGGCGGGCCTCGCCGCCACCGCCTCCGCCCTGGCCCTCACGGCCGCCGGCTTCGCCGGGCCCGCACAGGGCGCACCGACGGCGGCCGGTGTGGACTGCGACGGCTGGGTGCACAACAACAATCCGGACCACGGCATCGCCGGCTGCAGCAACAACACCGACCGGACCATCACCTTCCGCGCCGAGGTGGTCTGCGGCTGGGCACCCGACGTCTCGGGCCAGTGGGTGACGCTGGCGCCCGGCCAGTACGGCGAGTCCTCGGGCGTGTGCGCGATCTACAGCTCGGGGGTCGGCAGCGTGGGCTGGACCATCCAGTAGAACGGGTCAGGCGTCCCGTTCCTCCTGCCGCCTCGCGGCCACCAGGCTGGTCACCGTGGTGACCGCGAGGACGAGCACGATGAAGCCCAGGGAGAACGGGATGCCGATCTCGGGGACGTGGACCCCGGACTCGTGCAGGGCGTGCAGCACCAGTTTCACGCCGATGAAGCCGAGGATGACCGACAGACCGTAGGAGAGGTGGACCAGCCTCTTCAGCAGTCCGCCGATGAGGAAGTACAGCTGGCGCAGGCCCATCAGGGCGAAGGCGTTGGCCGTGAAGACGATGTACGGGTCCTGGGTCAGGCCGTAGATCGCGGGGATGGAGTCCAGGGCGAACAGGACGTCGGTGGAGCCGATCGCCAGCATCACGACCAGCATCGGGGTCATGACGCGCTTGCCGTTCTCCTCGATCCACAGCTTGGTGCCGTGGTAGCGGTCGGCGACCCCGAAACGGTGCTCGATCGACTTCAGCAGCTTGTTCTCCTCGTACTCCTCGTCGTGGCCGCCCTTGCGGGCGTCCTGGACGAGCTTCCAGGCCGTCCAGATCAGGAAGGCGCCGAAGATGTAGAAGACCCAGGAGAAGGCGGAGATGATCGCCGCGCCGGCCGCGATGAACGCGGCGCGCAGCACCAGGGCCACGATGACGCCGACCATGAGCACCCGCTGCTGGTACTCGGAGGGCACCGCGAACTTGGCCATGATCAGGACGAAGACGAAGAGGTTGTCGACGCTGAGGGACTTCTCGGTGATGTAGCCGGCGAAGAACTCGCCTGCCGGGGCGCCGCCGGCGGCCACCCACAGCCCCACGCCGAACAGACAGGCCAGGACCACCCAGACGGCCGTCCAGATCCCCGCCTCCCGGATCGACACGTCGTGCGGCTTGCGGCCGATGAAGAAGTCGGCGGCGACGAGGACGCACAGGCCCGCGACGGTCAGCAGCCAGACCGTGAGCGAAACGTTCACTGGTGCTCCTGTTGCGGTGGGGGACGAAAGCGGGGGCCGGACCACGGACAGGTTCTTGGACAGGGTGTTTCCACGGGGCGGCGCAGGCAACCCGGCACCGTGCCCGATCCGCGCGGCCGCGCGATCCGCGCACCGCGGCCGGCGGGCCGGCCCACTCCGATCCGACGGGAGCCCCGGATGACCACTGCCCCCTCCCCTCCGCACCATGCCCTGCCGGGCCCGCGCATCGGCGTGCTCGGTTCCTACGGCGGCTTCAACACCGGCGACGAGGCGATCCTCACCTGCGTCCTGAGCTGTCTGCGTGCCCAGCGGCCCGGCGCGCGCCTGGTCGTCATGAGCCGCAACGCAGAGCACACCCGCGCCCATCACCCCGACGCCGACGAGGTGGTGCCCTGGGAGGGGGTCAGCCGCAACCACGTCCTGGACGTGCTGCCCGGGCTGGATCTGCTGGTGCTGGGCGGCGGCGGAATCCTCTACGACGGCGAGGCGCGGCGCTACCTGCGGCTGGTGCGCGCCGCGCAGACCCGGTCCGTGCCGACCTTCGCGTACGCCGTCGGCGCCGGGCCGCTGACGGACGCCGAGGACCGGGACGCGGTGCGCACCGTACTGGCGGACATGAACGACGTCGTGGTGCGGGACGAGGAGTCCCGGCTGGTGCTGGAGGAGGTCGGCCTGGAGCGCGAGGTCACGGTCACCGCCGATCCGGCCCTGCTGCTGGGGCCGGAGGCGTTCACCGAGGCCATGATGCGCGACGAGGGCATCCCCTCGGGCGCCCGGCTGGTGGGGATGTCGGTGCGCGAACCGGGCCGGGCCGCCGAGAAGCTGGACGAGGGCGACTACCACGCGCTGCTCGCCGACGTCGCCGACTTCCTGGTGCGGCGCCTGGACGCGCACGTGGTGTTCCTGCCGATGGAGCGGCACGACGTACGGCACGCGCACGCCGTGCTCTCCCACATGACGGCACCGGACAAGGGCCGGATCCTGCACGGCGACTACAGCCCGGGGCAGGTCCTCGGCTTCACGCGCCACCTGGACGTGGCCGTCGGCATGCGCCTGCACTTCGTGATCTTCGCGGCGCTCAGCGGTGTGCCGGTGCTGCCGTTGCCGTACTCCGGCAAGGTCTTCGACTTCGCGCGCCGGCTGGGCGCCCCGGCGCTGGTGGGCGTGGCGCGGGAGCAGGCCGGACTGCTGCTGGCCGAGGTGGACCGGATGTGGGACGAGTACCCGAACCGCCGGGACGACCTGCGGGCGCGGATGCGGGAGCTGTCCGCCGCGGCGCGGGAGACCTGCGTACGCTGCGGCTCCCTGCTGGACAGCCTCGACGAGGGCAGGGCGGGGCCGGGCTCCCGGGCGGCCGGGTACGCCCCGTACGCCGTCGAGCCGCGCCCCCTGCACGCCTGACCCCGCACAGCGACACCCGCGAGGAGAGCGATGCCGGTCCTGGAAGAGCCCCGCGAACCCCGTGAGGTCACGCTGCCGCCGCGAGCCGCCCGGCACGGGGGCCGGTGCGACGTGCTGGTGGTGGGCGGCGGACCCGCCGGGTTCGCCGCCGCGATCGGCGCGGCCGACGCCGGGGCCGACGTGGTGCTGGTCGAGCGGTACGGGTTCCTCGGCGGCAACGCGACCGCTGCGCTGGTGATGCCGCTGATGTCCTTCCACAACGAGCACAAGCAGGCGGCGTTCACCGAGGCCGGGGACACCTCCCGGCTGCTGCCCACCGACCACGGCGAGGGCGAGCCGGTCGTCGCGGGCGTCCTCTGGCAGCTGCTCGACCGGCTGATGGGCCGGGGCGGCTGCCTTCCGCCCTCCCCGAAGACCGGGTACACGGTGCCCTTCGACCCGGAGCTGTTCAAGTTCTCCCTGCTGGAGATGATGGACGAGGCGGGAGTGCGGATGCTCTTCCACTCGTTCGCGTCCGGCGCGCTGCCCCTGGACGACGGCTCCGGCTGGAGGGTGGTCTTCGAGACCAAGTCGGGTCCGGTGGTGATCGACGCCGGGGTGGTCGTCGACGGCACGGGCGACGGCGACGTGGCGGCCTCCTGCGGGGCGCCGTTCGAGATCGGCCGGCCCGAGGACGGGCTGGTGCAGCCGATGACGCTGATGTTCCGCGTCGCCGACTTCTCCCGGCCGGACTTCGCCGACTACGTGCGGGACCATCCCGGCCAGTGGCGTGGTGTGCACGGCCTGTGGGACCTGATCGAGGAGGCCAGGGCCGCCGGCGAGCTGCGGCTGCCGCGCGAGGACATCCTCTTCTTCGCGACCCCGCACCCGCGCGAGGTCGCCGTCAACAGCACCCGCGTCAACCGGGTCCTCGGCACCAGCGTGTGGGACCTCACCCGCGCCGAGTACACGGCCCGGCGCCAGCTGGCCCAGATCGACCGCTTCCTGCGCACCCGTGTGCCGGGATTCGAGGAGTCGTACGTGGTGCAGAGCGGCACCCACATCGGCGTGCGGGAGAGCCGGCGCGTCCTCGGCGACTACCAGCTGACCGGCCACGACATCCTGGCCGCGCGCACCTTCCCGGACGTGATCGCGCACGGCGCCTATCCGGTCGACATCCACAACCCGCGCGGCTCCGGCACCGTCCTCAAGCGGGTACCGCAGGGCAGTTTCTACGACATTCCGCTGCGCTGCCTGGTCCCCCGGGGCACGGAGCGGCTGCTGGTGGCCGGGCGCTGCATCTCCGGCACGCACGTGGCGCACTCGTCGTACCGGGTCATGCCCATCGCGATGGCGACCGGTCAGGCGGCCGGGGTGTGCGCCGCGCTGACCGTCCGGCACGGGCGCGGGCCACGCGGCCTGCCGTACCGGATGGTCCAGCACGAACTGCTGCGGCAGGGGGCGCGGCTGCGCACCTGACGCCGCGCGCCGTCAGCTCGCCCAGTCCAGGAGGCGGTCCCGGGTCTCGGGGGCGCGCAGGTGGTCGAGGGAGGCCTTTTCCAGCTGGCGGACGCGTTCCCGGGTCAGGCCCACCTGCTGGGCCACCTGGTGCAGGGTGCGCGGGCGGCCGTCGTGCAGGCCGTAGCGCAGGCTGAGGATCATCGCCTCGCGGGGCGCGAGGGTGCCGACGGCCTCCCGCAGCTCCGCCGCCAGCGCCTGGAACTCGGCGACCTCGGGGGCCTGGAGCACCTCGCTGTCGGGAATGAGGTCGCCGACGACGGTCTCGCCGGTCTCGTCGACCGGGGTGTCGAGGCTCACGGCGTCCCGGCCGACGCGGCGCAGCCAGACGACCTTGTCCCCGTCGATGCCGCTCTCGGCGGCCACCTCGTCGGCGGTCGGTTCGCGGTCGAGGCCCGCCCGGAGCTTCCGTTCGACCTTGGCGAGCTTCTGCAACTGCTCCACGACGTGCACCGGCAGCCGTACCGTACGCGCGTGCGTGGCCAGGCCCCGCTCGATGGCCTGGCGGATCCACCAGGTGGCGTACGTGGAGAACTTGAAGCCCTTGGTGTGGTCGAACTTCTCCACCGCCCGGATCAGGCCGAGGTTGCCCTCCTGGATGACGTCCAGCAGGGGCAGTCCGCGGTGGGCGTGCCGTTTGGCCATCGAGACCACGAGCCGCAGGTTCGCCCGCACCATGTGGTCCTTGGCGGCCTGGCCGTCGTGGACGGTCTCCTCCAGGGCGCGGCGCCGTCCGGGCGTGGGGGCGGGCTCGCCGGTGTCGGCCGACTCCAGTTCCTCCATGGCCCGGACGCCGGCCTCGATGCGCTGGGCGAGCCGCACCTCGTCCTCGGCCGTCAGCAGCGGGGTGGCGCCGATCTGCGCCAGGTACTGGCCGAGCAGGTCGGGTTCCTCGTCGGGTTCGGGGATGCGGCTGCGCAGCCGTGCGGTGCGGGCGGGGGCACGGCGGTCCTCGGTGCCGGCCCCGGGTGTTCGTGCCAGGGGAGCCATGTCGCTTCCTCCTCGTCCCCTCCTCGGGCTCTCGGGTCAGTGCGGGGCCGTCCCGGTGCGTTCGTGCCGCAGTCTGCGCAGTACGACCACCAGGTCCGCCGCCGCCAGCAGTGCGAACGCCGCGCAGACTACGGCGAGGACGATCAGGCTGCCGCGTCCGGGACTGTCCCCGGCTCCCGCGTCCGCGGCCCACACACCGAAGTACGCGGCTCCGGCCAGGAACAGCGGCAGGAAGACGGCGGACAGCACCAGGCGGAGTCCCAGCGGGCTCTGTGCCGTGACCGGTTCGGTGCCGGTGCGCGGGTGACGGCGGCCGAACGCGCCGGACCGCGCTCGGGAGGCGGAGTGCGTGGCCCCGTGGAGGTGGCGCCGGTCGTTCATGCGTGCCTCCTGCGTGAGGCGGTCCGGTGTGTCAGTGGCCGGGTGCGGCCCTGCTGATGTCCGCCAGGGCGGACTGGGGGTCGTCGGCGGCGGCGAGGTCGCCGAGGGTGACCACGCCGACCGGGACACCGCCGTGTTCGACGACCGGGAGCCGCCGGACGGCGTGGTGCCGCATCAGCTCGGCCGCGCGGTCGGTCGTGTCGTCCGGTCCGAGGGTGACGACCGGCGGGGGCGAGCACACCGAGCCGACCGTGGTGGTGTCGGGGTCGCGGCCGTCGGCGACGCCCCGGAGCACGATGTCGCGGTCCGTGAGCACGCCGAACAGGTCGCGGTCGTAGGTCACCAGGACGTCGCCGACGTCCTCCTCGCGCATCAGCCGGGCCGCCCGCGTCACGGTGGTCATGGGCTCGACGGCCACGGGGGCGGGTGACATCACATCTCGTATCCGTGTCATGATCGCGCCTCCAGGTCGATCAGGGCCAGTCCGATCTCGGGGTGGTGGGTCTTGGCCAGTTCCGCCGGGCTGTCCCGGACGACGACCTCCAGCGTCGGCCAGACCCGGCCGGACAGCAGGTGTCCGCCGCGGGTTGAGCCGTCGGACAGACCCAGTACGGCGTGCAGGTGCGGGGCCGGTACCCCGTCGGCGAGGGCGATGTCCCCGATCAGGGACAGCACCTCGCACTGCTCCTCCACCGGGATGTGACGGTAGTCCTTGGCCTGCCGGTCGAACCAGCCGACGACCGCCTCCGAGAAGGCGCCCACGGCGGTCACCTGGGACGCCCCGAGGGACCGGTCGCGGGCGAAGGCGGTGAGCTCGGCGACCGCGTCCTCCCCGGGGTCGAGCACCACCACGTACACCGCGGACGGTCCGTCCTGCACCTGTCGCCACTTCATGCCCGCCGGGTACCCGACGGGCAACGGGGCAACCCCGGGGCGGCGGCGTGACGGTCTCACGCGTCGAGTGCCCGGCGGATCGCGGCGAGCCACGTGCCGACCGGCCCGAAGGTGAGCAGCCCGCTGCCCGCGCCGGCGATCTCGCCGGCGGCGGGCAGCAGCCTGTCGTACGTCCGCTCCAGGGCCGCGCGGTCGCCGAGCCCGAGGGCGAGCGCGGCCTCGGCGCAGCACAGGGCCTCGTACAGCAGGTCGGGCGGCGGCTCGGCGAGGGACCGCAGGGCCGTGCGGGCCTCGGCCGCCCGGCCGTCGGCGAGGAGCGCGAACGGTTCGGCCCAGGGCCGGTACGGCCCCCAGTCGGCGCGCGGATCCACGTCGGCCGGCCTGCCGCGGGACAGGCGCAGGCCCAGCAGGGCGAGGGGCAGCAGCCCGCGTTCCAGGCCCGGCATGCCCGCGCCTTCGAGACGTGCGGCGGCGGACCGGTAGGCGGCCTCCGTACGGTCGTACGGGCTGCCGGTGACGGCGTGGCGCAGGGCTCGGTACCACTCGGTGAAGACGCCCACCAGCGGCCGTTCGTGCCGCTCGGCCAGCCGGTCCACGGCGGCGGCGTGCTCGTCGGCGGTGGTGAGGTCGGCGAGGGCCGAGCGGGCCTGGAGCCGGATGAGGTGGCCGAGGACCAGGTGGTTGACCAGGCCGTGCCGGGTGGAGAGCGCGACGAGTTCGGCGCCGATCGCGTCGCGGCGCGGGGCCAGTCCCGCGGTGGTGCAGGACTGCATGAAGGCGCCGTTGAGGGCGAAGGCGAGCAGTGCGGCGTCGTCGAGGCGGCGGGCGATGCGCTCGGCCTCGTGGGCGGCCCGGGGCCCGCGCGGGGACCGCACGCCGCGTGACTCCAGGGCGACGGTGGCCAGCAGGCGGCAGCGTGCCGCGTCGGCGGTGGTGTCGTCCGGCAGGGCGGCCAGGGTGCGTTCGGCCGCCGCGACGATCCGCCGGGCCAGTCCGGGGTCGTCGCCGCGGGTCCAGTTGGCGGGCACGTCGTAGGCGCCGATGACGCGGGCCGTCAGCTCCGCGTCGCCCGTCTCCTCGGCCGCCGCGACCGCCGCCATGCGCTGCTCCCGGGCCGCCTCGAGTCCGCCGCCGCCGGTGACCGCGAGGCCGCGCAGCAGGCCGACGGTGGACTCGAGGCGGGCGTGGGCGCCGGCGGCGACCGCGCGGTCGTACGCCTCGGTCGCGCGGGCCCACAGCCGGGCGGCCGCCTCCGCCGGTTCGCCGGGCGGGTCCAGCTCCGGGTCCTGGGCGAGGACGCGGGCCTCCAGGCGGCGCAGCCCGGACCCGGGGTCGACGCCCAGGTGGGCGGCGAGCAGGTCCCGGGCCCGGCGCAGCACCGCGAGGGCGTCCGCCTGGCGTCCGGTCCGGTACAGGGCGAGGGCGAGCAGCCGCCACGCCTCCTCGCGCCAGGGGTGCTCGGTCAGGTGCGCGTCGAGGTCGGGGACCGCCTCGGCGGCGCGGCCCGCGTCCACCAGGAGCTCCGCCCGGCGCTCGACCGCGCGCAGCCGCAGTTCGGTGAGCCGGGAACGCTCGCCGCGGGCCCACTCGGCCCCGGCGAAGTCGGCGTACGCCGGACCCCGCCACTGTCCGAGCGCGGCCCGGATGCGGTCCGGGGCCTGGGCGGCGGGCAGCCGGTCGGCCTCGGCGACGGCCGCCTCGAAGCGCCACGCGTCGACGGCGTCCGGGGCCGCGCGCAGGGCGTACCCGGGTCCTTCGGTGACGAGGAGCCGGGCCGGGGTGCGCGGCGGACGGCCGGGCTCCAGAGCGCGGCGGAGGTCCCCGACGAAGGTGCGCACCGCGCCCACGGCCCTCGGCGGCGGTTCGTCCCACAGGTCGTGGACGAGGCGGTCGAGCGGGACGACCCGCCGCCGGGCCAGGACCAGCCGTGCCAGCACCGCGCGGTGCCTGGGGCCCTTGAGGGCGACTCCGGCGCCGGCGCGTTCGGCGGTGACCGGTCCCAGCACGCCGAAGGTGACCGCTTCCATGTCCGCCCGCTCCGATCCGCACCGCTGCTCGCCGGTCACCACGGTACGCGTGCCGACGGATGCTGATCCGTTGCTGATTCGGGCCCGTGAGGCTGGGAGCAGTCACCAGCACGCCGGGGAACAGGCACGGCGTGCGTCGAAAGGCATGGAGCAGCCATGGCACCGACCATCCCCGATTTCACCTACGACCGCGTCACGGTCGCCGACGGCGTCGCCCTGAACGTGGCCGTCGGCGGCTCGGGCAGCCCGCTCGTCCTGCTGCACGGTTTCCCGCAGACCCACCTGATGTGGCGGCACGTCGCCGCCGACCTCGCGGCCGACCACACGGTCATCTGCCCCGACCTGCGCGGCTACGGCGCCAGCGACAAGCCGGCCGATCCCGGCGGCACCGCCTACGCCAAGCGGACCATGGCCGCCGACGTCGTCGCCCTCGCCCGCGCGCTCGGACACGAGCGCTTCGCGCTGGCCGGTCACGACCGGGGCGCGCTGGTCGCGGTGCGGGCGGGACTGGACCACCCGGACACGGTGACGCACCTGGCCGCGCTGGACGTGCTGCCGACCCTGGACATGTGGGACGTGCTGCACGGCACCTCGGCGGCGGTGGGCTTCCACCTCTACCTGATGGCCCAGCCGCCCGGGCTGCCGGAGCAGCTGATCGGCGCCGCGCCCGACGCGTTCTTCGGCCACTTCCTCGACGTCTGGACCCGCGATCCGGACGCCCTGCCCGCCGACGTACGCGCCGCCTACCTGGAGGCGTCCCGTGCGGCGGTGCCGTCCATCGTGGCCGACTACCGGGCCTCCGCCGGCATCGACGTCGACCACGACCGGGCCGACCGCGAGAGCGGGAACCGGCTGCGGATGCCGGTGACCGTCCTCCAGCAGGGCTGGGGCGCGGCCCTCGGCTACGACGCCGCCGCCCTGTGGCGGAGCTGGGCTCCGGACCTGGCCCACGAGACCGTCGGGTGCGGCCACTTCATGGCCGAGGAGGCACCGGGCGAGGTCGCCGGTGCGCTGCGGAAGCTGCTGGCGCGCTAGCGGGACGGCGGGGCCGGCACAGAGCGGACCGGCGTACAGCGGACCGATGCACAACCGTGGGTTGTACAGGGGGCCCGGCCCGTTGTTTGATCCGCGGGTGCCGTGCTCGCTTGGATGTCGGGCGTGTCGGTGTCGGGCGTGGTGAGTGGCAGGAGGTCGCTGGGGCGGCCGTTCGGGTGGTTGTGGGCGGCGTACGCCGTCAGCACGTTCGGCACCCGGCTGGCCTTCGACGCCTTCCCGCTGATCGCGGTCGTGGTGCTGGACGCCGGGCCGCGGCAGGTGGCGGCGCTCGCGGCGGCCGGGCTCGCGGTGGGCGCGGTGGTGGCGGTGCCGCTGGGCCCGTGGGTGGAGTTCCGGCGCAAGCGGCCGGTGATG
This sequence comes from Streptomyces sp. NPDC058796, assembly GCF_042745235.1. Lineage (NCBI taxonomy): Bacteria > Bacillati > Actinomycetota > Actinomycetes > Kitasatosporales > Streptomycetaceae > Streptomyces > Streptomyces sp. NPDC058796. The sequence goes on from NZ_JBHYOP010000009.1 coordinate 271,447, forward strand.
GTCGCGATGGATCTGGTCCGGTGCGCGGTGCTGCTGAGCGTGCCCGTCGCGTACGCGTTCGGCCGGCTCTCCCTCGCCCAGTTGCTGGTGGTGTCGGCCGTCATGGCCGCGGCCGACATCGCGTTCCGGGCCGCCGCCGGTTCCTGTCTCAAGGCGCTGGTACCGCCGGGGGACCTGCTGAGGGCGAACGGCCGGTTCGAGGCGACCACCTGGACCGCGACGATGCTCGGGCCTCCGGCCGGCGGCGCGGCGATCGGGCTCTTCGGCCCGGTGGTCACGGTGACGGTCGACGCGGTGAGCCACCTGCTGTCGGCGCTGGGCGTCCGCGCCGTCGGCGGTGGCGAGCCGCAGCCGGTCCGCACCGGCCCGGCCCGGCCGCGGGCGGGTGACCTGCCGGCCGGCTGGCGGTTCATCCTCACCTCGCCGGGACTGCGCCCGCTGTTCCTGAACACGTTGCTGGTCAACGGCCTGATCATGGCCACGGCTCCGCTGCTCGCCGTCCTCATGCTGGGCGATCTGGGCTTCGCGCCCTGGCAGTACGGCCTGGCCTTCGCGGTGCCGTGCGCCGGCGGGCTGCTCGGCTCGCGGCTGGCCGGCCCGCTCGTGACGCGGTTCGGGGACCACCGGGTGCTGGTCGCCAGCGGGGCGCTGCGCGTGTGCTGGTCGGTGGGCCTGGCCTTCGTCGGTCCCGGCACCGGCGGACTCGTCCTCGTGATGGCCGTCGAGTTCGGTCTGATCACCTGCGCGGGCGTGTTCAACCCGGTGTCCGCCACGCGCCGCCTCGACCTGACGCCGGCGGACCGGGTCGCCCGCACCCTGACCGCCTGGACCGTCAGCGCCAGGCTGACGACCGCGGCCCTGACCGCGCTGTGGGGCCTCCTGGCCGGCCTCACGAGTCCGCGTACGGCGATCGCGCTGGCGGGAGTCCTCCTGCTGGTGACTCCCCTGCTGCTGGTGTGTCCCGGACGAGGGCCGGGAAGCGGCGGCGGGCCTCGGCGAACAGCGCCGGGTACTCGGGGCCGTGGGTGACCGCGGCGGCGAAGAGGGCGCCGAGTGCGGCGCGCAGCGGGTCCGGTTCGGCCGCGGCGAAGAGGGCGGGCAGGGCGGTGGTCCGCCGCAGCGGGTTGCCGCTCCCGTCCGGCGGGGCGGCCGCGCCGCACCGGGTGCGGGCGTCGGCGAAGAAGCGTCCCCAGACCCGCTCCGGGTCGCCGAACGGGTCGGGCAGGGGCTCCCCGCGGTCCAGTGCGGCCAGCGCGGGCGTGATCCAGTCGATGCCGTCGAGCCCCGCCTCGGTGAGCGCGCGGTGGGCGGCCCAGCGCGCGAGGCACCGCTGCGTCCTCGGGCACACGGCGTCGACGGCGTCGATCAGTTCGCGGTCGAGCGGCACCAGTCCGCGTGCGTCGCCGCCGGCCTCCCTGACGCGCCGGCTGGGCAGCCGGCCGCCCCAGGAGAGGGTTTCCCGGTCCCCCGGCGCGGTCTCCTGCCCGGCCGCCGGGAGACTGCGGGCGTGCCGGTGCCAGTACGCGGCGCTGCCGGAGGTCTGCCGGACGACGAGGTCCGGGGCGGGCGGGGCGGGCCAGAACTGCAGCAGATAGTGGTCCACCGGCGCGCCGCCCTCCAGCACGGCGAGCTCCTCGTCCCGCCCCCGGTCCATGCCGCGCCCGCAGTAACGCACCCGGTGGTCGGTCGGCAGCAGGTCCAGCGCGCACAGCGGACCGTCTCCCCACGGCAGGACGACCGCCGGGGCGCCGGCCGGCCGGAAGGACACCTCCACGGCCTCCTCCCAGGCCTCGTCGAGCGGCGGGGCCGCCCCGTGCACCTCGACGGTCAGACCGACCCGGCCGGTGTGCAGGCCCGTGACGAGGAAGAGGTGGCCGGGGACGGCCGCGCCGCACAGTCCGTTGCTCTGCCCGGCGCAGGCCGCCCACAGTGCCGGTCCGTCGTCGTCCCGCCGGCTGTCCACGTAGAACTGCCCGTAGCTGACGTGCAGTTCCCCGCTGTAGACCGTGCGCACGGCATCCCCCTCCTCACGTCCGGCTCACTCGAGGCCACCAGTATGGGGAGGGGGTCTGACAACGGTCCGCCGGCGACCGCGGTCAGCGTGCGCCCGGGACGTCCTCCGTGACGCCGTTGAGCGGCGAGGACGGGTCGCTTCCGTAGGGGCGGGTGAAGGCTTCCATGCCGTGCCCGGACGGGTCGCTGAAGTACACGCCCCGGCCGCCGTCGTTGCGGTTGATGCGGCGCGGGTGCCGGCCGTGCGGGTCGGCCTGGACGGGGACGCCGTCCGCGACGAGGCGGGCGAGGATCGCGTCGAACTCGTCCTCGGAGACGAGGAACGCGTAGTGCTGCACGGGGATGTCGATGTCGACGGTGGCGAAATCGAGGGTGACGCCGTTCGCGGTCGTCACCGGCAGGAACATCCCCGCGGGCTCGCCGACCTCCAGCCCCAGGACGGTGGCGAGGAAGTGCGCGGACTCCTCCCGGCTGCGGGAGAGAACGATGGTGTGGTTGAACTCGACTGACACGGGCAATGCCTCCACGGGCATCTCCGCGGCGCCTCCATGCCTCACCCGGACGGTGACCGGCACGCGATGCCGCGCCGTGGATCCTAGGCGAGGACCGAGCGGGTGTCGACGCCCGGCGAAAATCCCGTGGTAGGCCGAGCGGGTGCCGTGCTTGCATGACGCCATGGTGTCCGCCGACCGTCTTCTCGCCTTCGCGGCGCTGTCACTGCTGATCATCGTGGTCCCAGGCCCGAGCGTGCTGTTCGTGGTCGGCAGGGCGCTCTCCCGCGGCCGCCGCGCCGCGCTCACCACGGTGGCCGGGAACACGCTCGGCTCCTACGTCCTGGTCGTCGCGGTCGCCCTGGGCGTCGGGGCGGTCGTGGAGCGGTCGGCCGTCGTCTTCACGGTGCTGAAGCTGGCGGGCGCCGCCTACCTGGTGCACCTCGGAGTCGGGGCGTGGCGCGAACGCCGCTCCCTGCGGGCCGCGTTCGCCGGTGACGCCGGGTCGGACGAGGACCGGCGGCGCACCTTCTGGGAGGGCTTTGCCGTCGGGGTGACCAACCCCAAGACCATCGTGTTCTTCGCCGCCGTGCTGCCGCAGTTCGCCGACCGGGACCGGGGCGGCGTCGCCGTGCAGATGCTGCTGCTCGGCCTGGTCTTCAACGCCATCGCGCTGGCCTGCGACAGCGTGTGGGGCCTGCTCGCGGCCACCGCGCGCGACTGGTTCGCGCGGTCACCGCGCCGGCTGTCCGCGGTCGGCGGCGCGGGCGGCCTGGCGATGATCGGCCTCGGCGTCACCGTGGCCGTCACCGGGCGGAAGGACTAGGGCCTGTCCGGCGACGGCCTCGGGACACGGCGTTCGCGGCCGTCGCTCAGGTGGACGCCTGGTCGCTGTCCTTCATGGCACCCCAGCCGTGCCAGCGCTCGACCTCGACCCAGGCGCTGACCCGGGGCCGGACGCGGTCCGGGTAGGGGTTGCCCGTGTACTGCCGGGAGAGGCGGTCGATGCCGGAGAGGTCCGCGTCGTCGCGGATGTCGGTGACGCGGCCGATGAGGGTGACGTGCGTGTACCAGTCGTCGTCCGCGAGGACCGTGAGGGTCACCCGCGGGTCGCGGCGCACGTGCTTCAGGCGCACCCGGCCGGCGTCGAAGTTGATCAGGACCCGGCCGTCGTCCTCCCACAGGTACCAGGTGGCCGTGGAGACGGGGGCGCCGTCCGAGCGGACGGTGGCCATGACGCACGGGTTCGGGCGGCGCAGCAGTGCGACGGCCTCGTGCGGCAGCGGGGGCTTGGACATGGTGGCTCCTTGGATCTTGGTCTGTGCCGAGGCTACGTCGGCGTCCGGCTTCTCGCGCACCCTCACCGGTACCCCGGGCGCGGTCAGCCGGACGCCTTCTCCTCGAAACTGGCGAAGTAGGCCGCCGCCATGTCCTCGTCACCGTGCCCCTGCGCCGCCGCGCGCGCCAGTCGCCCGGCTCCGGCGGCGGCCAGGTCCAGGCGGACCCCGTTCGCCTCGCCGGCCTCGACGATGAGCCGGGCGTCCTTCGCAGCGGTGGTGACCGCGAACTGGGCCGGTGTCAGCGCGCCGTCCCGGATCATCCCCGCCTTGGCGCGCAGGTACCCCATGTCGAGCGGGCCGCCGCCGATGGCGTCGAAGAAGGCGTCCGGATCGACTCCCAGCGCCCTGGCGAGCGCAAGGACCTCGCCGGCCGCGTTGGTGGCGGCCAGTACCCAGCTGTTGGCCACCAGTTTCAGCCGGGTGGCGCTGCCGGCCGCGCCGTCCTCGCCGGTCCACACCGTGCGGGAGCCGACGGCGTCGAACACGGGCTCGACGGCGTGCCGGGCGTCGGCCGGACCGGCGGCCAGCACGAGCAGTTGCCCGGCCTCGGCGGGCTGCCGGGTGCCCAGCACCGGCGCGTCGAAGAAGACCAGGCCGTGCTCGTGTGCGAAGGCGGCCAGGTCGGCGACCGCGTCGACGCCGGCGGTGGTCGACTGCGCCCACGCGGTACCGGGACGCAGACCGGGTGCGGCCCGCCGCATGACGTCGAGGGCGGCCGGACCGTCGTACAGCATGGTGAGGACGACGTCGGCGCCCCGCACCGCCTCCTCGGGTCCGCCGGCGACGTGCGCGCCGTCGGCGGCCAGCGGCTCGGCCTTGTCCCGGCTGCGGTTCCAGACGCGGACGGAGTGTCCGGCGCGGACGAGGTTGCGGGCCATCGCGGCACCCATGATGCCGGTGCCCAGGACGCTCACGGTGAGCTGCTCGGTCATGACGTCGGCCTTCTGTGCTCGTACGGTCGGTGGCCGGGGCCGCGGCGTGCGGCCTCCGGTGATCAGCGTGATCAGCCTGCCACCCGCCCGGCGGCGGCGCCCGGTCCGTGCGCCCGCGCGTACGGCGACGGCACCGCGACCGGACGCTCGCACCTCCGCCGGGGCCGCCGTCGGCGTCCCGTACGGTACGGCCGTGCGTTCCTTCGCCGACGACACGGACGACGCCGTTCCCGGCCGTCACGGCACTTTCGCCACCACCGACGCCGATCCCCGGGCCGTGGGCCGGGTGCGGACCGAGCACTCCCCCGCGCACGTCGGCGACCCCGGTCCCGGCGATCGTCTGGACCTGGCTGCCCTACGAGGAGAACGACGGGCGCGGCTAAGCCGCTCCAGTGGAACCGGGGCCGGCACCGGGGGTGCCGACCGGGAGCGGGCCGTGGGACCGGTCCGGGCGGGACTCCTGGGTCGACGTCGACCGGGTGCTGCGGCTGCACGAAGCCGGGATGCGCGCGAGGCGTGCGCCCTGGACCGGATGCGGTTCGACCTCGTTCGGCGGCGGCTTCGGGAGCGCTACGGCTGGAGCTGACCGGGGCGGTCCGTGCCCTCGGGGAAGGCCCGCGCGAACGCCTGGCGGACCGTGCCGCCCGGCGTGCGGTCCAGGATGCCGAACGCCACCCGCTCGAAGGCCGCCGAGAAGCGACCGCCGGGTCCCAGCAGCGTCCGGAAGGCGCCCGCGACCTGGGCGGGGTCGTTGCGGAACACGCCGCAGCCCCAGGCCCCGAGCACGAGCCGCCGGTACCCGTGGGCCGTGGCCGTCTCCAGTACCCGCTCGGCACGCGCGGCCAGGGCGGCGGGCAGTTCGGCGGCGCGCTCGGGGGCCGTGCGCAGCACCACGCCCGCGTTCGGCGCGGCGCAGGTGAGGAAGCCCGCCGTGTGCGGCTCGTCGAGCAGGTCGCCGCGGTCGTCGCGGAAGACGGGGACGGCCGGTGAGTGGATGACGCGGTCCGTGTAGAACGGGTCGCGGTGGGCGCGGTGGTGGTCGTAGAACTCGCGGGCCCGCAGCAGGCAGGTGTACAGCGCGGAGGCCCGGCAGAGGGCCTCCTCCTGGGCCTGGGCGCCGTTGAGGTAGCCGCCGCCGGGATTGCGGGCGGAGGCGAAGTTCAGCACGGCGACCTCGCCGCCGAGCCGGCGGGCGGCCTCCAGGCTGCTCTCGCCGGTCACTTCGAACACCGTCCGCGCCGGGGTCCAGGCCGCCGGCTCCACCGGCTGCGGTCCGTGCGTCCGGGTGCCCTCACGTGCCCCGGCGACCGCGGCCGCCACGGACACCTCTCGTCCGCCGGGTGTGCGGTAGTACCCCGCCGTCACGATCTGCTCGGTCCGCTGTGCGATGCCGCGCAGGCGCGCGCTCATGGCGACACCCCCGTGGACGCCATGGCCGCGCGCCGCGCGGTCTCCCCCGTCGTGCTCATGTGGTGATCCTGGGTGATGCTGGTGCTGCGGTGCAACGGAGTTTCCCGGCCGGGGAACGCCGGGGAAAGCCCTCGGAAACGGACGGGCCGCGGAGACTTCCGAGCCGGAATGTCCCGCTGTGCACCCTTGTGCGGAGCCGTACGAGGGTCTTGGGTGGGACGAGTGTGCCGACCCGGCCCACCGTGAACGGGTCGGTGACATGGTGGAATCTCAGGAGGATCCCGACATGTCCGAAGCGGTAGGTGGCTGTATACAGCCACGCACCACTGTCACCGAAGCGGAGGTCGAGGCGCTGGTCCACGGCATCTGCTTCAAGACCGGTCCGCCCCGGCGCCTTGGCGTCGAGGTGGAGTGGCTGGTCCACGACACGCACGCGCCACGGCTCCCCGTGGCACCCGAACGACTCGAAGCGGTCTACGCCGCTCTGCGGACCGTGCCCCTCAGATCCGCGCTGACCGTCGAACCGGGCGGCCAGTTGGAGCTCAGCTCGCTGCCCGCCGCCTCCCTGACGGAGTGCGTCGGCGCCGTCTCCGCCGACCTCGACGCCGTACGCGCGGTCCTGCGCGAGGACGGTCTCGCCCTCGTCGGCCTCGGCCACGACCCCTGGCAGGCGCCCCGCCGCTTCCTGCGGCAGCCGCGCTACGACGCCATGGAGACCTGTCTCGACCGCACCGGCCCCGCCGGGCGTTTCATGATGTGCACCTCCGCCTCCGTGCAGGTGTGCCTCGACGCCGGTCAGGAGGAGCCCGGTCCGCTCGGGCACGTGCGCCGCTGGTGGCTGGCCCACCACCTGGGCGCGGTCCTGCTGGCCGCGTTCGCGAACTCCCCGCTGGCCGGCGACCGGCCCACCGGCTGGCGGTCCACCCGTCAGCTGCGCTGGACCCAGATCGGCACCGGGCGGGCAGGCGGCCCCGCGCTGGACTCCGACCCCCGCGGCGCCTGGACCCGGCACGTCCTGGACGCGCCGGTGATGTGCGTGCGCCGGGACGGCGGGCCCTGGGACGTGCCGGAGGGCATGACCTTCCGGGAGTGGACCCGGAACCGGACGCCCAGAGCGCCGACGCGGGAGGACCTGGACTACCACCTCACCACGCTGTTCCCGCCCGTCAGGCCGCGCGGCCATCTGGAACTGCGCATGATCGACGCGCAGCCCGGGGACGACGGCTGGATCGTGCCGCTCGCCGTGACGGCGGCGCTGTTCGACGACCCGGAGGCCACCGAGACCGCCTACCGCTCGGTGAAGCCCCTCGCGGAGCGCACGCTCGGCCTGCGCGCCCCGCACAACCCGCTGTACCAGGACGCGGCCCGCCTCGCGCTCACCGATCCGGAGCTGCGCGAGGCCGCCGTCACGTGCTTCACCGCGGCGCTCGGCGCCCTGCCCCGGGTCGGTGCCACGCCCGCGGTCACGGACGCCGTCGCCGGGTACCTGGATCGCTACGTCCTCAGGGGCCGCTGCCCCGCCGACGATCTGCTGGAGATGCCGGACGGCGCGAGCCGTGGCCCGCACGGGAGGGAGATCCGCCCATGACCGACCCCGCCATGGACACCGCCACCGACACCACCGCCGTACCCCCCGTCGACGCCGAGACCCTGCGCGAACGGGCCCTCGACACACTGGTCACCGCCCGCGACCGCACCACGCTGCTGACCAGCTGTGTGGAGGGTCCCGACCTCACCGCGCAGGTGTCGCCGCTGATGTCACCCCTGGTGTGGGACCTGGCGCACATCGGCAACCAGGAGGAGCAGTGGCTGCTGCGCGCCGTCGCCGGGCACGAGGCGATACGCCCGGAGATAGACAGCCTGTACGACGCCTTCGAGCATCCGCGCGCCGAGCGGCCCAAGCTGCCGCTGCTCTCCCCCGAGGAGGCCCGGCGCTACGCGGCCGACGTGCGCGGACGGGCGCTGGACGTGCTGGAGGCCACCGCGTTCCACGGGACGCGGCTGACCGAGGCCGGCTTCGCCTTCGGGATGATCGCCCAGCACGAGCAGCAGCACGACGAGACCATGCTCATCACGCACCAGCTCCGCAAGGGCCCGCAGGCCCTGACGGCGCCGGACCCGGATCCGGTGCCGCTGTTCACCGGCCCGGCGGAGGTCCTGGTGCCCGGCGGCCCGTTCGTGATGGGCACGTCGACCGAGCCGTGGGCGCTGGACAACGAACGCCCCGCGCACCGGCGCGAGGTGGCACCCTTCCACCTCGACACCACGCCGGTGACCAACGGCGCGTACCAGGCGTTCATCGACGACGGCGGCTACGACGACCCGCGCTGGTGGGCCCCTCAGGGCTGGGACCACATCCGCCGCCACTCCATCACCGCCCCGCTGTTCTGGCGCCGGGACGGCGGGCAGTGGCTGCGGCGGCGCTTCGGCGTCACCGAGGTGGTGCCGGCCGACGAGCCGGTGGTGCACGTGTGCTGGTACGAGGCCGACGCCTACGCCCGCTGGGCCGGGCGGCGGCTGCCCACCGAGGCCGAGTGGGAGAAGGCCGCCCGGCACGACCCGGCGGGCGACCGCACGATGCGCTACCCGTGGGGCGACACCGACCCGGGGCCGGACCACGCCAACCTCGGCCAGCGGCACCTGCGTCCGGCGCCCGCCGGCAGCTATCCGGCCGGTGAGTCGCCGCTCGGCGTGCGGCAGCTGATCGGCGACGTCTGGGAGTGGACGTCGAGCGACTTCGCCCCGTACCCGGGTTTCCGGGCGTTCCCGTACAAGGAGTACTCGGAGGTGTTCTTCGGGCCCGACTACAAGGTGCTGCGCGGCGGTTCGTTCGCGGTGGACGCGGTGGCCTGCCGGGGTACCTTCCGCAACTGGGACTACCCGATACGGCGGCAGATCTTCTCCGGCTTCCGCACCGCCCGGTCGGCGGAGGGCTCCTGATGTGCCGTCACCTGGCCTACGTGGGCCCCGGCGAGCCGATCGCCCGGCTCGTGGTGGCGCCGCCGCACGGGCTGTACCGCCAGTCCTGGGCGCCGCGGCACCAGCGGTACGGCACGGTCAACGCCGACGGGTTCGGCGTCGGCTGGTACGCCGAGGGGGACCCGGTGCCGGCCCGGTACCGCCGCGCCGGGCCGATCTGGGCGGACCAGTCCTTCGCCGACCTGGCACGGGTGGTGCGGACCGGCGCGCTGCTGGCCGCCGTGCGGGACGCGACGCTCTCCGGGGCCGACGCGGAGGCCGCGGCGGCCCCGTTCGCCGCCGGGACCTGGCTGTTCAGCCACAACGGCGCCGTGGCCGGCTGGCCCGGATCGCTGGCCGGGGTGGCCGCGACGCTGCCGCCCGAGGACCTGCTGGCGCTCGAGGCCCGCAACGACTCCGCACTCGTGTGGGCGCTGGTGCTGGCCCGGCTGCGCGCCGGGGACGACGCGGGCCGGGCGCTCGCCGAGACGGTGGCGGAGGTCGCCGACGCGGCCCCGGCCTCCCGGCTCAACCTGCTGCTGACCGACGGCGTCACCGTCACGGCCACCACCTGGGGCGACACCCTGTGGTACCTGACGCGGTCCGGCGGCGGCACGGTCGTCGCCTCGGAGCCGTACGACGACGACCCGCACTGGCAGGAGGTCCCCGACCGCACGCTGCTCGCGGCGAGCGGCACGGACGTGCTGCTCACTCCGCTGAAGGATCCGGGCGGCGACGCCCTCGCAGACGCTTTCGTCTCCCCTAAGGAGCCCCGCACGTGAGCCCGTTCCGTCTCACCCGCACGCTGCCCGAGGACGCCACGGACGCCGCCCTGCGCGACGACGTCCTGGCAGGGCTGACGAGCACACCGAAGTGGCTGCCGCCGAAGTGGTTCTACGACGCGCGCGGCAGCGAGCTGTTCGAGGAGATCACCGCGCTGCCCGAGTACTACCCGACCCGGGCCGAGCGGGAGATCCTCGTCGACCGGGCCGGCGAGATCGCCGCGGCGACCGGCGCCCGCACCCTGGTGGAGCTGGGTTCGGGTTCCTCGGAGAAGACGCGGTTCCTGCTCGACGCGCTGACCGGGCTGCGCGGTTACGTGCCGGTCGACGTCAGCGAGAGCGCCCTCACCCAGGCCGGGCAGGCGCTCGTCGCCGAGCGCCCGGACCTCCAGGTGCACGCGCTGATCGCCGACTTCACCTCGGGGCTGACGCTGCCCGGGACGCCGGGCCCACGGCTCGTGGCGTTCCTCGGCGGCACGGTCGGCAACCTGCTGCCCGAGGAGCGCGCCGCGTTCCTGACCGCCGTGCGGGGTCTGCTCTCCCCCGGCGACGCCCTGCTGCTGGGCACGGACCTGGTGAAGGACGAGCGGGTGCTGGTGCGGGCGTACGACGACGCGGCCGGGGTGACGGCCGCGTTCAACAAGAACGTGCTGTCCGTGATCAACCGGGAGCTGGCGGCCGACTTCGCGCCCGCCGCCTTCGAGCACGTGGCGCTGTGGAACGCGGAACGGGAGTGGATCGAGATGCGGCTGCGCTCGCGCACCGCGCAGACGGTCAAGGTGCAGGCGCTCGACCTGGCCGTCGACTTCGCGGCCGGGGAGGAACTGCGCACCGAGGTCTCCGCGAAGTTCCGGCAGGACGGTGTGCGCGCCGAACTGGCCGGGGCCGGGCTGGACCTGGCCCACTGGTGGACGGACCGCGAGGACCGGTTCGCGCTGTCGCTGAGCGTCGTGCGCTGATCCGGGGCGCCCCGGCCCGGGCCGCGCGGGTCAGCGCGCGTCCAGGTCCAGGAGTTCGGTGATGCGGTCGGAGGCCTTGCCGGCCTCCGACTCCGCGTCGCCCCCGGTGAGCACCTTCGTCATGTACTCCTTGATCGGATTGTCCGCCTCCACCGCGCCCCACCGGGGCGTGCCGGGGGTCGCCCGGCCCTGTGCGGCACCGGCGGCCATGGCGGCGACCGCTTCCTCGCCCGCGACGGCGTCGGCGAGGGACTTCTTGTTCGGGACGTAGTGCATGGTGCGGGCCAGGTCGGTGTTCCACTCGGTGCCGGCCAGCGCCTCGACGACGGCGAGGGCGCCCTCGTGCTGGTCGGTGTTCTTCGGCACGACGAGGTCGGAGCCGCCGGTGAAGACGGCGCCGGGCTTGCCGGCGGTCTTGCCGGGCACCGGGAAGAAGCCCAGCTTGCCCTTGAGGCCGGGGTTGTCCCGCAGAATGGTCTGGGCGACGGCCGGCACGGCGACGATCTGCGCGACGCCCCCGTCCGCGAACACGCCGGCCTGCGGCGGGTGTTCCTCGTCGGCGTCGACCGGACCGTCGCCCAGGGCCTGCAGTTCGCGGTAGAAGTCCATGCCGCGCAGGGCGGCCTCGGAGTCCAGGGCGCCCCGCCAGGTCCCGCCCTCCTCCACGGCCAGTTCGCCGCCCTCGTCCCAGATGAATCCGGAGAGCGTGTACCAGTCCTGCCCGGCCAGGTAGATGCCCTGGTCGCCGCCGGTGTCGAGCTTCTCGGTGGCGGTGAGCCACTCCTCGCGGGTGCGGGGCGGTCCGGTGATACCGGCCTGTTCGAACAGGTCCTTGCGGTAGATGACCACGCGGTTGGCCGCGTACCAGGGGATGCCGTACTGGTGGGACATCCACTGGCCCGGTTCGGCGAGGCCCGGCAGCCAGTCCTCAAGGCCCCAGTCCCGCATCGACTCCAGTGTCAGGTCCTGGAGCCGGCCGCCCTCCGCGTACTGCGGGACCTGGGTGTTGCCCACCTCGATGACGTCCGGCCCGTCGGTTCCGTCGGCCTTCAGCGCCGTCTGCACCTTGTCGCCGATCCCGGTCCACTCCTGGATCTTCACGTCGAGGTCGAGGTCGGGGTGTTCACGCTCGAACTCCTCGGTGAACCGCTTCAGGAAGTCGTCGGAGGCGCTGCCCTTCATCAGCCAGACCGTGACCGCACGCCGCTCGCCCTCGCCGTCCTGCGACATCAGGCCGCAGCCGCTGAGCAGGGAGGCGGACACGCAAACAAGGGCGAGGAGGCGACGTCTCACGGAGGGTCCTTCAGTCTGACGAACAGGGTGCGGGCGCGGACGGCGAAGTCCTGCGCATGCGAAGGGAGACCCGACGTGGGGGACGAGCCCGAAGCTCGAACGGGTGGCTGCCATGTTGGTATGGACCAATGCCGAGGTCAAGGGGTGACGGTCGGTTGCTCCGCCGGAGTCGACGCCTCGCGCCGCGTCCCGGCTTGGGGCACGGTGGAGTGACGCGGCACACCGCCGCCCGCGGAAGGGAGCACCCGCATGTCGAACCACATCTACCGGGTCACCGAGATCGTCGGCACCTCGCCCGACGGCGTCGACCAGGCCGTCCGCAACGGCATCACCCGCGCCACGCAGACCGTGCGCAATCTCGACTGGTTCGAGGTGACCCAGGTGCGCGGCCAGATCGAGGAAGGGCGGATCGCGCACTGGCAGGTCGGCCTGAAGCTCGGCTTCCGCCTGGAGGAGACGGACTGAGCGGAACGGGAGCCCGGCCGGTCAGGTGCGGCCCTCGCGCTCCTGCGCCACCCGCAGTTCGGCCGACCGCGCCGCCCAGCGGGCCCGGACGACCGTGAACCCGGCCCGTTCGGCGTCGTCACAGACCAGTTCGTCGTCGTCCACCAGGACCCTCACCTCGCGGGTCCGGGCGAGCCGCCGGAGGATCTCCAGCTTGGTGCGCCGCGCCGGCCGCCGGTCCGCGTTGCCCCGCATGTGCACGGGCCCCTGGGGCAGGCCGTGCGCGGCCAGCCAGTCGAGCGTGTCGCGCCGGCAGCGCTCGGGCCGCCCGGTCAGATAGACGATCTCGCACTCCTCGGCGCTCTCCCGCACCAGCGCGATGCCCTCGGCGAGCGGCGGGTCGTGCGGCGCGGCGGCGAAGAAGGCGTCCCAGTCGCGGGGCCGGCGCTCCAGGAACCGCTGCCGGTGCGCGGTGTCGGCGAGGGTGTTGTCCAGGTCGAACACGGCCACCGGGGGTTTCTCGCTGTCGGTCACCCGCCCACCCTAGAACGCGCTGCCGGGAATCCTGGCGCCGTTCATACGTTGAACCCGGTGTGACCTCAGTGATCGCGTCCACCCGCTTCTCCGTCCTCGACCGCTCCCGCATCCGCGAGGGACACACCGCCGCCGAGGCGCTGCGCGACACCGTGGCGCTGGCGCGGGAGGCCGAGCGGCTGGGCTACCACCGGTTCTGGGTGGCGGAGCACCACGGCGTGCCCGGCGTGGCGGGCTCGGCGCCGACCGTGCTGGCCGCCGCCGTCGCCGGTGCCACGCGCCGCATCCGGGTCGGCACGGGCGGCGTCATGCTGCCCAACCACCGGCCGCTGGTCGTCGCCGAGCAGTTCGGCGTCCTGGAGTCTCTCTTCCCCGGGCGGATCGACATGGGTCTGGGCCGCTCGGTGGGCTTCACCGACGGCGTGCGCAGGGCGCTGGGCCGGGACAAGGACGACGCCGACGACTTCGACGCACAACTGGCCGAGCTGCTCGGCTGGTTCCGGGGCACGTCCCCCACCGGCGCGCACGCCCGCCCGGCGGAGGGGCTGACGGTGCCGCCGTTCGTGCTGGCCATGGGCGAGGGCGCGGCCGTGGCGGCCCGGGCCGGGCTGCCGATGGTCATCGGCGACCTGCGCGACCGCGACCGGATGCTGCGCGGCATCGACCGCTACCGCGCCGGGTTCCGCCCCTCCGAGTGGGCCGGGGAGCCGTACGTCGTCGTCTCCGGCACGGTCGCCGTGGCCGACAGCCCCGAGGCGGCCCGGCGGCTCCTGGTCCCGGAGGCCTGGTCCATGGCGCAGGCCCGCACCCGCGGGTCCTTCCCGCCCCTGCCCCCGCCCGAGGAGGCCGCGGCCCGGACGATGACCGCCAAGGAGCGCGGCCTGTACGAGTCAGGTCTGTCCGGGCACCTCGCCGGCACCGAGGAACAGGTCGCCGAGGAGCTGGAGTCGCTCATCGAGGACACGGGCGCCCAGGAGGTCCTGGTCACCACGAGCACGTACGACCGCGAGGCCCTGCTGGACTCCCACCGGCGGCTCGCCCGCGTCACCGGCACGGAAACGGCCACCGCCGCGGCATAGAATCGCGGGGTTTGTCCCCTCCCCGGAAGCGACCGGGCCGAAGACCGTACGGAGTTCCCCGCGATGCACAGTCCCCACGACCCGTACGTCCGGGTGCGCGGCGCCCGTGAGCACAACCTCAAGGGCGTGGACGTGGACATCCCCCGGGACGTGGTGGCCGTGTTCACCGGTGTCTCGGGGTCGGGGAAGTCGTCGCTGGCCTTCGGGACGGTGTACGCGGAGGCGCAGCGGCGATACTTCGAGTCGGTCGCGCCGTACGCCCGCCGGCTGATCCACCAGGTCGGCGCCCCGAAGGTCGGCGAGATCACCGGACTCCCACCCGCCGTGTCACTGCAGCAGCGCCGCACGGGGCCGACGTCCCGTTCCTCGGTCGGCACGGTCACCAACCTCTCGAACTCCCTGCGGATGCTGTTCTCCCGCGCCGGCGACTACCCGCCGGGCGCGCCGCGTCTCGACTCGGACGCCTTCTCCCCGAACACCGCGGCCGGGGCGTGTCCTGAGTGCCACGGCCTCGGGCGGGTGCACCGTACGACGGAGGAGCTGCTGGTCCCGGACCCCTCGCTGTCGATCCGGGACGGCGCGATCGCGGCCTGGCCCGGCGCCTGGCAGGGCAAGAACCTGCGGGACGTCCTCGACGCGCTCGGCCACGACGTGGACCGGCCCTGGCGCGAGCTGCCCGCCGAGCAGCGGGAATGGATCCTGTTCACGGACGAGCAGCCGGTGGTCACCGTGCACCCGGTACGGGACGCGGGCCGCATCCAGCGGCCGTACCAGGGCACGTACATGAGCGCCCGGCGGTACGTGCTGAAGACCTTCTCGGACACGAGGAGCGCCACGCTGCGGGCGAAGGCGGAACGCTTCCTCACCAGTGCGCCCTGCCCCGTCTGCGGCGGCGGACGGCTGCGGCCGGAGGCCCTGGCGGTGACCGTGGGCGGGCGCACCATCGCCGAGCTGGCCGCGCTGCCGCTCACGGAACTCTCCGGGGCGCTGCCGACGGACGGCGAGACGGCCCGTGCACTCACCGGGAACCTCTCCTCCCGGATCGCGCCCGTCGTCGAGCTGGGCCTCGGCTACCTGAGCCTGGACCGCTCGACGCCCACGCTGTCGGCGGGCGAGCTGCAGCGGCTGCGGCTGGCGACGCAGCTGCGCTCCGGGCTGTTCGGGGTCGTCTACGTCCTGGACGAGCCGTCGGCGGGACTGCATCCGGCGGACACCGAGGCGCTGCTGACGGTGCTGGAGCGGCTGAAGGCGGCGGGCAACTCGGTGTTCGTGGTGGAGCACCACCTCGGCGTGATGCGCGGCGCCGACTGGATCGTGGATGTCGGTCCGCGGGCGGGCGAACACGGCGGACGGGTGCTCTACAGCGGTCCGGTCGACGGGCTGGCCGGTGTCGGCGAGTCCGCGACGGCCCGTCACCTCTTCGGCCGCTCCCCCGCGCCCGCCCGTGCGCCGCGCGCCCCGCGCGGCTCGGTGACGGTCGGCCCGGTCACCCGGCACAACCTGCGCGAGGTGACCGCCCGGTTCCCGCTGGGCGCGCTCACCGCGGTGACGGGCGTGTCCGGCTCGGGGAAGTCGACGTTGATCGGCGAGATCACCGAGGAGCTGCCGGGGGTGGGCCGGCTGGTCTCCGTCGACCAGCGGCCGATCGGCCGGACCCCGCGCTCCAACCTGGCCACGTACACGGGCCTGTTCGACGTCGTACGGAAGGTCTTCGCGGGCACCGACCAGGCTCGTCGGCGAGGTTACGGCGTCGGCCGCTTCTCGTTCAACGTGTCCGGAGGGCGCTGCGAGACCTGCCAGGGCGAGGGTTTCGTCAGCGTCGAGCTGCTGTTCCTGCCGAGCACGTACGCGCCCTGCCCGGACTGCGGCGGGGCGCGGTACAACCCGGAGACGCTCGAAGTGGCGTACCGGGGGCGGAACATCGCCGAAGTGCTGGACCTGACGGTGGAGGGCGCGGCGGAGTTCTTCGCGGACACGCCCGCGGTGGCCCGCAGCCTCGCCGCGCTGCTCGACGTGGGGCTCGGCTACCTCCGGCTGGGTCAGCCGGCGACCGAGCTGTCCGGTGGGGAGGCGCAGCGCATCAAGCTGGCGAGCGAACTGCAGCGGGGGCGGCGGGGCCGCACCCTGTATCTCCTCGACGAGCCGACGACCGGTCTGCACCCGGCCGACGTCGAGGTGCTGATGCGCCAGTTGCACGGGCTGGTGGACGCCGGGCACACGGTCGTCGTCGTCGAGCACGACATGGCCGTGGTGGCGGGCGCCGACCACGTGATCGACCTGGGACCGGGCGGCGGCGAGGCGGGCGGCCGGATCGTGGCCGAGGGTTCGCCGGCGGAGGTGGCACGGGCGGACGGGAGCGTCACGGCACGGTATCTGGCCGAGGCGCTGCACGGCGCGGGGCGCCGGTGATACCGGGTCGCCGGTGCCCCGCCCCGCGCTGAGGGGCGCGGAGGACTACTCGCGGCCCGGCCGCGTCTCGTCGTCGAAGCGCTCCGTCTCGGCCTCGATCCGTTCCTTGCGTACCCGGCCGCGCACGATCTCGTCCTCGGTGTGCTCCTCCGTGGTCATCCGGACGCGCTCCACCGGGACCGTCTCCGTCTCCACGACGGGGCGTTCCTCGTGCAGCGTGACCTCGTGCTCGGCCTCACTGATCTCCGGCCCGGCCAGCGCGTCCCCGCGGTTGGCCTCGGTGATCGGCTCGCGCTCCACCCGGACTTCCTCGTGGCTGACCGGAACGGTCTGCTGGACCTCCTCCGTGACCACGTACTTGCGCAGCCTGGCCCGGCCGGACTCCCGCCGTTCGACGCCGACGTGCATCTGCTCCTCGGAGCGGGTCATGGCGTCGTCGCCGCGCATGCCGGTGCGGTCCGCGCCCTCCTGACGGCCCGCCGTGCCGCCCGCCGTGCCGGCGGTGCCCGCCATGCCCGCCGCGCCCGCGGCTCCCGCCGCTTGGGCGGTGCCCGCCGGTCCGGGGCCGGCGGCGAAGCGGCCGTCGTCGGTGCGCTCGGCCTCCGAGAGCACGCTGTCCCAGTTGATTCCGTAGTAGTCGTAGAGCCGGTGCTCCTCCGACTCGGACAGATGGCCGCCCGCGTCGACGTCGACATTGGGTGCGTCCTTGACCTGTTCCTTGCGGTAGGGGACCTCGAGGTGGTCCTGCACCACCGCGGCGTCACGGATGGGTATGAAGGACTCGTTGGAGCCGAACATCCCCGTCTTGACGCTCACCCACTCGGGGCGCCCGGTCATGTCGTCGAAGAAGACGTGCTTGGCGTCGCCGATCTTGTTGCCGTCCCCGTCGTAGACCGGATGGTCCAGGACGTTGGCGATCTCTTCACGGGTGATCATCTGGCATCACCCTCCTTCCGGAGTGCCTGCCTTCCGGATGTCCGCATCAGCCGTACGAAAACGGCACATACGTCACAAAGTGCGCATACTTTTCGAATGTGCTTTCCCGAGGTGGCCGTGCTCCGGCTCGGCGGCCGCGGCGAGGGCGCGCCGGTCGCGGTGGCGGCCGGGCGGGAGCACGGGGCGCACCTCCACCTCGGCCGTCAGCCCCCGCGCCGACGCCACCCGCCACAGGGAGGCGAGCAGGGTGTCCTCGCCCACGAACGCGGCGGCCGTGCCCACCGCCCGTTCCCCGCTGAGGTAGCGGATGCGGACGGGCTGGACCGGCACCCCCGCGTCCAGGGCGGCCTGGAAGACGGCCCGGCGGAAACGGCCCCGGGCGCGTCCGCACCAGGTGCTGCCCTCGGGGAAGGCGGCGACCGCCGCGCCCGCGCGCAGGTCCCGCGCGATCACGGCGACCGTGCCGGGAAGGGCCCGCAGCCGGTCCCGTTCCAGGAACAGCACGCCGGCCCGCGCGGCCAGCGGGCCCGCCACCGGCCAGCGCCGCACCTCGCTCTTGGCCAGCATCCGGGCGGGCCGCACCGCGGCGAGGAGCGGGATGTCGAGCCAGGAGACGTGGTTGGCGACGAGGAGCAGCCCGCCCTCGGGCGGGACGGCGCCCGAGACGCGCACCCGGACACCGGCGGCCCGCACGACCCAGCGGCACCAGCACCGCACCAGGACGGCCGGGACGCGGGTGCGCAGCGGCGTCAGTACGACCGCGACGCCGGCGAGGAGCAGCACGGCGACCGCCGTGAGCCGCAGCACGGCGCGCGGCAGGGCCCGGGCGGCCGGGAGCGGCTCCACGCACGCCCCCGGGGTGCAGGGCGCGGTGGGCAGCCAGGCGCTCATCAGGCCGGGACGAGCGAGAGGAAGTGCCGCAGGTAGCGCGGGTCGACCCGGTTCATCGGCAGCAGCACGTACAGGTCGGCGACGCCGAAGTCCACGTCGTGCGCGGGCTCGCCGCAGACCCAGGCGCCGAGGCGGAGGTAGCCGCGCAGCAACGCCGGAAGCTCGGTGCGGCCGGCCGGCGCCGAGGCGCGCGGGACCCAGGGGAGCAACGGCCGCACCCGGTACTCCTCGGGCGCCAGGTGCTTGTCCCGCACCCGGTCCCAGGTACCGGCGGCGAGGGCGCCGCCGTCGGCGAGCGGGACGGAGCAGCAGCCGGCCAGCCACTCGTGGCCCCGTTCGGTCATGTAGCGGGCTATGCCGGCCCAGATGAGCCCGACCACGGCGCCGTCGCGGTGGCCTGGGCGCACGCAGGAGCGGCCGACCTCGACCAGGCCGGACCGGATGGCGTCCAGTGCCGTCAGGTCGAACTCGCTCTCCGCGTAGAGCCGTCCGGCGACGGCGGCCCGCTCGGGCGGCAGCAGCCGGTAGGTGCCGACGACCTGCCCGGTCGTCTCCTCGCGCACCAGCAGGTGGTCGCAGTACGCGTCGAAGGGATCGATGTCGTGTCCGGGCTGCGGGCTCGCCAGCAGGGCGCCCATCTCCCCGGCGAAGACGTCGTGCCGCAGCCGCTGCGCGGCCCGCACGTCCTCCTCGTCCCGGGCGAGGCTGACGGTGTAGCGGTGGGGTGCGGCGGGCTTTGGGGTGCGGTCTGCGGTCAGTACACCGGTCATGGGTGCTCTCCTGGTCACGGGGCGGGTCCGCTGGACGCGGGGCGGTCCGCCACAGTTCTTCCGACGCCGGCTGTACTGCGCGTGACCAGTGCCGGGAGAGCGGGTGTGCGCTTGCTGAATGCCGGGCGCGCATGCGAGACGGGGCCGGGATGAGCACCTGTCCCGGCCCCGCCCGTCCGCACCTTCCGGCGAACGTCCGTGGGGCTACTTGGCCACCTTGCGCGTGGCCCGCAGCCACTCCTTGTTCATGCTGGTGATGGACACCAGCGGAATGCCCTTCGGGCATGCCGTCGCGCACTCGCCGGCCAGTGTGCAGCCGCCGAAGCCCTCGTCGTCCATCTGCGCCACCATGTCCAGCACCCGCGTCTCCCGCTCGGGCGCACCCTGCGGCAGCACGTTCAGGTGGTTGACCTTCGCGGACGTGAAGAGCATCGCGGCGCCGTTCGGGCAAGCTGCGACGCACGCGCCGCAGCCGATGCACTCGGCGTGCTCGAAGGCGAAGTCCGCGTCCGGCTTCGGCACCGGCGTGGCGTGGGCCTCGGGGGCCGCACCGGTCGGCGCGGTGATGTAGCCGCCGGCCTGGATGATCCGGTCGAAGGCCGAGCGGTCGACGACCAGGTCCTTCACGACCGGGAAGGCGGCGGCCCGCCACGGCTCGACGTCAATGGTGTCGCCGTCCTTGAAGGACCGCATGTGCAGCTGGCAGCTGGTGGTCCGCTCGGGCCCGTGGGCGTCACCGTTGATGACGAGCGAGCAGGCACCGCAGATGCCCTCGCGGCAGTCGTGGTCGAAGGCGACCGGCTCCTCGCCGCCCAGGATGAGTTCCTCGTTGAGGGTGTCGAGCATCTCCAGGAAGGACATGTCGGGCGAGATCCCGTCCACCTCGTACGTGGACATGGCGCCTTCGGCGTCGGCGTTCTTCTGCCGCCAGACGCGCAGGGTGAGCTTCATGCGTAGCTCCGCTGGGTGGGGTGGACGTACTCGAAGACCAGGTCTTCCTTGTGCAGGGTGGGGGCCTCGCCGGTCCCGGTGAACTCCCAGGCCGCCGCGTAGCCGAACTCGTCGTCCTTGCGGGCCGCCTCGCCGTCCGGGGTCTGGGACTCCTCGCGGAAGTGGCCGCCGCAGGACTCGGCGCGGTGCAGCGCGTCGAGGCACATCAGCTCGGCGAGCTCCAGGTAGTCGACGATGCGGTTGGCTTTCTCCAGGGACTGGTTGAACTCCTCGCCGGTGCCCGGGACCTTGATCCGCCGCCAGAACTCCTCGCGGATCTGCGGGATGCGCTCCAGGGCCTTGCGCAGCCCGGAGTCGGTGCGGGCCATGCCGCAGAACTCCCACATCAGCTCGCCGAGTTCGCGGTGGAAGGAGTCCGGGGTGCGGTCGCCGTCGACGGAGAGGAGCAGGTTGATCCGGTCCTCGGTCTCGGCCAGCACCTCCTGGACCACCGGGTGGTCCGCGCCCACCTCGTCCTTGTGCGGATTGCGGGCGAGGTAGTCGTTGATGGTGGCCGGCAGCACGAAGTAGCCGTCGGCCAGACCCTGCATCAGTGCGGAGGCACCGAGCCGGTTGGCCCCGTGGTCGGAGAAGTTGGCCTCGCCGATGGCGAAGAGGCCGGGGACGGTGGTCTGGAGGTCGTAGTCGACCCACAGTCCGCCCATCGTGTAGTGCACGGCGGGGTAGATCCGCATGGGTACCCGGTACGGATCCTCGTCGGTGATCCGCTGGTACATGTCGAAGAGGTTGCCGTACTTGGCCTCGACGGCCTTGCGCCCCATGCGCTTGATGGCGTCGGCGAAGTCCAGGTACACGCCCTGGCCGCCGGGCCCCACTCCCCGGCCCTCGTCACAGACGTTCTTCGCGGCGCGGGAGGCGATGTCGCGGGGGACGAGGTTGCCGAAGGACGGGTAGACGCGCTCGAGGTAGTAGTCGCGCTCGTCCTCGGGGATCTTGTTCGGCGGCCGGTCGTCGCCCTTCGCCTTCGGCACCCAGATCCGGCCGTCGTTGCGCAGCGACTCGCTCATCAGCGTCAGCTTGGACTGGTGGTCGCCGGTGCGCGGGATGCAGGTGGGATGGATCTGTGTGAAGCAGGGGTTGGCGAAGTAGGCGCCGCGCCGGTGCGCCCGCCACACGGCGGTGGCGTTGGAGTTCATGGCGTTGGTGGAGAGGTAGAAGACGTTGCCGTAGCCACCGCTGGCGAGGACGACCGCGTCCGCGAAGTACGTGTCGATCTTCCCGGTGATCAGGTCCCGCGCGACGATGCCGCGCGCCCGCCCGTCCACGACGATCAGGTCGAGCATCTCGGTGCGCGGGTGCATCTCGATGTTGCCGGCCGCGATCTGCCTGCTGAGCGCCTGGTAGGCGCCGAGCAGCAGCTGCTGGCCCGTCTGGCCGCGGGCGTAGAAGGTGCGGGAGACCTGGACGCCGCCGAAGGAGCGGGTGTCGAGCAGGCCGCCGTACTCGCGGGCGAAGGGCACGCCCTGTGCCACGCACTGGTCGATGATCTCGACGGAGATCTGCGCGAGCCGGTGCACGTTGGACTCGCGGGAGCGGAAGTCGCCGCCCTTGACGGTGTCGTAGAACAGGCGGTGGATCGAGTCGCCGTCGTTGCGGTAGTTCTTCGCGGCGTTGATACCGCCCTGCGCGGCGATGGAGTGGGCTCGGCGCGGGGAGTCCTGGTAGCAGAACTGGACGACGCGGTAGCCCTGTTCGGCGAGGGTCGCGCCGGCCGAGCCGCCCGCGAGACCGGTGCCGACGACGATGACGGTCTGCTTGCGCCGGTTGGCCGGGTTGACCAGCTTCGCCTCGAAGCGGCGCGTGTCCCAGCGCTCGCTGACGGGCCCGGCGGGGGCCTTGGTGTCGGCGACCGGCTCACCGGTCGTGTAGTCGGCGTAGGTTGTCATGTCAGCTCACCACTCCGGTCATGACGCCCACGGGTACGGCGACGAAGCCGATCGTGAGCAGCAGCGCGAGGACGTTCGCGGTCGTCTTCAGGGCGCGGTCGCGGGTACGGCTGCCGGCGCCGAGGGTCTGGGCGGCGGACCAGAAGCCGTGCCGGATGTGCAGGCCGAGGGCGAGCATCGCGACGATGTAGATCGTGTTGCCGTACCAGGTGGAGAAGGTGTCCACGACGTTCTGGTAGGGCTTGCCGGTCTCGAAGCCGCCGGAGTGCACGGTGCCGGTGGTCAGGTCCAGGATGTGCCAGACGATGAACAGGCCGAGGATGATCCCGCCCCACCGCATGGTGCGCGTCGCGTAACTGGCCCGCTTCCGCTTGTGCACGTACTTGCTGGGCCGCGCCTTGATGTCGCGGCGGCTGAGCTGGTACGCGGAGACGGCGTGGGCGACGACGGCGACGACCAGCACCACGCGGATCAGCCAGAGCGTCCACTCGTAGTGCATGAACGGCTCACCGACCGTGCGCAGCCAGTGGGCGTACTCGTTGAACTCGGCCGTCCCGAAGAAGATCTTCAGGTTCCCGATCATGTGGGCGGCCAGGTAGAGCAGCATGACGAGACCGCTGACCGCCATCACTGTCTTCTTGCCGACGGTCGAGTCCCACACGGTGCGCGCCATGGACGGCCGTCGGTCCGTCCGCGTTGCCAGAGCCATGTCACAAGACGCTACGGGGGCGAAGTGCCATCGGTCCAAGACATGGTCCGCCTTGTTTCCATAGGCTGTGGCTATCGCCGACGTAGGGTGGTCGCATGCAGTTGCAGCAGCTCCAGTACTTCGTCGCGGTCGCCGAGACCCGGCACTTCACCCGGGCCGCCGAGACGGTCCACGTGGCGCAGCCGTCGCTGTCGCAGCAGATCAAGGCCTTGGAGCGGGAGCTGGGCGCGGATCTGTTCCAGCGCGCGCGGGGCAACATCACGCTCACCGACGCCGGGGAGGCCCTGCTGCCGCTGGCCCGGCGCATCCTCGCCGACGCCGACACCGCCCGGCACGAGGTGCTGGAACTGGCGCAACTGCGGCGCGGGCGGGTGCGGCTGGGCGCCACGCCGAGTCTGTGCACCGGGCTGCTGCCGGACGTGCTGCGCGCCTTCCACGACCGGTATCCCGGCGTCCGGCTCATGATCGAGGAGGGCGGCTCGCACGACCTGGTGCGGGAGCTGGCGCGGGGCGCGCTGGACCTGGCGCTGGTGGTGCTTCCGCTGCCCACCGCGTCACCGGCGCTGACGACGGTCGAGCTGCTGCGGGAGGACCTGGTGGTGGTGTCGTCCCCGGAGGCGCCCCGGCCGGGCGGCGGACGGCGCGCCGTACGCGTCGCCGACCTGGAGGGCGAGCGCCTCGTGATGTTCCGGCACGGCTACGACCTGCGGGAGCTGACGGTGGCGGCGTGCCGTGCGGAGGGCTTCGAGCCGGACTTCGCCGTGGAGGGCGGGGAGATGGACGCGGTGCTGGGGTTCGTGCGGGCGGGGCTGGGGATGGCGGTGGTGCCCCGGATGGTGGCGGCGCGCTCAGGGCGCGGTCTGCGGGTCACTCCGCTGGCTCGGCCGGGGCTGCACCGGACGATCGCGCTGGCGCACCGCAGTGATGTGGCTCCGCCTCGGGCGGCGCGGGAGTTGCAGCGGATGCTGTTGGAGCGGTGACTGTCCCTCTCGGCGCAGGCAGGGGCCGGTGGCGCCGCAGGGGTGGTTGTTCGCCCAGGTGCGGGTGATCCGTGGCTGCTCGCGCCCACGCGGCGAAGCCGCACAATGTCAAAGCCCCGCCCCCCTGACGGGCGCTCCCCCGGCGCCCGTGACAGGGCGCGGGGGAGACAGTCACGCCGTCGCGTCCACCAGCGCCAGTTCGTGCAGCCGCTCCGGTGGCCCCGGGCGGGCGTAGTACCAGCCCTGGGCCGTGTCGCAGCCGAGTATGCGCAGTTGTTCGGCCTGGGCGCCGGTCTCCACGCCCTCCACGGTGACCTTGAGGTCGAGGCTGTGGGCCAGGGCGACGATACCCTCGACGATCTTGAGGTCGACGGGGTCGGCCGGGAACCGCTGCATGCTCTGGGTGAAGGAGCGGTCCAGCTTGAGGACGCTCACCGGGAGCCGGCGCAGGTTGGCGAGGTTGGAGTAGCCGGTGCCGAAGTCGTCCAGGGCGATGTCCACCCCCAGCTCGGCCAGCCGGCGCAGCGGCTTCAGGAGGTCGTCGTCGGCGCCGATGAGGGCCGACTCCGTCACCTCCAGGCAGAGCGCGTCCGGGGTGACGCCGGCGCGCTCCAGGATGTCGACGGTGTCCTGGACCAGGCCGGGATGGGTGAGCTGGCAGGGCGAGAGGTTGACGTTGATGCGCAGCGGGCCGGCGGAGGTGATCGCGTCGTACCGCTCGCGCCAGTCGCGGGCCTGCCGGACGGACTGCTCCAGGACCCAGCGGCCCAGCGGCACGATCAGCCCGGTGTGCTCGGCGAGCGGGATGAAGCGGTCCGGGCCGAGGACGCCGTGCTGCGGGTGCAGCCAGCGCACCAGTGCCTCGGCCCCGTGCACGCTGCCGTCGCCGAGGTGGACCAGCGGCTGGTACTCGATGAAGAACTCGCCGCGCTCCAGGGCCGCGGGCAGCGCGGTCGTCAGACCGTGCCGGGTGATGACCCGGGCGTCGGCCTCCGGGTCGGCCAGCTCGAAGCGGTTGCCGCCCGCCGACTTGGCCCGGTACATGGTGATGTCGGCGCTGCGCAGCACCTCGGCCGGGCTGCGCTCGCCCGCCGGGCCCTCGACGACGCCGATGCTGCCGCGCACGGTCAGTTCGCGGCCGTCGACGCTGATCGGGGCGAGCAGCGCGTTCATGATGCGCCCGGCGAGCTCGTCGACCTCATGCGGGGTGTCGGGGCCGGTGGTCAGCGCCACGAACTCGTCGCCGCCGAGCCGGGCGACCATTTCGCCGGGCGCGGTGGCACAGGCCTGCAAGCGGTCGGCCACCTCGACGAGGAGGCGGTCGCCCGCCGCGTGGCCGAGGCTGTCGTTGACGGTCTTGAAGCCGTCGAGGTCGAGGTAGCACAGGCCGAAGCGCTGGCCGGGGCCCGCGTTCAGGGCCTTCTCCAGGCGTTCGAAGAAGAAGCTGCGGTTGGGCAGGCCGGTCAGCGCGTCGTGCGTGGCCTCGTAGCGCAGCCGGAGGTTGAGCAGCCGGCGTTCGGTGGTGTCCTCCATCAGCGCGAGCTGGTACTGCGGGGTGCCGTCGGCGTCGCGCAGGAGGGAGACGGTGAGGTTGGTCCACAGGACGGTGCCGTCGGGCCGGTAGAACGCCTTCTCCACGTGGTAGTGCTCGCGCTCGCCGCGCACCAGCTCGTCGTAGAGCCGCCAGGTCTGGGGCGCGTCGTCGGGGTGCGACCACTCGCGGACCTTGCGGCCGCGCATCGTGCGGTCCGTGATGCCGAACATGCGCATCAGCGCCTCGTTGACCTGGAGGACGTTGCCGTCCAGGTCGGCGATGCCGATGCCTATGGCGGCGCCCTCGAAGACCGCGCGGAAGCGGGCCTCGCTGGCGTGCAGGGCCTCGGCGACCACGCCCTGGGCCTTCAGGGCCGCCTGCGCGATGGCCTCCTGTTCGGCCAGGGTCCTGGCCCGCAGTGCCCCGGCGAACCCGGCCGCCATCGCGTGCTGGAGCCGGGCCGAACGGGCCCGCAGGTCCTCGGGGTCGCCGTCCTCGCCGCAGTAGAGCACCAGGTAGGCGTCCACGCAGTCCAGGGTCCGGGTGAGCGCCTCGGGGTCGGTGCAGTGCGCGTCGACGAGCGCCGCGCCGACCGCCCTGGCCTCGTCGGCGTCGAAGCTCCGGGCCCGCAGCACCCCGCACAGCCTGCGGGCCAGCGGCAGCAGCTGTTCCTCGAACTCGGGCCGGGTCGACGACGTCGAGGTCACCGGGAAGACCGCCCGGCTCCAGATGGTCGCGAACCGGCGCAGTCTGTCCTCCGGCCCGCCCGGCTGTGCCGTCACGCCGTACGCCCCACGCCGGCGAGCCCGGAGAAGGCGTACGGGTCCTCGTCCTCCGGTGCGCCCTCCGGCCGCCAGCGCGGCATCGGCACCAGTCCGGGTTCCACCATGTCGTACCCCTCGAAGAACCGCGCGATCTCGTCGCGCGAGCGCATGATCAGCGGATTGCGGATGTCCTTGTACACGTCCACCGCACCCTCGGCCCGCTCCGCGGGCAGCGGGATGCCCTCGTACGAGGCATGCGTGAGGACGAGCATGCTGCCCGGCGCGAGCGCGCCGCTCAACTCGGCCACCGCGCCGTAGGGGTCGTCCGCGTCTTCCACGAAGTGCAGTATGGCAACCAGCAGCAGGGCCACCGGCCGATTCAGGTCGATCAGCCGCTCCACCTGAGGACTGGCGAGGATCTCCCGCGGCTTGAGGAGGTCGGCGGCCACGACGCCCGCGTCGTCGTCGCCCGCCAGGACCGCCTCGCTGTGCGCGACCGCCACCGGATCGTGGTCGACGTAGACGACGCGGGAGCCGGGGCGGCTGCGCGCGGCCACCTCGTGGACGTTGCCGAAGGTGGGGATGCCGGAGCCGATGTCCAGGAACTGGTCGATGCCCTCCGCCGCCGCGAAGCGCACGGCGCGGCGCATGAACGCCCGGTTCGCCTGCATGATCTTGGGGAGTCCCGGCATGAACTCCATGGCCCTGCGGGCCGCTTCCCGGTCCACCTCGAAGTTGTGCGAACCGCCCAGGTAGAAGTCGTAGATCCGGGACACGCTGGGCACCGTGATGTCGATGCTGCGGGGGGCCCAGGCGGGACGCTCCATCTAGCACTCCAAGGCATAGGCGATCCGGTGTTCGAGCAGAGGCTACTGATCGCCCGCCAAACGGGCGAGCCCAACCGGAAATTGACCGTCCGTTCCCGGTCACTGCCCGCGGCACGTGCCACGCGACAAGGCAGGCCGAAGCACGCGAACGGGGCCGTCCCCTCCGCCTGGGTGCGGAGGGGACGGCCCTCGGGTCGCGCGCCAGTGGTGGCGGGCGGGAGGCCGCTACTTCTTCGGCGCGCCGACCGGCTTTCCGTCGGGCGAGACGGCGTACCAGGTGCCGCCGACGCCCTGGCCGTTGGTGTCGCCGGGCTTCTTGTCACCGGCGAAGGTGTAGATCGGCCAGCAGTCGACCGTCTGCTGCTCGGCCCCGTCGGGCCGGGTGAAGGTCATCAGGTCCTTCTTCACGACGCCCTCGGTGTCGTTCGGTTCCACGGGCGCCACGATCGGCCACTTCTCCAGGCACTCGCCGGTGCACGCCGACACGGGCTTCGGCCACGCCTCGTCCTTCATGAAGCGGTAGACGGTCATCCCGTTCCCGTCGACGACGATCTCGCCGAGCTTCGGGTCGTCGCGGGTGGACAGTCCGGGCGCGTCGTTGGCCTCGGCCTTCTTGCCGTCGGCGGCGAGCGCGTACCACTTGCCGCCCACCCCCTGGCCCTTGACGTCGCCCGCGGCGGTGTCCTTGGCGTAGCGGTAGGCCGGCCAGCCTCCGATGGTGAGCTGTTTGGTGCCGTCGGGCCGGGTGACCTCGCCGAGCAGCTTCTCGTCGATGCCCTCGCCGGCCAGCACGTCGTCGGCGGCCACGGGCGGCCAGGCGGTGGCGCAGTCGTTCTCGCAGGTCGTCTTGGGCGGCTCGGCGGTGTCCGCGTCGAAGCGGTAGAGGGTGCGGCCGGCTCCGTCGGTCACCAGTTCGCCGATCTCGGCGTTCGTGGAGACCGACAGCTTGCCCGCGGGCTGCGGCGCGTTCGCCGACGCCCGCCCGTTCGCGCCGGTGCCGCTGCCGAGTCCCTCGCCGGCCCCGGTCCCGATGTCGCCGACGTCCCCGGGCGCGGCCGTGGCGCCCACGTTCTGGCTGCCGGTGGCGCCGCCGCCGTCCTGGCCGCACGCCGTCGTCAGCGCCAGCACCACCGCAGCGCCCGCCACGAGTGAGGCGCTCCGCCAGGAGGTCTTCATCGATAATCCCCGATCGTCACGAAGGTTCCGGGACGGCTGGGCGCCGCCGCACGACACTGGGTACGCACGCGGACGCCGGTCGTGTTCAATCGGGACGCGGTCTTCTTTCCCGCCCGGCACGGTGCCGACGCCGTCGTACACGGGTACGGACCGGGGCGCGCGCAGAGCCGCGCTGGTCAAACCGCCGACGGCCCCGCTTACCCCCTTCGGGTCAATCGTCCGGTAATCGGGACTGTCCCGGCTCGCGCGGGCCTCATGATCTGCTCGTGCATGGACCCGAACCGACCCGATCCGCCTGTGCCGGACGGGTGTTGGCCCTGGTGACGCTGACGTTCACGCTCGTCGGCGCACCGGTCGGCCCGGCGCGGGCGGACGCCTGCGCGTACGCCTCGACGGGACCGGGCGGCATCGACGCCGTGGCGGTCGCCGGGAGCGGCACCTGGCCCACCTTCCCGGCGTGCCCCGAGCCCTCTCCGACACCTCCGCCCGCCCCGCCGCCGACGCCCGCGCCACCACCGCCGACGCCCGCTCCCCCGCCACCGCCCGAGCCGGAGCCCGAACCGGAACCGCCGGCGCCGCCCGCACCGAGACCCGAGCCGCCGCCTCCCGCGCCGCCCCCGCGACCGGCACCGGAGCGGCCCGCGCCGACCCCGCCCCCGGCCCCTCCGCCGGCGTCCACCCCCGCACCGGACCGGCCGGCGCCCCCCGCGCCCTCCCCGTCCGTCACGCCCACGCCCCGGCCGTCGCTGAGTCCGGTGCACTACCCGCGCTACCGCGCCGCCCGTCCGCAGCAGCGGTCCTCGCGCGGGGCCACCTCGCCGCTCGTCTTCGTCCTGCTCATCACGGTGCCCGCGGTGGTCGCCGTCGCCGCGCTCCGTGCGCGCTGATCCCCTGGAGCCTGTCTTGCCGGAATGGCTTGTTCTCACCCTCGCGATGGTGGCCGCCGGTGTCGTGGTGGTCATCATCACCTTCGTGCGGCACCGCCGGGCGTCCGACGACGAGGACATCACCGAGACCCCGGACGTCATCGAGTACATGACGATGTGGATCGGTGTGGTGTACGCCATCGTCCTGGGTCTGGCCATCGCGGGTGTCTGGGAGGCGCGCAGCGCCGCCCAGGACCACGTCCAGGCGGAGGCGGTCGCGCTGCACGAGATCTCGGAACGCGTCCGCGTCTACCCGCCCGACGTCCGTGACCGCATCCGGGAGGATGTCAACGCCTATGTCGGACACGTCGTCACCACCGAGTGGAAGGTGATGGCCGACCGGGGCGAGGTGACCGAGCGCGGCACCGAGCTCCTCGACCGCGTCCGGGCGGACGTCACGGACTACGAACCGAGGACGGACTTCGAGGCCCAGGCGTACCAGCCGCTCGTCGACCAGGTGACCGCCGCGGACCAGGCCCGCATCGCCCGCGCGGAGTCGACCGGTGCGACGATGCCGGGCGTGGTGTGGTTCGGCCTCATCACGGGCGGTGTCGTCACGGTCGGAATGGTCTTCGCCCTGCAGATCCGGCGCACGGCCCGTGAACTGATCCTGGCCGGGCTGTTCTCGGCGCTGATCGCCTTCCTGCTCTTCCTCATCTGGGACTTCGACGCACCGTTCAGCCGCGGTGTGGCGGCGTCGACGGACCCGTTCCTGAACCTCTTCCCCGGAGCACGGGACTGAGGTTCCCCGCCCCAGGGGGCGCCCGACACGCCGTCGGCGTCCCCTGAGCGGCCCACACGGCTGCCCCATTCGCGCGACTGCGATCGCGGCGGACCCTCCGGGTTCCTAGCGTTTCGGACATCGAGGTGCATCACTGGCGCGAGCGGAACAGGTCCGCCCGCTGCTCCTCGGGGACCCGGAGGATTCACATGCGCGCGATACCCGCCGCCTCGGTCGCACTGCTGGGCGTCGCCGCCCTCTCCGCCTGTGTACCCGCCCACGGTTCGACTTTCGGCTTCACCCTCAGCCCCGCCACCGTCGCGCCCGGCGGAGAGGTGACGCTGGGGGCGGGCCGCGGGGCAGGCGGCTGCAAGGGCCGCGTCACCGTCTCGTCGGCGGTGTTCGACACGGTCACCATCCCGCGGCACGAGCATTCGGCGACGGCGGAGGTCGACCGGGACGCCAGACGCGGGGCCGTCTACGAGGTCAAGTTCACCTGCGACGGCAGGACCGAGGCCCTGGACCTGACCATCGCGGGCCACCCCGGCCACCCCACGCACCAGCCCCGCCACCCCGACAAGGGCGTCCACGCCGGCGAGGGCGGCAGCGTCGCCGGATTCGACGTGAAGGAGATCGGGCTCGGCGCCCTGCTCGTCGCGGGCTCGGTCGGCGCGGCGTACCACCTCTCGCGCCGCCGCTCCGGCGAGGACGCGGCCTGAGCCTCCACCGGCAGGAGTTCGCCCCGGACCCGCGAAGGGCCCGGGGCGAACTCCCGTGTCGGTCAGAAGCGGCGCTCGGCGCGGCGGCGCATCCAGAACAGGCCGCCTCCGGCGAGGGCCGCGGCGACGAGCCCGCCGCCGATCGCGATGTCGGTCGGGGTGGCCCCGCTGGTGCTGCTGCCGCCGATGCCGCCGCGGACACCGCCGATGACGGTGAAGGCGGCCGGACGCGTCAGGCGCCGGCCCGAGCAGTTGACGGTGATGTCGTACGAGCCCGGGCGGGCGTCCTCCTTGATGGTGGCGGTGCCCTTGGACGTCTCGTTGGCGCCCTTGACCGGGGTCAGGTGGGTCGTCCGGAAGGCGTCCGAGGTCATCGTGCCGCCCTGGGGGCAGCCGTCGACCGTGACGGTCATCTGGCCGCCGCGTGCGATCACACTGGGCAGGGCGACGATGTTGCTCGGCTGGTTGTGGTCGCCGCCCGCGGTGGCCGTGGGGGCGGCCAGCCCGAGGACAGCGACCGCGGCGCCGGCGGCCGCGAGGGCACGAGTGTTGCGCATGTGATCCTCCGCGAAAGACGCCCCGGGACCCGTCCCCGGTCGATCGGCGAGAAAGCGTCTCCCAGAAAGACCCTCAGTTGCCCTGCCCGGGGCCGCATTTCGGGAATGGTCCGTCCTGGTGAGGGGCCTACCGGGCCGGAACCGCGCGATCCGGTATCGCCGCAGGTCACGGACCGTCAGGCGATTCCGTTCGGCCGCATCCCGGATGGCTCACGGGCGGACGGTCCCGCCACCCGTTCGCCACCGCCCCGTCGCCGGTCGCCCGCGCGGCGCTTAGCGTGCCCGTATGCGCGAACGACACGGCGACGGCCGGGTCGAGAGGGGAAGGCCAATGGACGCGTCCGAGTGGGCCGAAGAGGAGGAGCGGCGCAGGAAGCGCGCTCCCTGGGGCGTGATAGCGCTGGTGCTGCTGACCGGGCTCGCGCTCATCCGGAACGGTTCGGGCGAGTTCGACCAGGGCCCCCCGCAGCCGGCGTCGGCCGCCGCCTCGGACACCCGCGCCGCGGACGGTGGCGCGGCCGCCACGGGACTCGCCCCGCTGCCGTACTCGGTGCCCGACCGGGTCGGCATCCCCGCCATCCAGGTCGACGCCCCCGTCATGCCGGTCGGCCTCGACGCCGAGGGCTGGGTCGACGCGCCGCCCCCCGAGGACCCGAACCTGGCCGGCTGGTTCACCGGCGCGGTCACCCCGGGCGAGAAGGGCACGGCGGTCGTGGTCGGCCACGTCGACAACCAGCAGGGTCCCGCCGTCTTCTACGGACTCGGCGCCCTCAAGAAGGGGAACAAGGTCGAGGTGCACCGCCAGGACGGGAAGACGGCGGTCTTCGAGATCTACGGCATCGAGGTGTTCGCGAAGGACGACTTCCCCGGCGACCGGGTGTACGCGTCCAAGGGAAGCCCCGAACTGCGGGTCATCACCTGCGGCGGGGGCTTCTCCAAGCAGAACGGTTACGAGGGGAACGTCGTCGCCTTCGCCCGCATGACCGAGGTCCGCTGAGCGGGCCCCGGTCCTCGGGCGCGGCGGGCGTCAGACGAACCGGCGGCGGGGCACGGTGAGGTGGTAGCCGGAGTCCAGCAGCTCGGGAAGGTACCTGCGCAGGGCCCGGACGCTCTGCGAACGGTCGCCCCCGGCGTCGTGCGAGAGCACCACGACGCCGGGGGCGGCGCCGTCCTCGACCCGCTCGACGATGGTGCCGGTGCCGGGGGTGGTCCAGTCGAGGGTGTCCACGGTCCAGGCGAGCGGTTCCATGCCCAGCTCCGCGCCGAGCTGGAAGGCGGCGCGGTTCCACGCCCCGTAGGGGGCCCGGAACCAGCGGGGCGGCTCCCCGTAGGCCTGCTCGACGACCTCGCTCGTGCGCTCCATCTCGGAGCGGATGCGGCGCCGGTTCAGCCGGGTCAGCAGCGGGTGGGACCAGGTGTGGTTGCCGACGACGTGTCCCTCGTCGGCCATCCGGGACAGCAGGTCCCGGTTGTGTTCGGCCATCTCCCCGCAGACGAAGAACGTCGCGCGTACGTCGTACTCGGCCAGCGTGTCCAGGATGTCCGGGGTGTACCGGGGGTCGGGACCGTCGTCGAAGGTGAGCATCATGATCCGGCCCCGGCCCGACACCCGCAGGATCGGCTCGCTGCGCACCGGGGGCCGCCGGGGCGCGTCCCCGGGCGCGCCGTATCCGGTCAGGGGCTGGAGGCGGTAGGCGGACGGCTTGAGCGGGCGGCGCGCCGCGGGGCCCGGGGCGGGCGCGGCCGGCGGGGCCGATCCGCCCCCCGGGCCCACCGCCAGCACGCCGGCGGTACCGGCCGCCCCGACGGCCGCGGCACCGGCCAGCAGTGCGCGGCGCCGGGTGAGCAACTGATCCTTCTGCATGACTCATCAGTCGCCCGGCAGAGGTCCGGCGCACCTGAGAAACACCGGGGCGGCGGCACGGAACCACCCGCACGGAGCAGGGCCGGGAGCCACTCCGATAGCCTCACCGCGTGACGGAACAGCACGCCCGGCAGTTCGAGCGGGGCACGGACGGGCCCAAGGTCGTCGTCGGGGTGGACGGCTCCGACTCCTCGCTGCGGGCGGCGGCCTACGCCGGCGGTCTGGCCCGGCGGCAGCGCGCGCTGCTCGCCGTGGTGTACGTGCAGCCGGTGGTGGCGGCGGGCGCGGTGCTCGGGGCCCCGGTGGCGGAGACGACCGACGAGATCGCCGAGGGCCTGGTGGCGCACATCCGGGAGGCGACCGAGCGGGCCAAGGGGATATTCGACGTGCGCTGGGAGTTCCACACCTTCCGCGGTGATCCGTACAACGGTCTGGTGAAGGCGGCCGACGAGCTCAAGGCCGACGCCGTCGTCGTCGGCGCGTCCGAGCAGGCCGGGCACCGGATCGTGGGGTCGGTCGCGGTGCGGCTGGTGAAGGCGGGGCGCTGGCCGGTGACCGTGGTGCCGTAGCACCGGTCGTCGTGGCGTGTGCGTCGTGGCTTCCGTCGCGGGCGTGTGTGAGTCATCATGATCCACCGTCAGCCGTTTGCCGTTCACAAAGAGGTGAGGCGCATGGCCGGGTTCCGTACGGGCGAAGGCGTTCTCCGTCGCAAACCCATCGAGCAGATCGAGGACACGGAGGGCGGCGAGGGCGCCGGCCTGCAGCGGACGCTGGGGCTGTGGCAGCTGACGGCGATCGGTGTGGGCGGCATCATCGGGGCGGGGATCTTCACCCTGGCCGGCACGGTGGCCAACGGCACGGCGGGCCCGGCGGTCCTCGTCTCCTTCCTCATCGCGGGCGTCGCGAGCGCGGCGGCGGCCCTGTCGTACGCCGAGTTCGCCGGCATGATCCCGAAGGCGGGCTCCGCCTACACCTACGGGTACGCGGTCCTCGGCGAGCTGGCGGGCTGGTTCATCGGCTGGGACCTGCTGCTGGAGTACACGGCGATCGTGGCGGTGGTCGCGATCGGGATCTCCGGCTACTTCAGCTTCCTGGTCGGGGAGATGGGCGCCGACATCCCGAACTGGATGCTGGGCGCGCCCGGTACCGGCGACGGCCACCGGGTCGACCTGTTCGCCGCGCTGCTGTGCCTGCTCATCGCGTACCTGCTGAACCTGGGCATCAAGAACGCGGCCCGGTTCGAGATGGTCGTGGTGGTCCTGAAGGTGCTGGTGGTGCTCCTGGTGATCGCGGTCGGCGTCTTCCACATCGACACCTCGAACTACAACCCGTTCTTCCCGTACGGGGTCGGCGGGGCGTTCACCGGTGCGGCGACGGTGTTCTTCGCGGTCTTCGGCTACGACGCCATGTCGACGGCGGCCGAGGAGTCCAAGGACGCCCAGCGGCACATGCCGAAGGCGATCATCTACTCGCTGGTCATCTCGATGGTGCTGTACGTGGCGGCCTGTCTGGTGCTGACCGGCATGCAGAACTACACGGACATCGACCCGGAGAGCGGCTTCTCGACGGCCTTCAAGTCGGTGGGGCTGAGCGGCCTGGCCGACGTCATCGCGGTGGGTGCGATCATCGGCATCCTGACCGTGATGTTCACGTTCATGCTGGGCGTGACCCGAGTGTGGTTCTCCATGTCGCGCGACGGACTGCTGCCCAAGTGGTTCGCCAAGACGCACCCGACGCGCCACGTGCCGACCCGGGTGACCTGGATCGTCGGTGTCGCGTCGGCGCTGATCGCCGGGTTCCTGCCGATCGGCGAGGCGGCCGAGCTGACCAACATCGGCATCCTGCTCGCCTTCGTGGTCGTGTGCGCGGCGGTGATCGTGCTGCGCTACCGGCAGCCGGACCTGCCGCGCACGTTCCGTACGCCGTTCATGCCGTTCGTGCCGGCACTGGGCATCGTCTTCTCGATCTGGCTGATCACGTTCCTGCAGTGGCAGACGTGGGCGCGGTTCGCCGTGTGGTTCGCGCTCGGCCTGGTGATCTACTTCGGGTACTCGTACCGGAAGTCGGAGCTGGCACGGCGGGGTTAGAGGCCGGCCAGGAAGCCGGAGACGATCTCGTTGTAGGTTTCCGGCCGTTCCATGTTGGGGTAGTGGGCCGTGCCCTCGACGACGACGGAACGGCCGTCCGGGACCGTGCGGGCGAGCCGTTCCGCCTCGGCGATCAGGTCGGGCGCGTCCAGGGCGCCGTTGACCGTGAGGACCGGTACGTCGATCTTCGGGACGCGGGACCAGGTGCCGGTCATCGGCACGTGGTGGTTCTCCTCGTCCGGGGTGTGCTTGGCGAGGGTGCCGAGGGCCATCTCCCGCAGCCGGGTCAGGACGGCGGGGTCGATGTCGTCGAGGGTGCGGTGCTCGCCGGGCACGAAGCGCAGGAACGCGGCGAGCCAGCCCTCGACGTCACCCGCGCCCAGGGCGCGGGCCTGGTCGGCCTGCACCCGCCGCACCCACGGGTCGGTGTACTCGAACTCGCTGGTGGCCGCGCCCGAGACCACCACCGCGCGCACCAGCTCCGGGTACTCCAGCACCGTGTCGGTGGCGATGGCCCCGCCCATGGAGACACCGACGAGCACCGCGGGCCCGGCGTCGAGGTGGCGCAGCAGGGCGGCGAGGTCGTCGGCCCAGCGGAACGGCCGGGTGGCGTTGGCCGAGGCGCCGTGACCGCGGACGTCCGGCGCGATCACCCGGTGTCCGGCGGCCAGGGCCGGGATCTGGGCGTCGAAGACCCGGTGGTCGACGAAGCCCGAGTGCAGCAGGACGACCGGGTCGCCGGTCCCGGTGTCGCGGTAGGCGAGGTCACCGTCCGAGGAGGCGAAGAAGCGCATGTCCGAAGCAGCCATCATGACAACCAAGGTGTCATTCTGCGTCCGTTCTGGCAACCCAGGTGTCATCATGGCGGGGTGAAGGACACCGACACGCCCCTCCCGCCGGACGCGCTGGCCCAGCGGCTCACCGAGGTCTACGACCTGGTCGGCCCCCTCTACCGGCGCGCACAGCGCAGCGTCGAGCAGGGCCTGGCCGCCCACGGCCTGTCCGTCGGCGTGCGCGCCGTGCTGACGCTCCTGCACCGCAACGGGCCGATGACCGTGCCGCAGATGGGCCGGGCCCAGGCGATCAGCCGGCAGTTCGTGCAGCGCATGGTCAACGAGGCGGCGGCGCAGGACCTGGTCGAGAGCGTCCCGAACCCGGCGCACCGGCGGTCGTCGCTGATCCGGCTGACCGGACCGGGCCAGGACGCCGTCACCGCCGTACTGGACCGGGAGCACCGGCTGTTGCGCGACGTCGGCGGCGGGCTCACCGACACCGACGTCATCGCCTGCCTGCGGGTACTCGGGGCGATGCTGACGGCCCTCGACCAGGTGGACGACGCCTGACCTCCGCGCTACTCCCCCATCACCAGCCCGTCCTCGGCCGCGCCCCGGCTGAGCACGACGTCGCGAATGCGGTCGCGCACGGCCTTCACCTCGGCGCCCTTGTCCAGCGCGCGGTTGAGGTTCACCACCCGGCCGGCGTCGACGTCGAACAACTGCGGGACGAACTCGGCCTTCGTCACCCTCCAGCGCTCGCCGGGCCGGGCGGGCGGGGCGAAGGTGAAGCGGCCGATGGACGACTGGTTGCCGCGCGGGTCGCGTTCGCCGTCACCGTTGATCATCTCGCCCGCGATCTGGTCGCCCATTCCGTAGACCACCCAGGTGCCGTTGACCTTCTCGTACGCCTGGGGCACATGGGCGTGGGTGCCGAGGATCAGGTCGATGGCGGGACGGTCGCCGGTACGGGCGGCGGTCAGGCTCCGGGCCAGCGCCAGCTGGTCCCGGTCGGGCTCGTCCTGCCATTCGGTCCCCCAGTGCAGGGACACGACGACGACGTCCGCGCCGGCCTCCCGGGCGGCCCGGGAGTCCGCGACGATCTGCTCCTCGTCGATCATGTCCACCGCCCAGGGCTGCCCGTCGGGCAGCGGGTGGCCGTTGGTGTGGAGGGTGTAGGCGAGGTGGGCGACCTCGGCCCGGCCCGCGCGCAGGACCGTCGTAGTGCGCGCCTCGGCCTCGGAGCGCGCCGTGCCGGCGTGCCGCACGCCGGCACGGTCGAGGGCGTCCAGGGTGCGGCGGATGCCGTCGGCGCCGTCGTCGACGCTGTGGTTGGAGGCGGTGGAGCAGCCGTCGTAGCCGGTGGCGGCCAGCGCCTTGGCCACCTCCGGCGGGGACTTGAACAGGGGATAACCGCTGTAGTCGCCGTTCGCGCCGTACACGGTCTCCATGTGGCACATGGCCAGGTCGGCGCCGGAGACCACGGGGCGGGCCCCGGCCAGCATGGGGCGGAAGTCGTAGCCCGTGCCGCCCGCGTCGAAGCGCGCTCGGTCGATGATCGAGTCGTGCGGCAGCACGTCGCCGGAGGCGACCAGGGTGAAGGCTCCGTTGTCCGCGGCGGACGGGGCCGGGGCCGGTGGCTTCGGCGGTTCGTGGTCGCGGGCCTGGCAGGCCGCGCCCGCGGTGAGGAGGGCGGTCAGGGCCAGGGCCACCTGCCGACTGCGTGTGATCATCCGTTCACTCCGCTGGGGTCGCACACACCGAGGAAAAGTCACATTTACCTACAAACAGGTAATGGGTCCTCTGTGGCCCCGGACGGCTCCGACACGCTCATTAGCCCGTCCGGCGTGCGCGAACGGGGTGCGCCGACCGTTCGTCGAACCGTTCGTCGACGCGATCGACCGTCCGTCGCACATCCGTGCGCGCGCCCTGTCCCCCGACGGTCCCCTGCGGTGGCATACGGCCATGACGGCCGGAATCACCCTGATGGACAGGACCAGCGAGACGACCGCCGAGCACGAGCTCGCCGCACTGCAGCGCGAGCACGGCCGGCCGCTCTTCGCGCTGCTGCTGCGGCTCAGCGACGGGGACCGGCAACGCGCCGAGGACCTCGTGCAGGAGACCCTGGTGCGCGCCTGGCAGCACCCCGAGGCGCTGCGCGCCGATGACTTCGACTCCGTGCGGCCCTGGCTGCTCACCGTGGCCAGGCGCCTGGCGATCGACGCGCGCCGGGCCCGGCAGGCGCGCCCCGCCGAGGTCGGCGACGCCGTGCTGGAGAACGCGCGGGTCTGCGCCGATCACGCCGAACGGGCCGCCGCCGCCCTGGACGTGCGCGAGGCTGTGAAGACTCTCACCCCAGAGCACCGCGAAGTCCTGGTGCTGGTGTACTTCCAGGGGGCGAGTGTGGCGGAAGCCGCGGCAGCCCTGGGCATCCCGCCCGGTACCGTGAAGTCCCGCGCGTACTACGCGCTGCGCGCCCTGCGCAGGGTGCTACCGGGATACGCCGCCGACCTGCGGTGAAACCGACCGTATGGTCAAACCTCCGTAAAGCGCCTTGCCGTGGGCCCCGGTTGAGTAATCGGCTGTCCTCATCCGTGTTCCGGACGGGGGCCAACGACCCGGGTCGGGCGACGCGCACGCACCGGAGGAAGGCAGGAAAGGATGCTGCACAGAGGTCAAGAGAGCACGGACGGCACCGGTGGGGGCGAACTGACCGTCCCCATGGCGTGGTTGTACGCCGAGTACATCGCCGACGAGCTGCTGCGGACCGGCGACCTGATGCCGCCGACGTCCTTCGAGTTCCGCGCCGGACGCGACGCGCTGGCGCTGACCGTCTTCCTGTCGGACACCGAGGACGAGCTGAGCGGCATCCGGGTCATCACCCGGCTGGAGACCTGGCTGTCGCTGACCGCCTACGACCAGCCGTGGCAGGAGTGGGTGCGCCTGCGCCTCGCCGAGGTCACGGCCGACGCCGTCGCCGCCAGCCGGCACTCGCCCGACCTTGACATGGCCCGGGCCGCCTGGCGCTGGCTCGAGGAGACCGAACTGCTCGCCCCGGACCTCAACGCGGTGCCCGGCGGGGCGGTGACCGGCGAGGACGAGGGGCCCAAGGTGTGGACGCCGGCCTGGCAATTGGGGCTGCCGCTCGGCCACCTCGCCATCCACCTGTTCTAGGACGGTACGGCGCCCCCGCGTCATTCTTCACGGAGCGACCAATCCGCCGGCTCCGCCGCTCCGAACCCCTTGGTTGCGATTCCGTACGTGGCTTGAGTGATTCGGCTGTCCGGTGCGTACGGGTGGGAGCACGGAGTAACCCCACCCGCACCCAACGGCACGAGGATTCGGCATGAGGTCCCTGGAAAGCCATCGTGACGTCGGCGCCTACGCGCTCGGCGTGCTGGACGAGGCGGACGCGTTCCGCTTCGAGGACCACCTCATGGAATGCCCTCGGTGCGCGACGCAGGTGACCGAATTCGGTCCCGCCACCCGCCAGTTGATGCTGTACCGGCAGGCGACGCCCCGCTCCGTCCACCCCGTGCCCCGGCCCGGCCCGCGCCTGCTGGACCGGCTGCTGGCCGAGGTCGCCGCGCTCCGCCGGTCGGGCCGCAGGCGCGTGCTGTACGCCGTGGCCGCCGCGGTCGTGTGCGCCGTGGCCGGTCCCGGCGCCGTCCTCCACGCGGGCCAGGCGGACGCACCCGCGGTGCGGCTCACCGCGACCGACGAGCGGTCCGGGGTGTGGGCGCGGGTCTCGGCCGAGGACCGGGCGTGGGGCACCGGAGTGGAACTCACGGTCAAGGACGCGGCGGGCCCGCGGCCCTGCAGGCTGGTCGCCGTCGGCCGCGACGGCACCGAGCAGACGGTCACCAGCTGGATGGTCCCCGGGCACGACGCCCGGCCGAACACCATGCGCGGCGGAGCCGCCCTGCACCCCGACCAGATCGCCCGCTACGAGGTGCGGACCGCGGACGGGGAGCGCCTGGTGACGCTGCCCGCCGAGTGACACCGCGCCGGGTGGCCGTCACTTCAGCAGCCGGGACAGCCTCCGGTCGGCCAGCGGCTTGCCGCCGGTCTGGCAGGTCGGGCAGTACTGCAACGAGGAGTCGCTGAAGGAGACCTCGCGGACGGTGTCGCCGCACACCGGGCAGGGCTCGCCGGTGCGGCCGTGGACGCGCAGCCCGCTCTTCTTCTCCGACTTCAGGCGGCCCGCCGCGACGCCCCGGGAGCGCTCGACGGCCTCGGTGAGCGTGCCGCGCAGGGCCGCGTACAGCCGTGCGGTCTCCTCGTCGGTGAGCGAGGCGGCCAGTTTGAACGGGGACATCCTCGCCACGTGCAGGATCTCGTCGCTGTACGCGTTGCCCACGCCGGCGATCAGGCTCTGGTCGCGCAGGGCGCCCTTGAGCTGCCGCCGCTCCCCCTGGAGCAGGGCAGCGAAGCGCGCCTCGTCGAAGCCGTCGGCGAGCGGGTCGGGGCCGAGCCGGGCCACGCCCGGCACCTCCCGCGGGTCGGCCACGACGTACACCGCGAGCCGCTTCTGCGTGCCCGCCTCCGTCAGGTCGAAGCCGGCCCCCGTCTCCAGGGCGACGCGCAGGGCGAGCGGGCCCTTGCCGGGGCGGGGCAGGCCGCTGGGCAGACTGTCCTTCCAGTGCAGCCAGCCCGCGCGGGCCAGGTGGGTCACCAGGTGCGGGCCGTCGGCGGTCTCGACGTCGAGGAACTTGCCGTGGCGGTGCACGGCGGCCACCTGGTGGCCCTCCAGGGCGGTGAGCGGCGGGTCGTACGTCTTCAGGACGCTGATCGCCACCGGCAGCACCCGGACGATCTCGCGGCCGGTCAGCTGTTCGGTCAGGAAGTCCCTGAGCGCCTCGACCTCGGGCAGTTCTGGCATACGTCCAGAGTGCCACCGGGGACCGACAGTGCCAGTGGGACGACGTCCGGGACTCAGCCCGTGCGGTGGGAGACCAGGAACTCGGACCACACGCACTTGCCGCCGCCGCGCGCCTCCACGCCCCACACGTCGGCCAGCGTCTCGACCAGGAGCAGCCCGCGTCCGGAGACGCCGTCGTCCCCGGCCTCACGGCGGCGCGGCAGCGCGCTGGAGGTGTCCTCGACCTCGACCCGCAACCTGCGGTCGGTGCCGGTGAGCAGCCGCAGGGTGACGATCGCCGAGCCCTCGGTGTGCATGAGGGCGTTGGTGACCAGCTCGTCGGCGACCAGTTCGATCTCGTCGCTCTGCCCCGTGGCGCCCCAGGCACGGACGGCGGCGCGGATCATGTGCCGGGCCTCCGTCAGCGCCTCCGGGTCGCCCGGCGGCACGTGCTGCTGGAGCCGGCCGAAGGTCCTCGGGGCGCCCGAGCCGTGGCGGCGCAGCAGGAGCAGCGCCACGTCGTCGTCACCGCGGCGCTCCTCGGCCACGTCGATGAGCCGGTCCGCCAGGTCCCGCACGTCCTGCGGGCCGGAGGCGACCAGCGCGGTCAGCACCTGGACGCCCTCGTCGAGGTCGGCGCCGGGCTGCTCTACCAGGCCGTCGGTGCACAGCAGCAGCGTGTTGCCCGGGTCCAGCTCCAGGGTGGAGACCGGGTAGGCGAGGCGACCGAACTCGGCGGACAGGCCGAGCGGCAGCCCGCCCTCGACCGGGACGCGGCGGCAGCTTCCGTCGCCGGACCGCAGCAGCGGGTCGATGTGCCCGGCGCGGACCACCTGCACCACTCCGGTGGCCAGGTCGGCCTCCGCGTACAGGCAGGTCGCGAAGCGGTCGGTGTCGAGTTCGTGGAGGAAGACGGAGGCCCTGGCCATCACCGTGGCCGGGGGGTGGCCCTCGGCGGCGTAGGCGCGCAGCACGATGCGGAGCTGGCCCATGACGGCGGCGGCGTGCGTGTCGTGCCCCTGGACGTCGCCGATGACGGCGCCGACGCGGCCGCCGGGCAGCGGGATCAGGTCGTACCAGTCGCCGCCGATGTCACGGCCGAGGGAGCCGCCGATGGAGGCCGCGCGGTAGCGGACGGCGACGTCGCAGCCGGGCACGCTGGGGATGGTGCGCGGCAGCATCGCCTGCTGCAGGCCCTCGGCCAGGTCCATCTCCTGCTCGTAGAGCATGGCCCGCTGGAGGCTCTGCGCGATGCCGCTGCCGAGCGCGACGAGGACGTTGCGGTCCTCCGGGGAGAAGCCGTGCCGGTCGCTGTAGAGCAGTCCGATGGCGCCGATCGGGCGGGCCTGGGCGATCAGGGGCAGGTAGGCGGCCGCCGTGATGTTCAGGTGGGTGATGTTCTGCCAGAGCAGGGGGTAGCGCTCGGCGAACTCCTGAGGCGACTCGATGAAGCGGGGGCTGAGCGTCCGTACCGCCTCGCTCATCGGGTAGGGCTCGTCGATCCGGGTGACGCGGGTGCCGGGGACGAAGCTGTTGTCGGGGCCGTCGGCGACCAGCCGGATGCGGCCGGCCTCGACCAGGCCCATGACGAGGCTGGTGGCGCCCAGCCGGGTGAGGCCGTGGGTGTCACGCAGGACCTCGATGACCTCGTCCACGGTGCGGGCGTGCGCGAGGGCGGCCGTGGCGAGCTGGACCACGTTGGTGAGCCTGCGGCGGGCCTCGTCCTGGGCGGCCTGCTCGCGGCGGGACTCGATGTCGGCGACCTCCTGGGTGGCGTCCCGGACGATGCCGATGATCCGGCGGGGACGGCCGGTCTCGTCCCGGCGGATGTATCCCTGGGTGCGGGTCCAGCGCAGGGTGCCGTCGCGGCGACGCAGGCGGAAGTAGGTGCCGTAGTTCTCGCTGCCGTCCTTCATGGCCCGGGCCACGATGGCGTCCAGGCGGCTGCCCTCGGCCGCGGGAACGCGCACCGACAGCGACTCGGGACGCCCGTCGTACTCCTCGGGGCGCAGGTCGAACACCTCGTGGGCCTGGGCGTCCATGTGGAACAGTCCCGTGTCCAGGTCCCAGTCGAAGCTGCCCATGCGGTTGAGCGCCAGGATCGGGTCCGGGTGGGCGGGCCAGTCCTCCGGGAGTGACGGGGCACTCGCTCCCCGATCAGCCATGGGCCCTACCTTGCCAGGATTCGCCCGATTCTTCGACTCCTGCTCCGCCGCCCGGGGCGTCGGGCGGGGGCCGACGGCCGACCGGGGGTACACAGGGCGTGACCGTACGAGAGGAGCGCGGCAGTGGAGTGGTTCACCGCACCCGACTACTGGACGGCGCGGCTGGTCTTCCAGCGGGGTCTGGCGGTCATGTACCTGGTCGCGTTCCTGACGGCGGCCCTGCAGTTCCGCCCACTGCTGGGCGAACGCGGTCT
This sequence comes from Streptomyces sp. NPDC058796, assembly GCF_042745235.1. NCBI lineage: Bacteria > Bacillati > Actinomycetota > Actinomycetes > Kitasatosporales > Streptomycetaceae > Streptomyces > Streptomyces sp. NPDC058796. Next base: position 314,502 of record NZ_JBHYOP010000009.1, read on the forward strand.
GACGCCGGTGCCGCGCTTCGTGGAGCGGGTGCCGTTCAAGCGGGCGCCGAGCCTGTTCCAGCTGCGCTACTCCGACGGTCTCTTCGCGGGTGTGGCGTGGACGGGCTGCGCGGTGTCGGCGGCGCTGCTGGCGGGGCTGGACTCGCTGCTGCCGCTGTGGGGCGCGATGCTGCTGTGGCTGGTGCCGTGGGTGCTGTACCTGTCCGTCGTCAACGTCGGGCAGACCTGGTACTCCTTCGGCTGGGAGTCGCTGCTGCTGGAGACCGGGTTCGTCGCCGTGTTCCTGGGCAACGACGAGGTCGCGCCGCCGGTCGTCGTACTGTTCCTGCTGCGCTGGCTGCTCTTCCGCGTGGAGTTCGGGGCGGGGCTGATCAAGATGCGGGGCGACGAGTGCTGGCGGAAGCTGACGTGTCTGGACCACCATCACGAGACCCAGCCGATGCCGGGCCCGCTGAGCTGGTTCTTCCACCACCTCCCCCGGCCTGTGCACCGCGTCGAGGTGGCCGCGAACCACGTCACGCAGCTCCTGGTGCCGTTCCTGCTGTTCACCCCGCAGCCCGTCGCCTCGGCCGCCGCGGCCCTGATGATCGTCACCCAGTTGTGGCTGGTGCTCTCGGGCAACTTCTCCTGGCTGAACTGGATCACGATCGTGCTGGCGCTGTCGGCGGTCCGGTTCCCGGCCGATCCGCCGTCCGTGGCCGCCGCTCCGCTCTGGTACGAGGTGGTGGTCCTGGCGGTGGCGGCGCTGCTGCTCTTCCTCAGCCACCGGCCGGTGCGCAACATGATCTCCCGGCGCCAGGTGATGAACCGCTCCTTCGACTCCCTGCACCTGGTCAACACCTACGGCGCCTTCGGGAGCGTCAGCCGGGTCCGGCACGAGGTGGTGGTCGAGGGCACCGCCGACGAGGTGGCCCGCGCGGACGGGGACTGGCGGGAGTACGAGTTCAAGGGCAAGCCCGGTGATCCGCGGCGCTGGCCGCGCCAGTTCGCGCCCTACCACCTGCGGCTGGACTGGCTGATGTGGTTCGCCGCGCTGTCGCCGGCGTACGCCGGTGCGTGGTTCGGCACCTTCGTGGAGCGGCTGCTGGAGAACGACCGCGCGACGCTGAAGCTGCTGCGCCGCTCGCCGTTCCCGCCCGACGCGCCGCCGCGCTTCGTGCGCGCCAGGCTGTACCGCTACCGGTACACGACGTGGCGCGAGCTGCGGGAGACGGGCGCGTGCTGGGAGCGGACGTACGTGCGGGAGTTCCTGCCGCCGACGCGGCTGACGGGAACCTCTCAGCGATCATGACGGGGCTCCGGCCCGGCGGACAGGGGCGGGCCGGGGCCTCGTCGGGTCGCTACGCGCGCTTGAGCCGCAGCGTCATCAGCTGGAACGGGCGCAGCCGCACGCCGATCCGGCCGCCGTCCGCCTCGACTGCCGGCTCCTCCCCGGCGAGCGGACGTTCCAGCAGGTCGGTGACGACCACCTCCGCGACCGGGAAGCCGGCCGTCAGCGTGGCCCGCACCCGGCCGCCGTGGGCCTCGTGGAAGCGGACCACGACGTCGCCGCTGCCGTCGTCGGCGAGCTTGACGGCGGTGACCACGACCGCGTCCCGGTCGGCCGAGACCAGCGGAGCGACCTCCCCGGCACCGGTGATCCGCCGCTCGGGCAGGTTGATCCGCCAGCCCTCGCGCACGGCGTCCCCGATACCCGCGCCCGGTACCAGCGCGTGCCGGAAGCGGTGCACTCCCTGGTCGGTCTCGGGGTCGGGAAAGCGCGGGGCGCGCAGGAGGGAGACACGCACGGTGGTGGTCGTACCGGCGTCGCCCTCGGTGCGGACGGTACGGGTGACGTCGTGCCCGTACGTCGAGTCGTTGACGACGGCCACGCCCCAGCCGGGCTCCTCCAGGTGCAGGAAGCGGTGGTTGCAGGCCTCGAACTTGGCCGCCTCCCAGCTGGTGTTGGTGTGCGTGGGCCGGTGGAAGTGCCCGAACTGCGTCTCGGACGCGTACCGCTCGGCGTGCACGTCGAGCGGGAAGGCGAGCTTGAGGAACTTCTCCGTCTCGTGCCAGTCGACCTCGGTGTCCACGTCCAGCCGCCGCTCCCCCGGCGCCAGCGTCAGCACCTGGGTGACGCGGGAGGAGCCGAAGGAGCGGGTGACCCGGACCGAGGCGCCGTCGTCGCCGGGGGTCACCTCGTCGGCGTCGGTGAGGTCGGTGACCGTGTTGCGGTAGAACGCGTCGACGTCCCAGGCGTCCCACATGTTCGGGAAGTCGGGGTGCAGCTGGAGCAGGTTGCCCGCCGTGCCCGGCGCGATGGTCTCCCGGTCGGCGGCGGGGTCGTACGCCGAGACGACCAGTCCGCGTCCGTCGATCTCGACGCGGAGCAGTCCGTTGTCGAGGACGTGTCCGCCGCCCGGGCGCGGGGTGAGTTCGGTGCGGCCGTCGGTGGCGGGAGCGGCGGCGGCGCCCGCCCGGACTCCGGCCCGGGCGTGCGGGGCGGAGTTGAAGACCAGCGGGGTGTCGCCCTCGCCGGCCAGGGTGCGCTGGGCCGCGTCGATGATCCCGTTCAGTTCGGCGGCGACCTTGTCGTAGGTGGCGCGGGCCTCGCGGTGCACCCAGGCGATGGAGGAGCCGGGCAGGATGTCGTGGAACTGGTGCAGCAGGACCGTCTTCCAGATGCGGTCCAGGTCCTCGTAAGGGTAGGGGAACCCGGCACGGACGGCCGCCGTCGCCGCCCACAGCTCGGCCTCGCGCAGCAGGTGCTCGCTGCGGCGGTTGCCCTGCTTGGTCTTGGCCTGGCTGGTGAGGGTGGCGCGGTGCAGTTCCAGGTAGAGCTCGCCCACCCAGACGGGGGGCTGCGGGTTCTCGGCCTCGGCCTTCTCGAAGAAGGCGTGCGGGGTCTCCCACTCGACCGTCGCCGAGCCTTCGAGGTCGCGCAGCCGGGCGGCCTTGGCGACCATCTCGCGGGTGGTGCCGCCGCCCCCGTCGCCCCAGCCGGTGGGGGCCAGGGAGTGCCGGGCGACGCCCTTGTCCTTGAAGTTCTTCGCCGCGTGGGCGATCTCGCTGCCCTTCATCGAGCAGTTGTAGGTGTCGACGGGCGGGAAGTGGGTGAAGATCCGGGTGCCGTCGATACCCTCCCAGCGGAAGGTGTGGTGCGGGAACTTGTTCGTCTGCGACCAGGAGATCTTCTGCGTCAGCAGGTACTTGGCGCCGGCCGCCTTGATGATCTGCGGGAGGCCCGCCGCGAAGCCGAAGGTGTCCGGCAGCCACGCCTCGTCGTTCTCGACGCCGAACTCGTCGAGGAAGAACCGCTTGCCGTGCACGAACTGCCGGGCCATCGCCTCCGAGCCGGGCATGTTGGTGTCCGACTCCACCCACATGCCGCCGGCCGGCACGAACCGCCCGTCGGCCACGGCCTTCTTGACCCGCGCCCACACCTCGGGCCGGTGGTCGCGCACCCACGCCCACTGCTGGGCCTGCGACATGGCGAAGACGAAGTCCGGCTCGTCCTCCAGGAGGGCGGTCATGTTGGAGGTGGTGCGGGCCACCTTGCGCACGGTCTCGCGCAGCGGCCACAGCCACGCCGAGTCGATGTGCGCGTGACCGACGGCGCTGATGCGGTGCGCGGAGGGGACGGCGGGGGCCGACAGTACCTCGGTGAGGCGGGAACGGGCGGCTTCCGCCGTGCCGTTCACGTCCTGGAGGTCGATGGCGTCCAGGGCCTTGTCGACCGCGCGGAGGATCTCCCAGCGGCGCGGCGACTCCACCGGCAGCTCGGCCATCAGCTCGCCGAGGACCTCCAGGTCCAGCACGAGGTTCCACACCGTCTCGTCGAGGACGGCGAGGTCCATGCGCGCGAGGGTGTACTGCGGTTCGCTGCCCGCGGTGTCCTTGTCGCCGAGTCGGGTGGGCACGAAGGGGTGGTAGTCGAGGATGACCGGGTTGGAGGCCGCCTCGACGTGCAGGCGCACCTCCTCGCCACCCTCGACGGGCGCGCCGATCCGCACCCACTGGTTGCGCGGGTTGAGGCCCTTCACCGGGGTGCCGTCGGGGCGGTAGACCAGGCCCTCGCACTGGAAGCCGGGCATGTTCTCGTCGAAGCCGAGGTCGAGGATCGCCTCGACGGTCCGGCCGGCCCACTCCTTCGGCACGGTGCCGGTGACGCGGAACCAGCTGGTGCCCCAGGGCGCGCCCCAGCGGGCGCCCACCTCGATGGGCTCGGGTTCGGCCGCGAGTCCCTCCTCGACCGGCACGGGCTCGCCGGGCGCGTTCCAGACCGCGACGTCCAGGGGTACGGACTCGGGGTACACGGCGGGGCGGACACGCTCGTCGAGGACGCGCTTGAGGCGGGCTTCGACCAGGTTGCGGTCGTCATGCATGCGGGTGCTCCTGGTTGACGGGGCGGGCGCGGGCGGTGTGGGGGGCGTACCAGGTGTGGGTCGCGGTGGCGGGCTGGGACGTGGTGTACAGCTCCCCCACCGCGCGTGGTTCGAACCGTGCGGAGGTCACGGGCGGGCGCCTGTCCGGCGGACGCGGAGTCCGTGCGGGGTGGGCGACACCTGGTCGGACGTGACGACCTCGGTGATGCCGCGGGCCGAAAGGTGTCCGGTGTCGGCGACGCGGGTGTCCAGGACGGTGGTGGGGCGGGCGCCGTCGGCGGCCAGGCGGAAGAAGGCTTCGAAGACCGGGCCGCCGGGGGCGCAGGCCGAGCGTGCCGCCGGGTCGGCGGGGACGGCGAGGGCGGTGGTGCGCGGGGCGGGGGCGGCGTGGGTTCCCTCGCGGGCCGCGCGGGCCGCCCCGGCCAGGACCCGGGCCGTGTCCTTCGGGCGGCGGTCGTTGGTCAGCAGCCCGAGCCCGTACTCCAGCTCGGGGAAGTCGGCCAGGGACCGGGACACGTCGTGGGAGCACCACCAGGTGACGCCCCACAGGCCGGGGCAGTCCAGCGCGTTGGTGATGGTCGCCTCGGTGAAGGCGGCGGCGTGCTCGGCGGGGACGAGGGGTGCGGGGGCGCCGACCTCCTGGAGCCAGACCGGGCGGTGCGGGTCGTCGGCCCAGGCCTTGCTCAGCTCGATCAGGTAGGCGGCGTGGTGCTCGCTGGGCACGGAGGCGCGGCCGTGGCGCTGGGCGGTGCCGTTGAAGACCCAGGAGTGCACCGCCGTCACGGCGCCCCGCCGGGCGGCCTGGGCCGGGGTGAAGGGCTGGTCGTCCTGGTACCAGGTCGCGTCGTACTCGGCGTGCAGGTGCATTCTCCCCGGGGCGCCCTCCTCGCAGGCGGCCAGCATCCGCTCCAGCCAGGCGTCGATCTGGTCGCCGGTGGCCCGGTCCGGGTCGGGGTGGGGCCCGGCGGAGAACTGGTTGACCTCGTTGCCGAGGGTCATGCCGAGGAAGTTGGACCGGCCGGCGAGGGCGGCGGCGAGGGTGCGCAGGTAGGCGGCCTGGCCGTCGATGACGTCGGGGTCGGTGAACAGGTTGCGGCGGTGCCAGGTGCGGGTCCAGGCCGGCAGGTAGTCGAAGCTGCTCAGATGGCCCTGGAGACCGTCCACGTTGACGTCGAGGCCGCGTTCGCCGGCCGCGTCGACCAGGGACACCAGGTGCTCGACCGCCCGCTCGCGGATCAGGGAGCGGTTGGGCTGGAAGTAGGGCCACAGCGGGAAGACGCGGATGTGGTCCACGTCCAGTGCGGCGATGGAGTCGAGGTCGGCGCGTACCGGGTCGAGGTCGAAGTCGAGCCAGTGGTGGAACCATCCGACGCTCGGGGTGTAGTTGACGCCGAAGCGCACGGGAGCAGGCATGCGGTGTCCTTCAGTGTCCTTGTGAGGGGGAAGCGGGCGGGTCAGCCCTTGACCGCGCCCTCGCCGACCCCGCGGAAGAAGTACCGCTGGAGGCAGGCGAAGAGGACGATCAGGGGCGCGACGGCGATGATCGTGCCCGCGGCGACGAGGCGTTCGTCGTTGGCGAAGGTGCCGTGCAGGTAGTTGAGGCCGATGGTGAGCGTGAAGTTCGACGGGTCGCTCAGCACGATCAGCGGCCACAGGAAGTCGTCCCAGGCGCCCATGAAGGCGAAGATCGCGACGACCGCGAGGGTGCCCTTCACGGCGGGCAGGGCGATGCGGAGGAACCGCTGCCAGACGTTGGCGCCGTCGACGAAGGCCGCCTCCTCGATCTCGTAGGGCAGGTTGAGGAACGCGTTGCGCATCAGCAGCACGTTGAGGGCGCTGACGCAGCCGGGCAGCACCACGCCGACCAGGGTGTTGTTGAGGCCGAGCTCCCGCATGGTGGTGAACTGGGCGATGATGATGCCCTCCACCGGGACGAGCATGGTCAGGATGAAGACCAGGGTGGCGACGCGGCGGCCGCGGTAGCGCAGCCGGGCCAGGGCGTAGCCCGCGAGCGCGGCGCCGACGCAGTTGGTCACGACGTTGGCGGCGGCGACCTTCAGCGAGTTCAGCGCGTAGTCCCAGACGGGGATGGTCTCGGCGACCCGCTCGTAGTTGTGCAGGGTGGGGTCGGAGGGCAGGAACTTCGGCGGGGAGCTGAAGATGTCCTCCGTCGGGCCCTTCAGTGAGGTCGACAGCTGCCACAGGAAGGGGCCGATGGTCAGGGCGAGCACGCCGAGCAGGAGCAGGTAGCGCAGGACGAGTTCCCAGACGCGTACCCGCCGGCCGTTCTCGTCGGTGATCCGGGGCTCCCGGGTGCGGGCCGGGGACGCGGCCGGCCGCTTCGCGGCGGGCCGGACCTTCTCCGTGACGCTCACGACTCCTCCTTCCGGTCGGCGCGCAGCACGAGCAGCATCAGGACGACGGTGACGGCGAAGACGACGACGGAGATGGCCGAGGCGTAGCCGACGCGGCCGGTCAGGCCGGTGCCGGTGCGCTGCACGAGCATGACGAGGGTGGTGTCCTCGCCCGCCGGGCCGCCGTCCGGGCCCGCCATCAGGTACACCTCGGAGAACACCTTGAAGGCGGCGACCGAGGCGAGGGCCGCGACCAGAACCATGGTGGAGCGCACGGCGGGCACGGTGACGGTGAGGAAGCGGCGGACCGGGCCCGCGCCGTCCACGGCGGCCGCCTCGTGCAGTTCGCGGGGCACGTTGGCCAGCGCCGCCAAGTAGATGATCATGTAGTAGCCGAGGCCCTTCCAGACCGTGACGGCCATGGCGCTGAGCAGGATCAGCCACTGGTCGCTGAGGAAGCCGATCCGGCCGACGCCGATGGTCTCCAGCACCGCGTTGACCAGGCCGCGTTCGTCCAGCATCCACACCCAGATCAGCCCGACGACGACGATCGAGGCGACCACCGGGGTGTAGAAGGCGGACCGGAAGAAGGTGATGCCGGGGATGCTCTTCCGCACCAGCAGCGCGAGCAGCAGCGGCAGCAGGACGAGCGCGGGCACGACCCCGAGGACGTACAGGGTGCTGTTGCGCAGGCCGATCCAGAACATGTCGTCGTGGAGCAGCTCTCGGAAGTTGGCCAGACCCACGAACTCGCCCGGGACCAGGGTTCGGCGGTCGGTGAAGGAGTTGACCAGCGTCGAGACGAACGGGTAGAGGATGAACGCGCCGGCGATCAGCAGGCCGGGTGCCGCGAACAGCCAGGGGCTGGTGGGCAGCTGGCGCCGCACCCGGCGCGTGCCGGAGGACACGGTGGAGCTCGCCATGACGCTCAGCCCTGCTGCCTCAGGAGCCGGTCACAGGCCTTGACAGCGTTGTCAAGAGCTTCTTCGGGGCTCTGCTTGCCCTGGAGCGCCTTGGCGACCTCGTTGCGCAGCTCGGTCTTCATCTGCTCGCTGAACAGCACGGGCGTGTAGTTGACGGCGGTCTTCAGCGACTTGGCGGCGGCCACCCGGACCCGGGTCTCGTCGGTCCCGTCCTCCTCGGTGAAGTACGGGTCGTCCAGCGAACCGGCGCTGCTGGGGAAGACGGCGACCTGCTTGGCGAACGACATCTGGTGGGCGGCGTCGGTGACGAAGCGGGCGAAGGCGACCGCGGCGGGCTTGCGGTCGCTCTGGGAGTTCACCAGCAGGCCCATGACGTACATGTTGACGTGGCCGGTGCTGGTGATCTGGTCGGTGATGCCGATGTTCTCGTACAGGCTCGGGGCCTGCTTCTTGAAGTTGGCGAGGTCGAGCGCGCTGCCGGGGTTCATGGCGACGGCACCGGTCAGGAACTTCTTGCCGGACGACTCGGGGGTGGCGGTGAGCGCCTGGGAGTCCAGGCCTCCGGCGTCGTACAGCTCCTTGTAGCGGGTGAGGAGTTCGACGCCCTTGGCGTCGTTGAAGGCGAAGGCCGTGCCCTCCTCGTTCATGAGCGGGACGCCGTAGCGGCCGAAGTCCTCGATGGTGGGCACGTTGGCGAGCGTGGCCACCTCGCCGTCGGTCTTCCGCGCGATCTCCAGGGCGGTGTCGAAGAGTTCGCCGTACGTCGTCGGCGGCTTCTCGGGGTCGAGACCGGCCTTTTCGAACAGGGACTTGTTGTAGAACAGCGGGCCGGTGTTGAGGTACCAGGGGAACGCGTAGGTCCCCTCCATGCCCGGCACCTGCTGACTGGCCCAGGCGGCCTCCAGGTAGTCCTTCCGGTACTGCCCGGCGGCCTCGTCCAGGTCGAGGGCGAGGCCGGCCTTGGCGAGCGGGGCGGCGAGGTCCGGGGAGACGTTGACGACGTCGGCCAGTGTGCCGCCGGCGGCGTCGGCGCTGATCTTGTCGGCGTAGCCCTCGGCGGGCTGGTCGACCCACTTGACGTCGGTGCCGGGATACTTCTTCTCGAAGTCGGCGATCAGGTCCTCGAAGTGGTCCTTGAAGTTGGCCCGCAGGTTCCAGGTCTGGAAGGTGATGTCGCCCTCGACCTTGCCGGAGGCGTCGGACGGACCGCCGTCCCCTCCCGACCCGCAGGCGCTGAGCGGCAGGACGAGGGCGGCTACGGCTGCGACAGCGAGGCTTCTGCGCGATGTGGGCACGGTGACACGTCTCCCTGGAGGACGTCGGAGGTGGGATGCCGATGACCATGCATGCCACGTTCGGAAAAAGTCAATGGATTCGCGGCAACTAATGCGTCCGGAAAGACATTAGTCCAGGTCAGAGCCCGCTCAGATGGCCTCTTGCCAGGTCCACTAATGCGCTTTAGGATCTTTCCACTCAAGCGCTTTAGCTCACGCTTTGGAGAAAGGAACGCGCATGCCGGCCAGACGGTCCGCCGCGCGCCGGCCGACGATGAAGGACATCGCGCGGCGGGCCGGGGTTTCCGAGAGCGCGGTCTCCTTCGCGCTGAACGACCGGCCGGGAGTCTCCGAGATCACCCGTGACCGGGTGCGCCGGGTCGCCGAACAGCTGGGCTGGCGGCCCAGTACGGCGGCCCGCGCGCTGTCCGGCGAGGGCGCGGCGACGGTCGGCTTCGTGCTGGCCCGCCCCGCGCACACGCTCGGCGTGGACTCGTTCTTCCTGCAACTGGTCTCCGGCATCCAGGAGGTGCTGGCGCGGCGCCATCTGGGGCTGCTGTTCCAGGTGGCCGAGGACGTCGACGAGGAGTGCGGGGTCTACCGGCGCTGGTGGGCCGAGCACCGGGTGGACGGCGTCCTGGTGGTCGACCCGCGCACGGACGACCCGCGTCCGGGCCTGCTCGACGAACTCGGGCTGCCGGCCGTGGTGATCGGCGGTGCGCCGGACCAGCGCCACCCCGGGCTGTCGACGGTGTGGGCGGACGACGCGGGCGCGATGGCCGCGCTGGTGGACGGGCTCTTCGCGCTCGGCCACCGGCGGATCGCGCACATCGCCGGACTGCCGGGCCTCGCCCACACCGAGCGCCGGATCCGGGCGCTGCGCGCCGAGGCGGAACTGCGGGGCCTCACCGAGGTGCAGTCGGTGACCACCGACTACTCCGACGCGGAGGGCGCAGCCGTCACCCGCCGCGTCCTGGAGACCCACGCTCCCCCGACCGCCCTCGTCTACGACAACGACGTGATGGCCGTCGCCGGGGTCGCCGCGGCGGCGGAACTCGGCTTCTCGGTGCCGGCGGACGTGTCGGTGGTGGCCTGGGAGGACTCGGCCCTGTGCCGGATGGTCAAGCCGTGGCTGTCCGCGCTGTCCCGGGACAGCGTGGAGTTCGGCCGCACGGCGGCGACGGAACTGACCGCCCTCCTGGACGGCGGCCCGGCCCGGACGGTCCGGGTTCCGGTGCCGCGGCTGATCGAGCGGGACAGTACGGGTCCGGCCCGGCCGGTCTGAGCCGCTCTGCGCCGGCCCTCGGCTCCCGCGCTCTCGACGCGGGGGTGTCCGGGCGAACAGAACGCCTCCTGCGTACTCGCCAGTAATCCCGCCCCACCGCACCCCGAGGAGCCCCCCCCCCCCCGTGACCGACTGGGCCGGCCGGGTCCACCGCCGAGATCGCCGCCGCCGTACGCGAGGAGCGGGCCGAGGCCGACGAGGCCGGCGCCCGGGGCGACTTGGGCGAACTTGCGCTGGCCGGCGTGCCGGTGGCGGTCAAGGACAACCCCGTGCGGGGCGAACCCCTCCGGGTCGGCTCGGCCGCGACGCCGGACACGCCGACCGGGGCCGACCACGTCACCGTGGCCCGGCGGCGGGCGCGGTGGTGATGGGGCTGACCAACGTGCCCGAACTGTGCCTCTTCGGCATCACCGAGGGCGTGCACGGCACCGCCCGCAAACCCGTGGGAACCCGGCCCGCTCGGCGGGCGGTTCCTCTGGCGGCAGCGCGGCGGCGGTGGCCGCCGGGCCGGTGCCGGTCGCGCTCGGCAACGACGGCATGGGCTCGCTGCGCATGCCGGCGGCCGACTGCGGCCTGGTCACCATCAAGCCGGGGCACGGTGTGGTACCGGCCGGGATCGGCGACGGCGACTGGTTCGGCATGTCCGGGAACGGGCCGCCGGCCACGACGGTCGAGGACGCGCGGGTGCTGCTCGCCGTCCTCGCGGGCACGCCCCTGCCGCCCCGTGAGGACTCCGGTGCCCTCCGCGTCGCCGCGTCCCCGCGCACCCCGCTCGCCGGGGTCACGGCCACCAGGTGCGGCGGGCGGACCCGCCCTGTCCGGCGTCGCTGGGCGTGACCGCCCCGACCCGCTGGACGGCCGGTACGTCCGTGGACGCGCGGAACCTGGGGCGTCCCTTCATGCGTACCGCCGCCTCCGGTGCCGCCCGGCGGGCACTACGCGCCCGCCTGGAGCCGTTCTTCGCCGAGTACGACGTCCTGCTCACCCCTGCGCTGGCCCGCCGCTCCCCCAAGGCCGCCCCCCTGGCACGGAGCGCGGCCGGCTGCGCAACATCGCGGCCGACACCGCGTACTCGCCCTTCACCCCGCCGTGGAACCTGACCGGCTGGCCCGCGATGACGGCGCCGGTCGGCGCCCTGCCCTCGGGCGCCCCCGCGGCCGTACAGCCGGTGCGGCGCCCGGGGCCGGAGGCGGCGCTGCTGGAGCCGGCGGAGCGGATCGAGGCGCTGCGTCCCCGGCGGCGGACGGCGCCCGTGGACCGACCGGCTCTCTACAGCGCCCGGTACATGATGTGCAGGCCCACCCGGCCGTGCCGGGGGTGCTCGAAGGCGTCCGGCACGGTGCCGAGGACCGTGAAGCCGAGGGACGTCCAGAGGCGGACGGCCGGGTTGGTCTCGACGACGGCGTTGAAGACCATGCCCCGGTATCCGTCGGCCTTGGCGGCCGCCAGGACGTGCTCGGCGAGGGCGCGTCCGGAGCCGCGGCCGGCCCGGTCGGGGTCGACCATGAAGCCGGCGTTGGCGATGCGGGCGGCGGGGCCGCCGTAGTTGGGGGTGACGTAGGCGGAGGCGATGACGGTTCCGGTGTCGTCCTCGGTGACGTAGACGCGTTTGGCGGGGTTCATCCACAGGGCCCGGGCATCCTCCTCGGAGGTGTCCGGGTCCCAGGCGTAGGTCTCACCGGCCGCGACGACGCGGTGCCAGATGGGCCAGATGTGCGGCCAGTCGCCGGCCGTCGCTTCCCTGATCAGCATGGGCGTGAGTCTCGCACGCCCATGCTCGCGGTCCTCGTCGGTCAGTCCACGCTGGGCAGGATGTGCGGCTCGGCGAGGTCCTCCTCGTAGCCCGCGAGGCGGATGGGGGCGGACCTCGCCCACACGTCGAGGATGCCGATCTCGCCGGGCCGGCGGCCCGCTCGCTCGGCGCGTTCCTTGGGGCGTTGCTCTGGACTCGTCGTCGTCTCCGGTGTCACCGCGCACTCCTTATGTGTCGGGTCACCCTCGGGGCCTGTCGGCCAGTCTGCCGTCCGGCACCTAGGCGTCCGCTCGGGTGTGGGTCGAATGCAGTTCGGACGCGGTGGCGCCGGTAACTCGTGCGAGAGCGGGCCGTTGTGAACGGGCTCGTCCCGTGACGGACCTTGGGTGTGGGCCTCGGGTGTGGGTAGGACCCTGTGCTGCCGCCCGTCCGCTCCAGACTAACCAAATGAGCGGGGGTGCGCTCTATGGGGCTCAAAACATGGGAGAACCATTGCCCTTCATTCTCGGGACAGTTGGCCCGACTCTGCCCCGTTTCGCTCCCTTGTGCACCGCACGTAACTCACCCATTCGGCGCACATCGGCGACCACACCTTCGAAAGCCGTCGGCGGGTGGGTCGCGCAGTTCAGTTGCCGTTGGCTGCGGCGCAAGCTCGCCATGCTCTGCTGCCGGTCGGCAACGGCTGTCTCGTGGGAGGACCGAGGCATGGAACTGCGCAGCGTCGAGGAGCTGATGGATCTGCTGTACGCCTGCCGGGGCGAACGGCCCGTCGCGGGGTGCGGCAGCGGCCCGGTGGACCCGTACGGGCACGCTCTGCGCACCGCCGCGCTGCTGCGCCGGCGCCGACCCGCCGACAAGGAGCTCCAGGTGGCCGGTCTGGTCTCCCCCGTGGGCCGGCTGCTGTGGCCGGGCGGCCCGGCCGGACGGACCGCCGAGGTGGTGCGTCCCCTGCTCGGCGCCCGCGTCGCCCGCCTGCTGCGCCGTCATGCCCGTCCGGAGGCGTGGGCCCACGACGACGACGTGGTCAGTCTGCGCCAGGCGGACGACGAGGCCCGCACGGCGGTGTTCGACGCCGGGGTCCTGGAGGACTGGCGGACGGTGCTGGAGCTGACGGCGGCGCGGAACTCGCGGCTGAGGGCGGTCGACTGAGAGCACACGGGGCCGGGCGCGCGGTGTGCCCGAGATCCAGGGCCGCGCGGTGCCCCCGACGGGCGCAGGCCTCCGGGTGGGCCTGTGAGGGATCGAACCACGAAGTACGCGTGACCGGCGCACCGGGCACACCGGCGCTCGCCCCACGGCAGCCGCGGCCGGGGCGGGCGAGCCGGGCAATTGACGCACCCGGCCCGGTCGCCGCGCTACCACTTGCCGGGCGCGTAGTCCTTCAGGAAGACGCCGTACAGGTCCTCGCCCGCCTCGCCGCGCACGACCGGGTCGTAGACGCGGGCGGCGCCGTCGACCAGGTCGAGCGGTGCGTGGAAGCCGGCCTCGGCCAGGCGCAGCTTGTCGTAGTGGGGGCGCTCGTCGGTGATCCACCCGGTGTCGACCGAGGTCATCAGGATGCGGTCGGTGTCGAACATCTCCTGGGCGCTGGTCCGCGTCACCATGTTCATCGCGGCCTTGGCGGCGTTGGTGTTCGGGTGGCCGGCGCCCTTGTAGCCGCGGGCGAACACGCCCTCCATCGCCGAGACGTTGACGACGTAGGCGCGTCCCGAGGCGGCCCGGCGCGCGGCCTCGGCCATCGCCGGGCGCAGCTTGCTGATGAGGATGAAGGGCGAGGTGTAGTTGCACAGCTGGGTCTCGAGCAGCTCGACCGGGGAGATCTGCTCGATGGTCTGCACCCAGGTGTTGGTGTCGACGACGTCGGGGACGAGGCCGCCCGCGTCGATGGCGGTGCCCTCGCGGTGCCGGACCACGCTGGCGTTGCCGGCGACCAGGGCGAGGTCGGCCACCTTCTGCGCGTCCAGGCCCGAGGTGCCGACGGGCAGCGCGGCCAGGCCGTCCACCGCGCCGGAGTTGAAGGCGCCGATGACGTGGTGGGCGGGCAGTTCCCCGGCCGGCAGCGGGGCGCTCTCGCCCTCGACGAGCGCGGCGTAGGCGGAGGGCAGGCGACGCACGGTCTGGGTGGCGTTGTTGATCAGGATGTCCAGCGGGCCCTGCTCGGTCACCTGGTCGGCCAGGGCCACGGCCTGGGCCGGGTCGCGCAGGTCGATACCGACGACCTCCAGGCGGTGGATCCACTCCGCGGAGTCGTCCATGGCCTTGAACCGGCGGATGGCGTCCTTGGGGAAGCGCGTCGTGATGGTGGTGTGCGCGCCGTCGCGCAGCAGCCGCAGCGCGATGTACATGCCGATCTTGGCCCGGCCGCCGGTGAGCAGCGCGCGCTTGCCGGTGAGGTCGGCGCGGGCGTCGCGGCGGGAGCGGTTCTCGGCGGCGCAGTCCCGGCAGAGCTGGTGGTAGAAGTAGTCCACCTCGACGTAGCGCTGCTTGCAGACGTAGCAGGAGCGGGGGCGCTGGAGTATCCCCGCGATCGTGCCCTCCTCCGTGCGGGAGGAGGGCAGGATGCCCTCGGTCTCGTCGTCGATGCGCTGGGCGGAGCCGGTGGCGGTGGCCTCGGTGACCGCCTTGTCGTTGGCGGTCTTGGCGGCCCGGCGCTCCTGGCGGCGGCGCTGCTTGACCATGCGGTAGATGTGCGAGGTGGCCCGGCGGACCGTGATCGCGTCCGGGTGGTCGACGTCCAGCCCGTCGAGTTCCTTCAGTACCTCGAGGCAGACCGCGAGCCGTTCGGGGTCGATGCCGGGGCCGTACCCGGACGCCGCCACCTCGTCCGTGGTCGCCGAACCGTCCTGTGTCACCGTCATCGCCGTCGCCGTTCCCTGATCACCGTCGCGGCGCTCCGGGAGGCGACCGCTGTCGAACAGCGGATTTTATTCAGCGCCGGGCCCGGATCCAAACCCGTCGGGGTCAGGGGCGGCAGGCCGTGAGCAACGTCTCCACCTCCTCGGTCAGCGCCCGGGCGAACCGGTCGAGGTCCGGCACGGCCTTCGCGTCGGCGACCAGGCCGTAGTGGACCTGTCCCCGGTACGTCGAGACGGCCACGGCGAGGGCGTGGCCGCGGGCCAGCGGCGCCAGCGGGTAGACCTCGGTGAGCGGGTGGCCGCCCAGGCGCAGGCCGAGGCTGGGCAGGGGCACGCTGGTGACCAGGATGTCGAACCAGAGCCGCGCGGCCCCCGAGACCAGCGGCCCGCCGAGCCGGTGGCCGAGCGCCGGGACGTGGTCGGCGAGCAGGGCGACGGCGCCGGCGCCCCGGCCGGGTCCGGCGTCCTTGTTGCGGTCCATGGCCGCGCGGACCGTGCCGAGGCGGGAGAGGGGGTCGGGGTCGCCGACCGGAAGCCGTGTCAGGTAACCGGAGAGCCGGTTGCCCTGTGGGTGGGCGGTGTGCGGGCGGCGTTTGGAGACGGGGATCAGGGCTCGGGGCGCGACGCCCTCGCTGCCGTCGCCGCGCTCGTCCAGCCAGCGGCGCAGCGCCCCGGCGACGACCGCGATCAGTACGTCGTTGACGGTGCCGCCGGTGGTCTTGCGGACGTGGTGCACATCGTCGAGGTCCACGGCGACGCCCGCGGTGCGGCGGGTGCCGGACGACGCGGCGGTGAGCGCGGGCGAGGAGCGCACGTCGAGGGTGGACAGGGCCGCGGCGGCGCCGATGTCGAGGGCGCGGCCCGCGTCGGACAGGGCGCCGCGCAGCCGCTCGGGCAGGGCGCGCACGTCGGGCAGGAGTCCGCGCGGCGGCTGCTCGGGGCGGGGCCGGGGAGCGGGGAGGTCCATGGGGTCGAGGACGCCGGCGGCGAGGGTGAGGGCGCGCAGGCCGTCGGCCAGGGCGTGGTGGAACTTGAACAGCACGGCGAAGCGGTCCGCGTCCGCGCCGGGCAGCACGTGCGCCTCCCACGGCGGCCGGCCGCGTTCCAGCGGGCGTTCCATGAGGCGGCCCGCGCGGGCGTGGAAGTCCGTCGTCGGGGCGTGCAGCCGGACGTGGTCGAGCGGGTCGAAGTGGGGGTCTGGCTCGCGGGTGGCGCCGCCGAAGGCGAACGGACGGCGCAGCGCGAGCGGCGGCTGCCAGGTGTCCCGGATCCGCATCCGCAGGCCGGGCACCGCGGGGGCGCGGGCCGCGAGCAGGTCCGCGGCGTGCGCGCCCGCGGTGGGCGAGTGCGCCGTGAAGACACCGAGCGCGCCGAGGTGCATGGGGTGCTCGGCGGACTCGATGTTCCAGAACGCCAGGTCGAGGGGGGCGAGCGGATCGGAAGTCAAGGGCGTGCCTCGCAAGGACGTCGGGTGGACAAGCAGTCAATCGCCCTTCGCCGATTACGGTCAAGTACGATCAAGCTACGCACAGTTAACAGCAGATTAAAGTCCCGCCCGGTGTGAGGGGCGGGACTGCGGTGACACATGGGGCGGCTGCGCTCATTTCAGCGCGCAAGGTGCCGCCCGCCGCGGGGTTCCCCACCCGGACGGCTGCGGGCCGACCGTGGACCGAGCGCGCCGGTCCACGGCCGCTTGCTTCCGCCGCTCAGGCGGTCGGGCAGCCCGCGGGGGCGGGCTGGGACGCGTCGTGGATCAGGGCCTCGTGGGCGGCCCTCACCCGCTCGACGTCCGGCTTGAGGACCTTGCGGTCATAGGTGGTCAGGCCGTTCAGCTCTCCCTCGACGTCGGAGATCTGGGTGTACACGGCGCCGTTGCTGCCCCGGCAGACCAGCGCCCGGACCTCGTCGAGCTTGGTGAGGTAGTCGTCCGTGTACGTCTCGGGGTCGACGTCGACGTACGACTGCTGCACCGACCAGGCGTGTCCGGGCACCGCGAGGCCCAGACCGCCGTACTCGCCGGTGACCAGGGCGCGTTCGCCGTCCGGGGAGGGCGGCAGGGCGGGACTCGGGTAGCCGTGCTCGTCCATGATGTCGCCGGCGCCGCCGTCGGCCCCGAGGTTCAGGCCGGACTGGTTGTTGACCAGGCGGGTCGGGTCCCAGGCCTTGGCCTGCTCGGCGACGCGCTTGATGTCGTACTGGCCCCAGCCCTCGTTGAAGGTGACCCACATGATGATCGACGGATGACTGACGTGCTCGTCGATCATCTCCTTCATCTCACGCTCGAACTCGGCCCGTGAGGCGGCGTCCGGATTCACCCCCGGGGTCATGGAGGGCATGTCCTGCCACACGAGCAGACCCAGCTTGTCGGCCCAGTAGAACCAGCGGTCCGGCTCGACCTTGATGTGTTTGCGCACGGAGTTGAAGCCGAGCTGCTTGTGCAGCTTCAGGTCGTGTGCGAGGGCCTCGTCGGTGGGCGCGGTGTGCAGGCCGTCCGGCCAGAAACCCTGGTCGAGGGTGGCCATCAGGAAGACCGGTTCGCCGTTGAGGACCGTGCGCGGGACGCCGTTCACCTTCTCGACGGCGATGGAACGCATCCCGAAGTAGCTCTCGACGCGGTCGCGGCCGACGGAGACCTTCAGGTCGTACAGGAAGGGGTCGTCGGGCGACCACAGGCGCGGGTCGTGGATCCTCAGGGTCAGCGGCTCGCCGGTGCGTCCGCTCGCCGTGGCGACCTTGCGGTGTCCGGCGTACGCCGTCGCCCTGACCCGCACGCCGTCGCGCACGCCCTTCGGCTCGACGGTCAGGGTGCCCGCCGCCCCGTCGATGTGCGGGGTCAGCTTCAGCGAGTCGACGTGGTCCCGGGCGACCGGCTCCATCCACACCGTCTGCCAGATGCCGGAGCTGGGCGTGTACCAGATGCCGCTCGGGTCCAGGCTCTGCTTGCCGACCGGCGGGTTCTCGGCGCCCCGCGCGTCGGTCGGGTCGTAGGCGCCGACGATCAGCTCCTGGGTGCGGCCCGGCTTCAGCGCGTCGGTGACGTCGGCGCTGAACTTGTCGTAACCGCCCTTGTGGTCGGCGACCTTGACGCCGTTGACGTACACCTCGGACTGCCAGTCGACGGCGCCGAAGTTGAGCCTCAGGCGCTGGCCGCGGCCGATGTGCCAGTCGCGGGGCACGGTGAAGGTGCGGCGGTACCACATGCGGTCCTCGTGCCGCTGGATGCCGGAGAGCTGGGACTCCACCGGGTAGGGGACAAGGATGCGCTCCTCCAGGTCCTTGCCGAACGGGGGCTGCTCGCCGGCCTCGGCGGCGGCGAACTGCCAGCGGCCGTTGAGGTTGTGCCAGTCGTCACGCTTCAGCTGCGGACGCGGGTACTCCGGGAGGGCGTTGTCCGGGCCCACATCCTCGGCCCACGAGGTGCTGAGCTCGTAGGTGGACTTGTTTCCGCCGCTGCTCCAGAAGGCGCTGACAACGTTGCCCTCGGCGTCGGAGAGGCCACCCTCGCCGTCGTAGCGGACGTCGGCCGTGCCGGGTGCGTCACCGTCCTTGTTGCCGACGACCGGCTGGTCGAGAGCGACGAGGAGGGCGGTCGGGTCGGCGGGGTCGACCTTCGCCTCGCCGAGCGGCCACCGGGCGCCGCCGATCACCGCTTCGAGGTGGTCGGTGAGGCCGGCGGGCGCTGCCCCGAGCGGGCGCGGGAAGTCGAGCTTGAGGGTGCGGCCGGTGCCGAGGACCGTGGTCGCGGTGGCGCCGTCGTAGTCGAAGCCGTCGGGCAGGCGGAACGCGGACTGCGGGACGGGCTGCTTGCTGCCGCCGGGTTCGGTCCACCGCAGGTGGAGGTTGGAGCCGCCGTAGTGCTCGAAGTACTCCAGCTTGATGTCGTAGGACCGGCCCGCCGTCAGCTCGAGCGGCTCGGCGAACTGTTCGCGGTCCCAGTCGTCGACCCAGTGGTCGATGGCGAGTCGCCCGTCGATCCAGAGGCGGAAGCCGTTGTCGCCGATGATCGAGAAGGTGTGGGGGCCGGTCTTCTCCGGCACCAGCTTGCCGGTCCAGCGGACGCTGACGTCGTCCGACTGCCCGGTGGCGAAGCTAAGGCGCGGCTCCAGCGTGCGGAAGTCGAGCTGCGGGTCGAAGCCGGTTGCCTTGAGCTCGTGGAAGTCGAAGGCGCCCGGGGCGGACTGGGTGTAGTACTCGCCCTTCAGGCCGTGGATCTCGGCGGCGTCGTCGGCGGCCGCGCTCGCGTCGGGCACGGCGGCGAGAGTGCCGACGCCGAGTGCGGCGGCGAGCAGTAACGCCAGTCGGTCTCTGAGTCGTTTGGTGCGCACTGACCCTCTCCTCGAGAACGGGTGGTGGCTCTGATGGCTCAGGACATCGATGTCATACATCGATGTAACACAGGGGTGCAGAGGCATGACAACACGGATTCCCTCCAGTCGTCCAGGGACATGACAACGGCCTCGTACTCAACGCGCGTCACACGGGGTCCGGAGCCACCGTCCGTCCGTCACGGCACCCGCTGCCCCTTCCCCAGCGCGATCACGCCGCCCTTGGAGACGGTGTACAGCTCGGCGTCCCGCTCCGGGTTGACGCCGATCGTCGCGCCCGGCGGCACGTCCACGTTCTTGTCCAGCACCGCCCCGCGCACCACCGCACCCCGGCCGATGTGCACGTTGTCGTGCAGCACCGACCCCTGCACGACGGCTCCGGGGTCGACCACCACGCCCGGCGACAGCACGGACCGGGTGACCTGCCCCCGCACCAGGCAGCCCGCGCTGATGATCGACTCACTGGCGATGCCCCCGGCGTTGAAACGGGCCGGGGAGAGCTGGGCGGAGTGCGTGTAGAGGGGCCAGTCGCGGTTGTAGAGGTTGAAGGCGGGCCGCTCGGCGATCAGGTCCATGTGGGCGTCGTAGTAGGCGTCGAGGGTGCCGACGTCGCGCCAGTAGCCCTGGTCCCTGGCGGTCTCCCCCGGCACGTGGTTGGCGCTGAAGTCGTACAGCGCGGCCTCTCCCCGGTCGGTGAGCCGCGGCAGGATCGAGCCGCCCATGTCGTGCACGGAGTGCTCGTCCTCGGCATCGCGGTGCAGGGCCTCGACGAGGGCCTTGGTGGTGAAGACGTAATTGCCCATCGAGGCGAAGACGCATTCGGGGTCGTCGGCCAGCCCGGGAGGGTCGGCGGGCTTCTCCAGGAAGCCGGCGACGGCCCGGCCGTCGGAGCCCGGGGTGATCACGCCGAAGGACGAGGACTCGCCGCGCGGGACCCGTATCCCGGCGACGGTCACGCCCGCGCCGGACTCGATGTGCTGGGCGAGCATCTGGCGCGGGTCCATCCGGTACACGTGGTCGGCGCCGAAGACCGCGACGTACTCGGGCTGTTCGTCGTGGACCAGGTTCAGGGACTGCAGGATCGCGTCGGCGCTGCCCAGGTACCAGCGCGGGCCCAGGCGCTGCTGGGCGGGGACCGGGGTGACGTAGTTGCCGAGCAGGCTGGACATCCGCCAGGTGGTGGTGATGTGCCGGTCCAGGGAGTGCGACTTGTACTGGGTGAGGACGCAGATCCGCAGGATGTCGCCGTTGACCAGGTTGGACAGCACGAAGTCGACCAGCCGGTACGTGCCGCCGAAGGTGACCGCGGGTTTGGCGCGGTCCGCGGTCAGGGGCATCAGGCGCTTGCCCTCCCCGCCCGCCAGCACGATCCCGAGCACCGAAGGACCTCCACGACGCACGCATGGCCGCTCCCCTCACCCTCGTTCACCCCGGCCGCCCCGGGCGGGGCGGCCTAAGCCTGCTTGAGGATCTCCTCGTAGATCCGGACCGTACGGCGGGCCACCGCGTCCCAGCCGAACTCCTCCACCGCCCGCGCCCGGCCCGCCTCGCCCATCCGCCGGGCGGCCTCCGGGGCGCCGAGGACCGAGTCCAGGGCACGGGCGAGGCCTGCCTCGAAGTCGCGGTCCCCGTCCCCCGTGTCGTCCTTGTCCCTGGGGACGAGCACTCCCGTCTCACCATCCGCCACGACCTCGGGGATGCCGCCGACCCGGGAGGCCACGACGGGCGTGCCGCAGGCCATCGCCTCCAGGTTCACGATGCCGAGCGGCTCGTACCGGGACGGGCAGACGAAGACGGCGGCGTGCGTCAGCAGCTGGATGACGTCGGGGCGCGGCAGCATGCGCGGGATCCAGTGCACGCCCTCGCGGGCCCGGCTCAGCGCGGCGAACAGATCGCGGAACTCCTGGTCGATCTCGGGGGTGTCCGGGGCGCCGGCGCACAGCACGACCTGCGCGGCCGGGTCGATGGCGCGGGCGGCGCGCAGCAGGTGGGGCACGCCCTTCTGGCGGGTGATGCGGCCGACGAACAGGACGTACGGGCGGGAGCGGTCGAGGCCGATCCGGTCGAGGGCGTCGGTGGCGGGATCGGGCCGGTAGAGACCGGTGTCGATGCCGTTGTGCACGACGTGGACCCGGTCCGCGGTGATCGACGGGTAGCAGGCGAGGACGTCCTCGCGCATGGCGCCGGAGACGGCGATGACGGCGTCGGCCGCCTCGACCGCGGTCCGCTCGGCCCAGCTCGACAGCGCGTAACCGCCGCCCAGCTGCTCGGCCTTCCAGGGGCGCAGCGGCTCCAGCGAGTGCGCGGTCACCACGTGCGGCACGCCGTACAGGAGCTTGGCGAGGTGGCCGCTGAGGTTGGCGTACCAGGTGTGGGAGTGGACCAGCTCGCGGCCCTGGAGGGCGGCGGTCATGGCGAGGTCCACGGAGAAGGTGCGCAGCGCGTCGTTGGCGCCGTCCAGCGCGGGCCAGGAACGGTGGCGCAGCACGTCCTCGGTGCGGCCCTCTCCCCAGCAGTGCACGTCCAGGTCGACCAGGCGGCCGAGTTCGCGGGCGAGGAACTCCACGTGGACGCCCGCGCCGCCGTAGACGTCCGGCGGGTAATCGCGGGTCAGCAGTCCCACACGCACCCGGAACCTCCCGTGCTCGGCGGCTGGTTCCCTCATGGTCACCCGGACGGGGCGTCTGGGGAAGGGGGCGGGGGCGGCGAGGACCGGGGAGGCTCGGGCGGCCGGGAGAAGCAGCAGTCGCCGCAGACACCCGAACCCGGCACGCGGTAGTACAGGCAGCAGCTGCGGCGCCGGAAGGCGGTGCCGGTGAGGGTGCCGGCTCCGGCGAGCAGCGGGTGCGCGAGCAGCTCGGCGGTCAGGGCGCGGGCGCGGTCGGCGGAGTCCGTACGGCCGTTGCGGCGGGCCCAGCGGACCAGTTCCCGTCCCGCACCCGCGAGCGCGGAGGCGGCGTTGCCCCACAGCAGCCCGGTGGCGACGCGGTACCGGGCGTGCACGGCCGTCGTCAGCGGGGCGAGGTGGGCGCGGAGCACGGTGTCGGCGACCGTGCCGGCGTCACCCGGCAGGGGGTGCACCTCGGGGAGCCACAGGTCGTCGGGGGCGGCGGCGTCGGGGTCGTAGTGGAGCAGCCGCGGGGCGAGGTCCGGGACACGGCCGTGGAGCACGGCGCACCCCAGCGTCACCGACCACAGTCGGGCGGCGAGGCCCTGCTGGGTGACGGAGGCGGCGACCCGGGTCTCCGGGACACGGAGGGCGGCGGCGACCTTCCGGACACGGAAGTCGAGCGGGTCCGTCGCGAACCGTGGGCGGGGGCTCGGACCCGGGGCTCCGTCAGCGGGGGCGTAGGCGTCCGCGAGGGTGGGAAGCGGCCGGGACGGCACCGGTCGCGACGCGTGGAGGAGGAAGAAGCCGCCGAGCGGGCGGAGGGCGGTCAGGCCGGGGTCGAGGTCTGGGGTCGGGGCCACAGCGAGCAGTAATATCAGGGCCCTTAGGGGGTCGGGTCGGGGGCCGGGGTCCTTCGGTCGCCCACCCAGGGGAGGACGCCGCCGCCTCCGTACTCCATCGGCAGTATGACCCAATGAGTGCTCAGGGACGACGACGGGAAGCTCCCGGCACGGCATCGTGTTGTTCATGGAAGACGACCGTTCGCCGCGCCGGGCCCAGCGCCCCCGCCTCACGCAGAGGAGCAGCCGATGAGCGCCCTCGCGTTGTCCGTGCTGCTGTCGCTCGTCTCCGCCGTGGCGTACGCGGGCGGAGCGATCGTGCAGGAGCAGGTGGCGGCGTCCTCCCCGGGTGCTCAGTACGCGCCGCTGCGCCGGCCCGGCTGGTGGGCGGCGGTCGCGCTCAACGGCCTCGGCGGCCTGCTGCACGTCGTGGCCCTCGCCCTCGGTCCGCTGAGCCTGGTGCAGCCGCTGGGCGCGCTCACCATCGTGTTCGCGCTGCCCATGGCCGCGCTGTTCGTGGGCCGCAAGGCGGGCAGGACGGCCTGGCGGGGCGCGCTCATGGCGACGGTCGGTCTCGCGGGTCTGCTGTCGTTGGTCGGCGCGTCCGACACCCAGTCGCTGGACACGGCACAGCGGGTCTTCACGGCCTCCGTCACCGGCGGGGTGATCGTCGCGCTGATGATCGCCGGCCGGGCCGCGCACCGGCACCCGGCGGTGCGCAGCATCCTGCTGGCCACCGCGTCCGGCATCGCCTTCGGCATGTCCTCGGTCTTCACCAAGACCGTCGCGGTCGACTGGGCGGGCGGGGTGTCGGTCGCCGACCTGCCGTCGCTGGCCGTGATCGGCGTGCTCGCCACGGCCGGCATGCTGCTGTCGCAGGCCTCCTACCGGGGCGCGGGTCTCGCCGCCCCACTGGCCACGCTGACGGTCGTGAACCCGGTGGTGGCGGCGGTGGTCGGCATCACGATGTTCGGCGAGACGTTCCGGTACGGCACGACCGGCACCGTGCTCGCCCTGAGCTGCGGTGTGGTGGCCGCGGGCGGGCTGATCCTGCTGACGACGGAGCGGATCGCGCGGGAGGCCGCGGAGACTGGGGCCGCGCCGATCGGGACGGAGGCGGCGCCGCTCCCGGCAGCGGACGGTCTCGCTGTGGACGGGGCCGGGCCCCGCGTCGCTCCGCTGCCCGAGACGGTGTTCCTGCCCGCCCCGGCGGCGGCGCAGGTCCCGGAGACGGCCCCCGCCGAGGAGCCGTACGACCTGCCGGGACCAACCCGGAGCATCCTGCCCGGACTCGTCCCGCAACTCTCGTACGGCCCCGTCCACGGTGGCGCGTTCGTCCCGCCGCCCGTGCTCGACCGGCACCGGGTGCGGATCAGATCCTGACCCCGCCGGCCCGCAGATACGCCACCGGGTCGACGTCCGAGCCGAAGCCGGGCCCCGTCCGCACCTCGAAGTGCAGATGCGGGCCCGTGCTGTTGCCGGTGGAGCCCGAGCGGCCGATCCGCTGACCGGCGCCCACGGACTGGCCGTCCTTCACGGAGATCGCCGAGAGGTGGGCGTACTGCGAGAAGCGGCCGTCCTCGTGCCGGACGACCACCTGGTAGCCGTAGGAACCGCCCCACCCCGCGCTGACCACCCGGCCCGCCGCGACCGACTTGACCGAGGTGCCGGTGGGCACGGGGAAGTCGACGCCGGTGTGGTAGCCCTTCGACCAGGAGGATCCCGCCTGCCGGTAGGGCGTGCCGGTGGAGGCGTCGACGGGGGCGACGACGGCTTGGCGGGTGGTGCTCCTGGCGGCCTTGGCGGGCTTCTCGGTGCCGCTGCCGGGGGACGACTTCTCCGGTTGCCGCTGCCGCTCCTGCTTCTGCTTCCGCTCTTGCTTCTGCTCTTGCTTCTGCTCTTGCTTCGGCTGCTGCTTCCGCTTCTGCTCCGGTTCGGGGCGGGGCGCCGTGGTGGTCCGTTCGCCGCGCAGCGCGAGGCGCTGGCCGGGCATGATCAGGTCGGGGTCCGCTCCGATCTCGGCGCGGTTGGCCTCGTACAGTCCGTGCCAGCCACCGCGCACCCGCTGGGCGTCGGCGATGCCGGAAAGGGTGTCGCCGGTGACCACCGTGTACATCCGGCCCTTGCCCGCCCGGGACTGTGGCGTGGTCTGGGGCCTGACGTCCTTCACCGGGTCGGACTTGGCGGGCCCGGACTTCGCGGTCCCGGGATCCGCGGTGGACGGGGCGGAGGACGGACGGATGTCGGGCGCGGCACCGTCCCGGGTCAGTCCGGCCCGCTGGGAGCACACCGGCCAGGCGCCCGGGCCCTGCCCGTCCAGCACCTTCTCGGCGACGGCGATCTGCTGGTCCTTGGTGGCCAGGTCGGCGCGCGGGGCGTACTCGGTGCCGCCGAACGCCTCCCAGGTGGACTGGGTGAACTGCAGCCCGCCGTAGTAGCCGTTGCCGGTGTTGATGTCCCAGTCGTTGGTGGACTCGCAGGCGGCGACCTTGTCCCAGGTCTGCACGTCGGCCGCGTGTGCCGTGCCGGTGCCGACGAGCGGGAGCGCCAGGCCCGCGCCGCCCGCGGTAACGGTCAGGGAGGCGCGGTTGATCCTGTTCGGCTGATACCGGCGGTGCCGGCCGCGTACGGCCATGGAGGTCCCCCTCGACATTGCGTCAGGAGGGGCAAAAGTAAGCGCCGGTAACAGGCCATGACAAGACGGCAATCAGCCGGTTGGCCACATCGCGTGGCGCGGAACGCGCGGTCATGGAGGCGCCCGAGGCACCCGAGGCACCGTACTTACACGAGAAACTTTCCTCAAAGAAGTTGAAACTTTGTCCTTGACGGGTCGAAAGTACACGCCTTAGCGTCCAACCGACTTGCTCCGCACGGGCTTTCACCTGGTTTCATCCCAGACCGAAGGAGTTCTCGGTGCGTATCAGACGGTTCGTCACCTTCGTGGGGGCGGCAACGCTGGCAGGGGCCGTAGGGCTCCTGCCACTGTCCCCCGCCCAAGCCGCGAAATCAGACCCCGCGCCGCCGGACCCGGCGGCCTTCCAGAAGGTCACCCTCAACGACCGTCCGGGCGAGCCCATGGCCCTCGCCGTCCTGCCCGACTCGCGGGTGCTGCACACCGCACGCACGGGAGAGGTCCGGATCCACGATCCGAAGAGCGGCGTGAACTTCCTCGCCGCCGACATGAAGAAGAGCCCCGCGGGTCTCTACCAGCACGACGAGGAGGGCGTCCAGGGGATCGCCGTCGACCCCGGCTTCCGCAAGAACCACTGGGTCTACCTCTACTACTCGCCCCGCCTCGACACCCCCATGGACGACCCGGACACCCCCGGCGTCAACGAGGGCGACGCGCCGGAGTACGGCACGGCCGCGGACTTCGCCAAGTACAAGGGTGTCACCCGGCTGTCGCGGTTCAAGCTCGAGGGCAACAAGCTCGCCTTCGACACCGAGCAGAAGATCCTCGACGTACCGGCCGACCGCGGCATCTGCTGCCACGTCGGCGGCAAGATCGACTTCGACCGCAAGGGCAACCTGTTCCTCTCCACGGGAGACGACTCCAACCCGTTCGCCTCGGACGGCTACGCCCCGCTCGACGACCGCGCCGACCGCAACCCCGCCTTCGACTCGCGGCGCACCTCGGGCAACACCAACGACCTGCGCGGCAAGGTCCTGCGCATCAAGGTCGAGCGGGACGGCGGCTACACGGTGCCCCGCGGAAACCTCTTCGCGCCGGGCACCCCGAAGACCCGTCCCGAGATCTACGCCATGGGACTGCGCAACCCCTTCCGCTTCGGGGTGGACGACAAGACGGGTGACGTCTACGTCGGCGACTACTCGCCCGACGCCAACGAGGCGAACCCCGACCGCGGCCCGGCCGGCCACGGCCGCTGGATGGTCATCGACCGACCCGCCAACTACGGCTGGCCGTTCTGCGTGACCCGTGACATGCCGTACCAGGACTACGACTTCGCCACCGAGAAGTCCAACGGCGCCTTCGACTGCGCCAAGCCGGTCAACGACTCGCGCCACAACACAGGTCTGGGCAAGCTGCCACCGGTCACCGACGCGGAGATCGTCTACGGCTACGGCGCCTCCGAGGAGTTCCCGGAGCTCGGCACGGGCGGTATCGGCCCCATGGGCGGCCCCGTGTACGACTACGAGAAGCGGAACAAGGCCCAGAACCGCTGGCCCGAGTACTTCGACGGCAAGCCGCTCTTCTACGAGTGGACCCGCGACCAGATGAAGGCCATCACCCTCGGCAAGAGGAACGAGGTCGAGAAGATCGAGGACGCGATCCCCTCGATCAAGACGGACGGCCCGATCGACGCCGAGTTCGGACCGGACGGCGCGCTGTACGTCCTGGAGTACGGCACCGGGTACTTCGCGGAGCTGCCCGAGGCCCAGCTGTCCCGCATCGACTACACGCGCGGCAACCGCACCCCGGAGCCCAAGGTCGCCGCGGACGTCGTCAACGGCACCAGCCCGCTGACGGTCCAGTTCTCCAGCGCCGGGACGACGGACGCCGACGGTGACGCCCTCAGCTACGCCTGGGACTTCGACGCCGACGGCAAGGTGGACTCCAGGGAGGCGAACCCGGAGCACACGTTCACCGAGAACGCCGTCTTCGACGCCACGCTGAAGGTCACCGACAGCACCGGCCGCTCGGCCTCCGCCTCCGTTCCGGTCGTCGTCGGCAACAAGGCGCCGGTCGTCTCGCTCACGACCGACCCGTCCCCGCACGGCGGGACCGAGTTCCACTGGGGCGACACGGTGACCTGGGAGGTCACCGTCACCGACGACCAGCCGGTGGACTGCTCGAAGGTCAGTGTCTCGTTCATCCTCGGCCACGACTCGCACGGACACCCGCTGTCCACGAGCACCGGCTGCTCCGGATCGTTCAAGACGTTCGTGGACGGCGGTCACGCCGGTGCGGACAACCTGCGGGCGGTCTTCAACGCCAGCTACACGGACACTCCCCCGGACGGCCTGCCGGCCCTCTCGGGCAGCGACGAGGTCGCACTGGTCCCGGCCGGCTGACCGGCTGGACGCACAGCCCGCCGACCGGCGCGGCAGACACGGCGACGGGGCGCCACCCGCGAGGTGGCGCCCCGTCGTCTTCGCGGGGACGAATCACGACACCCCGGCATTCCCCGTCCCGGCCCGCGTCCGCCGACTAGTCTCAACAGCCACGGTGCCCGACAACCGATCGAAAGAGGTCCGGATGAAGACCAGCCAAGCCGCCAACATCGGTGTCGTGGGGCTGGCGGTGATGGGATCGAACCTGGCTCGCAACCTCGCCTCCCGCGAGGGCAACGTCGTCGCCGTCCACAACCGCACCTACGCCCGCACCGAGAGCCTCCTCGCCGAGCACCCGGAGGCGGGCTTCATCGCCGGCAAGTCGATCGACGACTTCGTCGCCTCGCTGGCCAAGCCCCGCACCGCCGTCATCATGGTGCAGGCGGGCGCGGGCACGGACGCCGTCATCGACCAGCTCGCCGAGCGGTTCGAGCCGGGCGACATCATCGTCGA
The DNA here is from genome assembly GCF_042745235.1 of Streptomyces sp. NPDC058796. Lineage (NCBI taxonomy): Bacteria > Bacillati > Actinomycetota > Actinomycetes > Kitasatosporales > Streptomycetaceae > Streptomyces > Streptomyces sp. NPDC058796. Next base: position 342,611 of record NZ_JBHYOP010000009.1, read on the forward strand.
CGGCGGCAACGCCAACTTCCAGGACACCATCGCCCGGGAGAAGCGGATCGCCCCAACCGGCATCCACTTCGTCGGTGCCGGGATCTCCGGCGGCGAGGAGGGCGCCCTCAAGGGCCCGTCGATCATGCCGGGCGGCTCGGAGGAGGCCTACCGGACCCTCGGGCCCGTCCTCGCCTCGATCGCCGCGGTCGTCTCGGGCGAGCCCTGCGTCACGCATGTGGGCGCCGACGGCGCCGGTCACTTCGTCAAGATGATCCACAACGGCATCGAGTACGCCGACATGCAGCTGATCGGGGAGGCCTACGATCTGCTGCGCACGGTGGGAGGTCTCCGGCCCGACGCCATCGCCGACATCTTCGCCGAATGGAACCGGGGCCCGCTCGAGTCCTACCTCGTCGAGATCACCGCCGAGATCCTGCGCCATGTCGACGGGGCGACGGGTCAGCCGTTCGTGGACGTCGTGCTGGACCAGGCAGGTTCCAAGGGCACCGGCGTGTGGACCGTGCAGAACGCCCTCGACCTGGGCGTCCCGGTGGGCGGGATCGCGGAGGCCGTCTTCGCGCGGGCGGTTTCCGGGAAGGCCGAGCAGCGTGCCGCGGTGCGCCGGCTGACCGCCGCCTCCCGGCCCGAGGTGCAGGAGGCCTCCCCCTCGTTCGCCCAGGACGTGGCCGCGGCTCTCTACGCCTCGAAGATCGTCGCGTACGCCCAGGGCTTCGACGCCATCACCGCGGGCGCGGACAAGTACGGCTGGGACATCCACAAGGACCGGATCGCCAAGATCTGGCGCGGCGGGTGCATCATCCGGGCGCGGTTCCTCGACCGCATCGCCCAGGCGTACACCGAGCACCCGGACATCACCACGCTGCTCGAAGCCCCGTACTTCGCGCAGGCCGTCGCCGACGGCGAGGCCGCCTGGCGGCGGGTGGTCTCCACCGCCGCGCTTTCCGGAGTGCCGGTGCCGGGCTTCGGTTCCGCACTCAGCTACTACGACTCGCTCGCCGCCGAGCGCCTCCCGGCCGCGCTCGTCCAGGGGCAGCGGGACTTCTTCGGCGCGCACACCTACCGGCGCACCGACAGAAGCGGCGTCTTCCACACGCTGTGGTCCCGCGACCGGACCGAGACCGAGACCGGCGGGGACGGTCACTAGTCTCCCGTGCGGCCTCCGGTGCGGTCTCCCACGCGACCTCCGCGCGGTTCTCCCGTGTGACGGCCACGGCTGTTCGCCGGTGGCCGTCATACGCGGTTCAGGTGAGCGGTGGTCCCGGTTCCGGGTTGGGCACCGGCTCCGGCCCCGGCGGGATCGGTGACGGGGAGGGCTCGGGCGGGCCCGGGTGCGGGGGCGGCGGGGTCGGCTGCGGACCGGGGCCCGGGGGCTGGGGCGCTGGTTCCGGGCCGGGGCCCGGCGGCGGGGGCGGCGGGGTCGGCTCCGGGTTCGGTGCCGGAGGCCGGGCCGGGTCCGGGGGCGGCTGCGGGGGCTCCGGGTCGGGGCCCGGGGTGGGCCCGGGCGGGACGGGATCCGGATACGGGTTCGTCATGGCACTGTCCTCCGGCCAGTCGGTCGACGTCGGCTCTGGACTTGTCCCCCGCCTACCCGGGGGCCGCCTCCCCAGTCACTCCCCCGCGTGAAGGGACGGGCCCAGGTGGCCCGAGGGGACTACGCGGTACCGCTGCCGCCGCCCCGGCCGCCAGTCCCGGCGCGGGGCTGGCCAGCACCTGGAGCGCGGTCCGCGTCGACTCCCGGGCCGGCGCCATGGAGGCCTGGGCCAGGACGATCACATCGGCGCCGGTGACGGCGTCGGCCGCCTCGGCCACCAGCCGCAGATAGCCCACGGTGTCACCGGCCTCGAACCGCGGCCAGGCGCCATCGACGAGGTGGACCCGTACCTCGACGGAACGTCCGGCGCGGCGGGCCTCCTCCTCGATCAACGCGGTCGTCGGCGCGGAGGTGCTCTCCAGGGCCGCGAGCACGACGACACGGGGACCGGCGGCCACCGCGGCGGCGGCCATCGGCCGGTCGACCCGCAGCACCCTCACCCCGACCTCGGCCGCGACCGCCTCGGCGACGCCGCCGATGGTCGAGCAGGTGCACACGACGGCCCGCGCGCCCTCCGCGACGGCCTGCCGCAGCACGGCCCGGACGGCGCCGGCGACCGCCTCCGGCCCCTCCTGCCGCGCCCGGCCCAGCAACCCGGCATCGACGTGATGCCTCAGCTCCAGACCCGGGTGCGCCGTGTCCCGCAGGGAGTCGAAGACGGGGACGTGCACGGGCGAGGTGTGCAGCAGCGCCAGCACGCGTGCTCCCCTCCCGTCCTCTTCGCCCACTCCGTACCCGTCCGCGTCAGAACCGCCCCGGATGCGCCACCAGCCACTCCTTCGCCGCGCGCAGCAGCTCGGGGTCGGCAGCGGGCGCCTCGTCCGGGTGGCGCTCGGCCCATTTCACGACGTACGGGCACAGCGGGGCCACGACGCTGCCCTCGCGCCGGGCGGTGGCGTACAGCTCGCGTGCCAGCGAACCCGCGATGCCCTGCCCTTCGTGGGCCGGCTCGACGACGGTGTGCACGGGGACGAGGGCGCGCTCGGGGGCGTCCAGGACGAAGTACTCGACGCGGCCGACGACCTCGCCCCCGCCGGTCGCCTCCAGGCGGCCCGCCGCCCGGTCGTCCCGGATCTCGATCTCGCTCACGGCCACGCTCCTCGTCCGTGCGGGTCGGGTACGTCAGGCCGACACGGCCTGGGGGCTGCGCTCCTGGTCCGACCCCGGTACCGGCTCGGACGCGTCGGCGCCCAGGGCGACGATACGGTTGTCCCCGTCCACGTGCACCACCCGCTGCCGCAAGGACCGCGCCTCGGCGTCGGTGACCTGGGCGTAGCTGATGAGGATCACCAGGTCGCCGGGGTGAACGAGGTGGGCCGCGGCCCCGTTGATCCCGATCACCCCGGACCCCCGCTCGCCCTCGATGACGTAGGTCTCGAGCCGGGCCCCGTTGGTGATGTCGACGATGTGTACGAGCTCACCGGGCAGCAGGTCGGCGGCGTCCAGCAGATCGGCGTCGATGGTCACGGAGCCGACGTAGTGCAGGTCGGCCTGGGTGACGGTGGCGCGGTGGATCTTGGACTTGAACATGGTGCGCAGCATGTCGGACTCCTGGAAGACGGCTCCCTGCCTGCTTTATGCAGGTCAAGGGCGGTCTCGACTGTACACCGGGACACGCCGGTCGGAGATTGGGAAGAACATCGCTCCGCTCGGGCGAGACAGCTTCACGCCTGGGCTTTCGCGCCGCACCGGCGCCTGTTCAGGCAATTCGCCGGGAAGCCCGGCGACTCATGCTGACCGGATGCTGACTTTCCTGATGAGGCATCGGATGCGGGAGACCACGCTGCACACGGACAACGTGCCTCCACGCACCGCTCCAGGGAGGCACGATGACCGTCCACGTACAGCCGAAGAACTACGTCTCAACGGCGACCGAGCCGAGGCGCTCTCGGCGTGGACGAGTACGCCTTCGGCTCCTCGCCAGGGGGCGACATCGAGAAGTACCGCGCTCTCGCTCCACACAAGCCGCGGCGTCCGCCCCCGCGTCACCTTTCCGTGCGCCACGGCGTATCTGCCGCATGGGACCAGCGGGTAGGGGAAGCCGACGTCAAGAATGTCGGCGAGGAGACGCTTGTGGCGCGGAGTGAGCTTCATGTGGCGGTCGTGTCGGCCGGAGCGGTGCGGAGCAGCTCCGGGAAGGCGTCCTCCCAGACCTCGCGGATGTAGGGACTGATCAAGCGCCGCAGCACGGGCCACTGCTCGGTGAGCAGCCGGTGGTGCAGGAGGGCCACCAGGTCCTCGCGCAGTCCTTCGGCGAGGACGGTCCGGTAAAGCGTCATGCGGGACTTTGGACGGTCCAGGCTGTAGCTCGTCCGCCCGGACCAGACGATGTGGAGCGGCAGGTCCACGCTGCCCTCGACAGGGCCGTCCAGCTGCCACAAGCACTCGGGCAGTCGGCCGCGGTGGCGGTCTCGCAGCACCTCGGTGCGCGGGGCGGTGATCGTCGTGTCCACGCATCCAGTGTCGCTGCTGGGAGACGGCGGCCTGGCGGATACGGGGCTCTGCCGTAGGTACGGGTCGGGCGTCGCCCACCCTCCTGTCGGACATCTCACCCAGTAAGCGCACAGCGCATCGTGGCCTACTCGCGCAGTCTCCAGGCGGCAGGCAACCGCCCCGGGAACAGCCCCGCTCGCGAGTGCGGGTGATCGTGACGTAGCAGGTCACGCCGAGGCCGCCGCGGTGAAATCGGCTGCGGCTTCGGCCTCGGTGCCAGGAATGACGACGGCACCGAAGCCGAGACCCATAGCGCTGGCACAAGGTCTTCCACAGGGCGAACCGAGAACTCTGACCGCGAAGGGGCGATGTCGCTGCCCCTGCTGTGCGACGACTCACCGATGTGGCCCGCCCGTCTGACGCCTCTCGGGCAGCCGCCAGGCCGGCCGCGGCAAATCAACCCCGCAACACGTTGACAACGTCAACACAGATGTACGATCCTCTTCAACCGGGACGGTATACCCTCCCATGCGGGATACACCCACCGCGTACGCAACGGGTGAAATGGGGAGGGGCAGTGGGCCTGGAGACGGTCGGCGGACGTTTCCGCATCACGGGCATCGTCGGGCGCGGGAACATGGGCGAGGTGCACCGGGCCGAAGACCTCGAGGCGGCCCCGGATTCCCCGCACCGGCAGGTCGCCGTCAAGACCCTGCTGCGCAGCCGGACGGGAGGCGCGATCGACACCTCGGGGTCCGGTAAGGAGACCGCCCGCTTCCGCCGCGAGGTGCGCATCATGCGCATGCTCTCCCAGGGGCACCCGAATCTGACCCTTCTGATCGACGGCGGTGTGGACGACACTGCGGACGGCGGCGGGTTGCCGTACCTGGCGATGGAGCTCCTGGACGGCGGTCCGCTCGCGGACCTCATCGACGAGGAGCCGCAACTGCCGGTCTCCTGGGTCGCCGCCATCGGTGCGCAGATCGCGTCCGGGCTCACCGCCGCGCACACCGCCGGGGTCGTCCACCGCGACCTGAAGCCGGCCAACGTGATGCTCACCGGTGACGGCACCGTCAAGGTCCTCGACTTCGGAATGGGCTCGATCGTCGACGACCCCGATCAGACGCGCCTGACCAGCACCGGCGTCAGCCTCGGCACGGCCCGCTACATGGCACCCGAGCAGTTCCGCGCCGAGCAGGTCTCCGCCTCGGCCGACCTCTACGCGCTCGGCTGCATCCTGTACGAACTGCTCATCGGGCGGCCGCCGTTCTCCGGGCGGACCCACTACGAGATCTCCGAGCAGCATCTGCGTGAACTGCCGCCCCAGTTGACGCTGGTGCGTCCGGATCTGCCCGCCGGTCTGGTCCGGCTGGTGGAGCGTCTGCTGGAGAAGGACGCCGAACACCGCCCGGAGAACGCCGCGTCGGTCCGTGAGGCGCTGGTCCCGCTCGCGCTCGCTCAGGACCCCACTGCCACCCTGCTCGCTCCGCACTGGCAGCAGATGGACCCGGTGGCGCGGCTGCGCGCCCTGCTCCCCGAGCGGGCCCCCGCCGTGCCCGCGCCCGCACCGCGCAGGCAGCCGCGTCTGCCGGAGACGATGGACGTCTTCGGCATCCACGCCGACCTGATCACCGAGTACGAGAGCTTCACCAAGAGCGGCACGGTGATCCGGGACGCGCGCATCGAGGGCTTCGTCGCCGACGATCTGAGGGCGAAGTCGCAGTGGCCCGACCCGTGGCTGTCGCTGAACCCGTTCTTCGCCGACGGCGGCCAGGTCACCGACCTGGTGCGGGACGGCGTCCTGCACCCGAAGTGCGCGGAGATCTTCCAGGCGGGCAAGAAGGAGACCTCGTCGCGTCCGGACGGACGGCCGCTGACCTTCCATCTCCACCAGCGCCAGGCGATCGAGGCCGCGCAGGCGGGCGACTCCTACGTGCTGACCACCGGCACCGGTTCCGGCAAGTCGCTGTCGTACATCGTGCCGATCGTGGACCGTGTCCTGAAGGAGCGTGAGGCGGCGGGACCCGGCGCCGAGCGGCGGGTGCGGGCGATCGTCGTCTACCCGATGAACGCGCTGGCCAACTCTCAGCTCGGGGAGCTGGAGAAGTACCTGCGCCACGGTTTCGGGAAGGGCCGCGAGCCGGTCACCTTCGCCCGTTACACCGGTCAGGAGTCCAGCGAGGAGCGCCGTGAGCTGCGCAAGAACCCGCCGGACATCCTGCTGACCAACTACGTGATGCTGGAGCTGATGCTGACCCGGCCGGACGACCGGTCCAGCCTGATCCGCATGGCGGAGGGACTCCAGTTCCTCGTCTTCGACGAACTGCACACCTACCGGGGCCGGCAGGGCGCCGACGTGGCGTTTCTGATCCGCCGGGTCCGCGAGGCCTGCCGGGCGTCGGAGTCCCTCCAGTGCATCGGCACGTCGGCGACCATGTCGACCGAGGGCACCTGGGACGACCAGCGGCGCGAGGTGGCCAAGGTCGCCAAGCGGCTGTTCGGCACGACGGTGCTGCCGGAGCGGGTCATCGGGGAGACCCTGGTCCGGGCCACCGACGAGGCGCCGGAGTCCGTGCCCACCGAGCGGCTGCGCGTGCCATCGGCGCCCCGATCGTACGAGGCGCTGACGAGGGACCCCTTGGCGCGCTGGGTGGAGTCGCGGTTCGGACTGGAGCGGGAGGAGGGCGCGGGCCGGCTGCGCCGCCGTGCCCCGGCGACCGTCGAGGAGGCCGCGGCGGAGCTGTCCGCCGCGTCCGGTGTCGCCGAGGAGACCGTGCGCGAGGCGATCCGGACGACGCTGGAGGCGGGCGCGCAGGCCAAGCACCCGGTGACGGAGCGGCCGCTGTTCGCGTTCCGGCTGCACCAGTTCCTGTCCAAGGGCGACACTGTCTACACGACGCTGGAGGACCCGCTCACCCGGCCGCTGACCCGCACCTACCAGCTGGAGCAGCCGGACAGCGGCGGCAAGCCGCTGTTCCCCCTGGCGTTCTGCCGTGAATGCGGTCAGGAGTACCTGACCGTCTGGCGCACCGAGGACGGCGGCGCCTTCCGGTACGAGCCGCGCCGGGACACCTCCGCCTCCGGGGGCCGCGAGGGCGAGGGCTATCTGTATCTGGGCATGCCCGGCCAGGACTACGAGTGGCCGGCCGACCCGCAGAAGGCCGTGGACGACCGCCGCCTGCCGGAATCGTGGCTGGAGCCGGACGCGAACGGCGGGATGACCGTCAAGAAGTCCTACCGTCCGCGCGTGCCCAAGCGCGTGGTCGTGGACCCCCACGGCAACGAGGCGGGCGAGGGCCTGGTGGCGGCGTTCGTGCCGGCGCCGTTCCTCTTCTGCGTGCACTGCCAGGTCAGTTACGAGCAGACGCGCGGCCGGGACTTCGCCAAGCTGGCCACCTTGGACCAGGAGGGGCGTTCGTCGGCGACCTCGCTGATCTCCGCGTCGATCGTGAAGTCCCTGCGGGCGGTGCCCGAGGACAGCCTGGGCAAGGAGGCCCGCAAGCTCCTCACCTTCGTCGACAACCGGCAGGACGCGTCGCTGCAGGCAGGGCACTTCAACGACTTCGCCCAGGTGACGCAGTTGCGCGGCGCGCTGTACCAGGCGGCGGTGCAGGCGGGTGAGGACGGGCTGCGCCATGACGACCTCGCCGAGGCCGTCACCGAGGTGATGGGCCTGACGCCCCGTGACTACGCGGCGGGCACGAACCTGCCTCCGTCCATGGAGAAGCGGGCGGCGAAGGTGTTCCGGGATGTCGTCGGGTACCGCCTGTACCGCGACCTGGAGCGCGGCTGGCGCATCACGATGCCGAACCTGGAGCAGACCGGTCTGCTGCGGATCGACTACGAGGACCTGGACTGGGTCGCCGCCCAGCCGGACCGCTGGCAGTCGTCACACGCGGTGCTGCGCGACGCCGACTCCGCGCTCCGCGAGGAGATCGGCCGCACGCTGCTCGACTACATGCGCCGTGAACTCGCCATCGACGTCCAGTACTTCCGCGACGACTTCGACACCTTGCAGCGGGCGAGCGAGGAACGCCTGACCGGGCCGTGGGTACTGAGCGACTCCGACCAGCCGACCGTCGGCACCGCCTACCCGTACGGTTCACGGCCGGGCATGGAGCGCTCCGCGCTGTTCCTGTCGGCGCGCGGCAAGTTCGGCAAGTACCTGCGGCGGAACCTGCCCGCGCTCCGTGAGGCGTCCGCCTCCCTGGAGGACGTGCAGTGCGTCATCGAGGACCTGTTGAAGGTGCTGCGGGACGCCGAACTCGTGCGCGAGGTGGAGGCGGTTCCCGAGCGCTCGGGGCCGGCCTTCCGCCGCCGCGCGTCGGAGAAGCGCACCGGATACCGGGTGGCGGCCGCCGCGCTGATCTGGCGGGCCGGCGACGGCGAGCGGGGCGCGGTCGACCCACTGGCGCGCACATACAGCAGCGGCGAGGGACCCCGCGTCAACCCGTTCTTCCGCGACCTCTACCGCACGGCGGCGGCCGAGCTGGCCGGCCTGTTCGCGCGGGAGCACACCGCGCAGGTCACGCCGGAGGACCGGCTGGAGCGCGAACGGCAGTTCCGCGACGCCGAGCTGCCCCTGCTGTACTGCTCGCCGACGATGGAGTTGGGCGTGGACATCTCCTCGCTCAACGCGGTGATGATGCGCAACGTGCCGCCGACCCCGGCGAACTACGCGCAACGCTCGGGCCGTGCGGGCCGCTCCGGCCAGCCCGCGCTGGTGACCACGTACTGCGCGACGGGCAACAGCCACGACCAGTACTACTTCCGCCGTTCCCAGGACATGGTGTCGGGGCAGGTAGCCCCGCCGCGCCTGGACCTCGCCAACGAGGACCTGGTCCGCTCGCACCTCCAGGGCATCTGGCTGGCGGAGACCGGGATGAAGCTCGGCGCCGCGATCCCGGACGTCGTCGACGTCGCCTACGACCCGGACGGCGGCGACCGCCCCGACCCGCAGATGCCGCTGCCGCTGCTCGACGGCATCCGGGACCTGTCCCTGGACGAGGGCGCCCGCCGCCGTGCGGTCGCCGCCGCCCGCTCGGTCCTCGCCCCGCTGATCGCGGACTTCGAGGCGACGACCTGGTGGTACGACGAGTGGATCGAGGACCGGATCGAGCGCGCCCCGGCGAAGTTCGACGCGGCCTTCGACCGGTGGCGGGACCTGTTCCGGGCGGCCGTCATCGACCAGTACGAGCAGAACAAGCGGGTCGTCGACCACACCCTCTCCCCCGGTGAGCAGGCGCGGGCGCGCACCCGCCGCCGGGAGGCGGAGACGCAGACGAACCTGCTGCTGAACCGCTCCACCGACAGCAAGTCGGTGATGAGCGACTTCAACCCGTACCGCTACCTGGCGTCCGAGGGGTTCCTGCCCGGCTACAGCTTCCCGCGGCTGCCGCTGGCCGCGTACATCCCGCGTTCCGGCAACCGCCGCAACGCCGACGGCGACTACCTGCAGCGTCCCCGGTTCCTCGCGATCCGCGAGTTCGGCCCCGGCGCGCTCATCTACCACGAGGGCGCCCGCTACCAGGTGACCCGGGTGCAGCTGCCGCCGGACGCCTCGGGCGACCTGGCGACGGCTGAGGCCCGCCGCTGCGACGGCTGCGGCTACCACCACGACGTCAGGGCCGGTTCCGACCTGTGCGCGATGTGCGGCGAGCCGCTGCGCGGCAAGCGCACGGGCCTGCTCCAGCTGCACACCGTGTACACCACGCCGCGCGAGCGGATCTCCTCCGACGAGGAGGAGCGCCGCAGGGCCGGTTTCCGCTTGGAGACGTCGTACGCATTCCAGGACCACGGCGCCCGCAAGGGCCGTCTCACCTCGCACGTCGGCGACGCGGAGGGCGCGCCCGTCCTGGACCTGGACTACGGCGACTCGGCGACGGTCCGCATCACGAACCTGGGCCGGGTCCGTGACAAGGAGGGCGAGCCGGACGGCTACTGGCTGGATTTGGGCGACGGCCGCTGGCTGAACGACCGGGCCGCCGCGGACGCCATCGAGGGCACGGGCATGCCGGTGGTCGACGAGGACGGCAACGAGAAGCGTCGCAAGAAGCGGGTCCTGCCGTACGTGGAGGACCGCCGGAACATCCTGGTGGTGACGCTGGACGAGCCGCAGCCGGAGCCGGTGGCGCTGTCGTTCCTGTACGCCCTGGAGCGTGGCATCGAGGCGGCGTTCGAGCTGGAGGACTCCGAGCTGACGGCGGAGCTGCTGCCCCCGGACGACGGGCCGCGCCGCCGCATGCTGTTCACGGAGGCCGCGGAGGGCGGCGCGGGCGTGCTGCGCCGCATCCAGCACGAGAAGGACGCCCTCGCGAAGGCCGCCCGGACCGCGCTGGAGATCTGCCACTTCGACCCGGGCACGGGCAAGGACCTGGGCGGCCCTTCGAAGGACGAGAAGTCCGTCCGAGCACAGCGCGAGAAGTGCGCCCGCGGCTGCTACACCTGCCTGCTGACGTACGCCAACCAAGGGCACCACCGCCAGCTCAGCCGGCACACCGCCCGCCCGCTGCTGCTGCGCCTGGCCGGTGCCCGCACCGAGCGGGAGGACCGGGGCGAGTCGCGCAGTGAGGCGTTCCGCAGGCTGGTCCCGGCGGTGACGGCCGCCGGCCCGGGCGGCACCACGGCGGCCGCGGAGACTCCCGCCGCTGCCGAGGACTCCCCCGTGTCCGTGCCCACGCCGCTGGAGACGGACCTGGCGGCGCTCGTCGCGCAGGGCGATCTGGTCGGCTGGCTGAAGGCGAAGGGCTACCGGCTGCCGGACGAGGTCGACGTGTTCGTCGACGGGGCGGCGGCCCGGCCCGACCTGGTGTTCCGCCTGGACGGCGTCCACCTCGCCGTGTTCGTCGACACCCCGGACCGGCCGGCCGACTCCTCCCGCGACATGGAGGCCGGCTACCGCCTGGAGGAGGCGGGCTGGGACGTGCTGCGCTTCCCGGCGGACGCGGACTGGGACGCCGTCGTCGAGCACCACGCCGCCTACTTCCACCTGCGCTGACCGTCCCGCGCCCTCTTTCGACCTCCCGACGTATCGACCCGAGGAACTGAGACATCCCATGAGCCTCACGTACACAGCCGGCTCGCTGGTCGCGGCCCGTGGCCGGGAATGGGTGGTGCTGCCCGAGAGCGCCACCGACATGCTGGTGCTGCGCCCGCTGGGCGGGAGCGAGGACGACATCGCGGCCGTCTTCCCCTCGTTCGAGGAGGTGCGCCCCGCCGAGTTCGCCGCGCCGAGCCCGGACGACCTGGGCGACCAGCGCGCCGCCGGTCTGCTGCGCACGGCGCTGCGCATCGGGTTCCGGTCGGGCGCGGGCCCGTTCCGCTCGCTGGCGTCGATCGCCGTGGAGCCGCGCGCCTATCAGTTGGTCCCGCTGCTGATGGCGCTGCGGCAGCGCACGGTACGACTGCTGATCTCGGACGACGTCGGCATCGGCAAGACGGTCGAGGCGGGGCTGATCGCCAAGGAGCTGCTGGCGCAGGGCGAGGCGAACCGACTGGCGGTTCTGTGCTCTCCCGCGCTGGCCGAGCAGTGGCAGGGCGAGCTGCGGGAGAAGTTCGGCATCGACGCGGAGCTGGTGCTGGCGTCCACGGTGTCGCGTCTGGAGCGCAACCTGGAGCTGGGCCAGTCGCTGTTCGACCGTCACCCGTTCACGATCATCTCGACGGACTTCATCAAGTCGACCCGTCACCGTGAGGACTTCGTCAAGCACTGCCCCGATCTGGTGATCGTCGACGAGGCGCACACCTGTGTGGCCGCCGACGACCCCGCGCAGGGCGGCGCGTCCTCCGCGACGAACCAGCTCCGCTACGAGCTGCTGCGGAAGGTGTCCGCCGACGCCGACCGCCATCTGCTGCTGCTGACGGCGACCCCGCACTCCGGCAAGGAGTCCGCGTTCCGCAACCTGCTCGGCCTGGTGCGGCCCGAGTTGGCGACGCTGGACCTGGAGAACCCGGCGGGTCGGGCCAAGCTCGCCGAGCACTTCGTGGCCCGCAAGCGCGCCGACGTGCGCGACTACCTCACCAAGGAGGACGGCCTCACCGACGACTCCCTGGCGGAGCGGACCGCGTTCCCCTCCGACCGCTGGACCAAGGACGAGCCGTACAAGCTAACGCCCGCCTACCGGGCACTGCTGGACGACGCGATCGCCTACGCCGCGGACCGCGTCCACGCAGCCGGCGAGCAGGGCAAGCGGGAGGCCCGCATCGCCTGGTGGTCGGTGATCGCGCTGCTGCGTTCCATGGTGTCGTCCCCGGCCGCCGCCGCGCAGACCCTCAAGACGCGCTCCGAGTCCGCGACCGCCCGCACCGCGCACGAGGCGGACGTGCTGGGCGCCCCGGTGGCCGCCGACTCCGCCGAGAACGACCGGCACGAGGGCATGGACGTCGCGCCCGGCGCCGCCGAGTCGGAGGACGCGGGCGCCCGCCTGCTGGAACTCGCCGGGCGCGCCGAGGAGTTGATGGGCCCGGCGGGAGACGCGAAGCTGAAGGCGCTGACCAAGCACCTGAAGGACCTGATCGCCGAGGGCTACAACCCGATCGTCTTCTGCCGTTACATCCCCACGGCCGACTACCTCGCCGCGCAGCTGGACGGCAAGCTCGGCAAGAAGACGAGGATCGCCGCCGTGACCGGCACGCTCTCCCCGCAGCAGCGCCTGGAGCGGATCGAGCAGCTCGCCGCCGAGGAGGGCGGCGACCCGTCCGTGCGGCGCGTGCTGATCGCCACCGACTGCCTCTCCGAGGGCGTCAACCTCCAGCACCACTTCGACGCCGTCGTCCACTACGACCTGGCGTGGAACCCGACCCGCCACGACCAGCGCGAGGGCCGCGTCGACCGGTACGGCCAGAAGCGCGACCAGGTCCGCGTCGTCACCATGTACGGCGAGGACAACGGCATCGACGGCAAGGTCCTGGAGGTGCTGTTCAAGAAGCACCGGCAGATCAAGAAGGACCTCGGCATCTCCGTCTCCGTGCCCGACGAGACCGCGAGCGGCGTCACGGACGCCGTGGTGGAGTGGCTGCTGCTGCACGGCCGGCAGGGCAGCCAGGAGAGCCTGTTCGAGATGGACGGCCACCAGGAGTCGTTCGACCGTATCGAGCGGGAGTGGACGTCGGCGGCCGAGCGGGAGAAGACCTCGCGTTCCAAGTACGCGCAGCGGGCCATCCACCCGGAGGAGGTGGCCCGCGAGGTCGCCGCCGTACGGGCCGCGCTCGGCGGTGCGGAGGAGGTGCGCGAGTTCACGCTGGAGGCGCTGCGCGACCTGGACGCGCTCGTGCGGGATCCTCGTGACGGCAGCGGCGACTTCACCGCGCAGGTCGGCGGCACCCCGGCGGGACTGCGGGACGCGCTCGCGGCCACGCTGGGCAACCGGCTGGTCGAGGAGGACCGCGAGATCCCGTTCCGCACCACGCCGGCGATCGGCCGCGGCGAGGCCGCCCTCGTCCGCACCGACCCGGCGATCGGGGCCGTCGCCTCATACGTCCTGGACTCGGCGCTGGACGCGAAGGCGCTGGGCCCGCGCCCGGCCCGCCGCTGCGGTGTGGTGACGACGGACGCGGTGAGCGTCCGCACCACGCTGCTGCTGGTCCGGTACCGCTTCCACCTCACCCTGCCGTCCCGTTCGGGTGAGCGGCAGGTGGTCGCCGAGGACGCGCGGCTGCTGGCCTACGAGGGTCTGCCGCAGCGCGCCCGCTGGCTGGACGACGACGCGGCCGCCGCGCTGCTCGGCGCCCGCGCCACCGCCAACACCCACGAGCTGGCCGCCCGCAAGTCCATCAGCCGCGCACTGGAGGGCCTGCCCGGCCTCTCCGACCACCTCACCGAGTACGGCACCCGCCTGGCCGCCGAACTCGACGCCTCGCACCGCCGCGTACGCAAGGCCAACGAAGAGATCGTCCGCGGCCTGAAGGTGATCCCGCAGGAACCCGCCGACGTCCTCGGCGTGTACGTCTACGTGCCGCCTGCCGCCCCCGCCGCCTCTACCGTGTCCGGAGCCGAAGCCTGATGTCCGCCGCCGCCACCCGCACCGCCCTGGCCTTCACCGCCGTCACCACGGTCGGCGGTCTGCTCCCCGCCGACATGCTGCTGCGCATCGCCGAGGCGCGGAACCTGCCGGGCACCAAGCCCGCCGACTACGGCCTGCCCGCGTCGGTCCCTGTGCGCGACGAGGCCGAGCGCGCCTGGGAGTACCTCAAGCCGCTGTGGCGCGAGCTGCGCGCCGCGCTGCCCTCCGACCCGGTCACGGGCGCGCCGTCCGCCGACCCGACGGGCCGCGCCGGCTCCGACTGGCTCGCCCAGCTCTTCCGCAAGCTGGACTTCGGTGCGCTGACGGAGGTCGGGGTGGCGGGCATCCCGGCCGACTCGGACCCGGAGAAGCGGTTCCCGGTGTCGCACCGGCACGGCCCGGCGCTGGTCCATCTGGTGCCGTGGAACCAGGAGCTAGACAAGCGTCCGGCGGCCGGTCAGGTCCCGGCGCAGTCGATGCTCCAGGACTGCCTGAACCGCACGGAGGCCCACCTGTGGGCAGTGCTCACTAACGGGCGCCGGCTGCGGCTGCTGCGGGACTCGTCGTCCTTCGCGACGGCGGCGTACGTCGAGTTCGACCTTGAGGCGATCTTCGACGGGGAGCTGTTCAGCGAGTTCGTGCTGCTGTATTGCGTGCTGCACGCGTCGCGGTTCGCTGTGGCGGAGGGAGCGGCGCCGGCTGGGTGCTGGCTGGAGAGGTGGCGGGCGGAGGCCGTCACGTCGGGTGCGCGTGCGCTGGACCAGCTGCGGCTGGGCGTGCAGAACGCGCTGACCGTGCTGGGGACCGGGTTCCTGCGGCACCCGGAGAACGTCCGGTTGCGGGAGGACGTGGACCCGAAGGCGCTGCGGGATGCGTTGCTGCGGCTGGTGTATCGGCTGTTGTTCGTGTTTGTGGCTGAGGACCGGGACGCCCTGCTCGACCCGAACGCGGGTGAGCGGCAGCGGGAGGCGTACGAGCGGTACTTCTCGTCGGCGCGACTGCGGGAGCGGGCCCGGCGGCGACAGGGAACGGCGCACGGTGACCAGTACGAGGCGCTGCGAATCATCCTGGATGCGCTGGGGAAGGAAGAGGGCCGTCCTGAGCTGGGCCTGCCCGGCCTCGGTGGTTTGTTCACGCACACGGAGGCCGACGCGCCGCTGGACGGGCTGAAGCTGTCCAACGAGTCGCTGCTGGCTGCCGTGCGGCACCTTGCGCAGGTGCGGGACCCGGGTGCGCGGCGGTGGCGGTCCGTGGACTACAGGCACCTGGACGCGGAGGAGCTGGGCTCGGTCTACGAGTCGCTGCTGGAGCTGGAGCCGAAGCACTCGGCGACGGACCGCACCTTCGAGCTGATCGAGGTCGCGGGCAACAGCCGGAAGACGACGGGTAGTTACTACACGCCGTCGTCGCTGATCGAGTGCCTGCTGGACACGACGCTGGATCCGGTCATAGATGACGCGGTGAAGCGGGGCGAGCAGCGGGCCACGGAGGCCGGCCGTCCCGACCCGGCCGACGACATCGTCGACGAGCTGCTGTCCCTGACGGTCTGCGACCCGGCTTGTGGGTCTGGGCACTTCCTTGTTGCTTCGGCTCGGCGTATCGCCAAGCGGGTGGCTTCGGTGCGTGAGCGTAACCCGGAGCCGACGGTCGACGCGGTGCGGCATGCGCTGCACGAGGTTGTCGCGCGCTGTATCTATGGCGTGGACCTCAACCCGATGGCCGTGGAGCTGGCGAAGGTCTCGCTGTGGCTGGAGGCGCTGGAGCCGGGTAAGCCGCTCGGGTTCCTGGACGCCCACGTCAAGCACGGCAACGGGCTGATCGGGACGACGCCGAAGCTGCTGGCGGAGGGGGTTCCGGACGACGCGTTCAAGCCGATCGAGGGGGACGACAAGAAGTACGCGGCTGCGCTGGTCAAGCGGAACAGGGCCCAGCGCGCGGGGCAGGACGAGCTGACCTTCGACACGGACGTCATGCCGGGCAACGACCAGTACGCCGCTGAGCTGGCTCGGATCACCGCCGCCCCGGCCGACTCCCTGGAGCAGGTGCGGGCGCAGGAGTCCGCCTACCGCGCCTACGTCGAATCCACGACGTACGTGCAGGACCTGCACGCCGCTGACGCCTGGTGCGCCGCGTTCGTCTGGCCCAAGCGGGAGGGGGCACCGGAGGCACCGACCGACCAGGTATTCCGTGCGCTGCGCAATCGCGACCAGTCGGCGGTGCCGGATGCCACGCATGCCGAGATCCTGAGCCTGCGGGACCAGTACCGGTTCTTCCACTGGCACTTGGAGTTTCCGGAGGTTTTCGCAGTCCCGGAGTCGGGGACACGCGTGCAGCAGGCAACGGGGTGGGTCGGCGGATTCGACGCGGTAGTGGGAAACCCTCCGTGGGACAGCGTGAGCCTTCCCGAAACGGAATTCTTCGCGGTACGAGCACCAGAAATTGCGGCGACGAATAATACGGCTGCTCGCAGGAAGAAGATTCTGGCGCTCAAGGATTCCCCCGACACCATCCACCTATACAACGAGTACGAGGCCGCCAAGTGTAAGATTTACGGCGAGAGTCACTTTTGGCGCACCTCTGGCCGCTTCCCACTGACCGGTCAGGGGAATTTGAACCTTTACGCCCTGTTCTCCGAAAATGACCGCATCCTCACCGCTGACCACGGACGTACGGGCCTCATCGTGCCAACGGGAATCGCGACAGATGCCCGGACGCAGTATTTCTTCAAGGATCTAGTCACCAAGGGGCACCTGGTTGCTCTGTATGGATTCGAGAACGAGGACAGGATCTTCCCTGGCGTAGATCACCGCGTTAATTTCGCGCTGCTCTGCATGACTGGCACCGGTTCGCTCGACTCACCTATCTCGATCGCTTTCCGGGTGCGTCAAGTCCAACAGATCAGTGAACGCTCCTACACTTTGACCGGCCGCGACATCCAAACCCTTAACCCAAACACCGGCACATGCCCAGTTTTCCGGAACCCCCGAGATGCCGAGATTACACTCGGTATCTACCGTCACATTCCGGTCCTGGTCGACATGACGACAGGCGCTGGCAGCAACCCTTGGGGGCTCTCCTTCATGCAGGGGTTGTACAACATGTCGCACGACTCTCACCTACTACGCCCTGACGCTCAGAACGGTGAAACCTTCGACGACCTGCTCCAGGCAGGCTGGACCCTCGACGGCAACGTCCTAGTTCGCGGTGGAGAACGCCTACTTCCGCTGTACGAGGCAAAAATGCTTCACCACTATGACCACCGCCTCGGCACCTTCGAGGGACAGACCGAGGCCCAAGCCAACGTAGGCACGCTCCCCCGAACAACGCCAGAACAGCACGACGACCCGAACTTCGCACCACTCCCGCGCTACTGGGTCCCCGAGCAAGACACTCCTACTGGCAAGTTCGACAAGAACGGTCAGGAAATCAAGATCCCCGGCGTACGAAGCCGCCTGGCGGCTAAGGGCTGGGACCGGGGATGGTGTCTAGGATGGCGCGATATCACCAATGCGACCAATGAGCGCGCCATGATCTGCTCAGCGGCACCAGCGCACGGATTTGTGCACAAGTTCCTGCTTGCGTTCTCTCCGAAAGCTTCGCTATTGGCGGCAGTTTGGTCTTCCTTCGTGTTCGACTACACCGCCCGACAGTCCATCGGCGGAACGTCCATGAGCTTCTTCATCGTCCGGCAGCTTCCCGTACCCACTCCTGATTCCTTGGAGGCTCACGCCTCATTCATCGTTCCCCGCCTCCTTGAACTCGTTTATAACGCCCACGACATGGCTTCCTTCGCCCACGACTTGGGTGATACTGGCGCGCCCTTCCGCTGGAACGCCGACCGTCGTGCCACCATCCGGGCCGAGCTGGACGCGTACTTCTTCCACGTCTACGGCATCAACCGCGATGACACCGCCTACATCCTGGACACCTTCAGCATTACACGCGACAACGACGTGAAGGCGCACGGCGAGTACCGAACCAAGAACCTGATCCTCGCCGAGTACGACCGCATGGCCGCCGCTGGCCTGACCTTGGAGAACCCGCTTAACGAGGGCGAGTCCGGTACCTACCGTTCCACCCTCACCCCGCCTCCCGGCCAGGGGCCTCGCCACGACTGACCTGACCCTGGGATGGCCCCGCCTGGTGGCCGCCCCAGGGCCTGCCCACCGCTCATCCAAGGAACAACGCACGTGGTACGCGTAAACCAGAGCAGCAATCCTCGGTCGGTCGTCGTCCTGAGCTCAGGTACGGATTGGCGTACCCGAGCCGCCGGGCAGAAGCGCAGCAGCGGGGCCGAGTCCGAGATACCTCGGAAGCAGCCCGCGAAGATCAGAGCCTTGCAGCAGGCCATCAGCCTTGCGAACATGGCCATCAACAAAAAGAACTGGAGTGCAGCGCGCTACGCGCTCAGCCGGGCTCGCGTTCTCGCCGACGCCCTTCCCGCCAACGTAGCCGTTGCAGAACGCGAAAGGCTCTCAGCGGCCCGCAAGAGGTTCGCCGCGCGCAACACGCCGGCCGCGAAGAAGGCCAAGCAGGCGAAGGCGACAGCGACCAAGCGTGCGGGCGGCAAGAAGCCAGCCCCGAAGAAGTCCACGGCGAAGAGCACTGCCAAGCAATCGAAGCCCGCGCCCGTGCGCGACCTCGGTGACCGTTTCATCAACCGCGCGGCCTTCGGGTACGGCCCCACGAACGAGACGCGGTGAGGGCGTGCCGCCCGCTACTCCCGCGGACGGCACGCCCCCAAGTCGTTCATCGCTCCGACGCGAACCGTACGAACCGCCCCCAGCCTTCGCGGCCGACGGCGAAGGACGGGCGGGTCACGTCCTTGGAGTCCCGTACGTAAACGGCCTGTTCGGCGATCGCGACCTCCACACAGTCGTCTCCCTGGGTGCCGCTGTAGCTGGACTTGAACCAGGCGAGTTCCGACGTACCGCTGCTCATAGCTCTCCTCGCAGTCGCTCCAGCAGGTCCCGGGATTCCTTGGGGTTCAGGGCCTGCGAGCGCAGTGTGTCATAGCGTCGGCAGAGCAGACTCATCTCTTTCGCGTCGGAGATCAGCCGTCCGTTCTGCTGTCCTTCGGAGTTTCCAGGATTCGCATAGGCCCGTCCAGGCACCCGTGGAACTCCAGCTCTACCGGCACCACTTGCAGCGTCACGTTGCGCGGCGCAGTCAGCTCCAGCACGTGGTCCAGCATGTTTGCCTGGACCTCGGGCCCACCCAGCCCACGCCGGAACACCGACTCCTCCACGATGAAGCCGAACGGCACGGTCGGACGCTCCCGCATCATCGCCTGCCGTTCCATTCGGGCCGTGACCTGTGCCTCCGTCTGCTCGTCGGTCAGCAACGGGATGCTGTTGTCGAACACCGCCCGCGCATACGCCTCCGACTGCAACAACCCCGGAACCAACCGACACTCATACGTACACAGACTCACCGCCTCCCGCTCCAGCCGCGCCCACCGCCGGAACCACGCCGCCAGCCCCGCCTCCCCCCGCGTCAAATGCCGCGCGGCCTTCCGCAGCGCACCCGTGTTACCGAGCGCCTCCTCCGCGCGCTCCACGAACGCCTCGTCCGGCATCCGGCGCCCCAACTCCACCGACTCGACCGTGTGTTTTGAGTACTGCACCCTCGCACCGAGGTCCGCCCGACTCAGCCCCGCGTGCTCACGCAGCGCCTGCACGACCGCCCCGAACGTCCGCAGGCTGTCCGACGGATGTGGCTCCCGCTCCCACTCCCCCACCGGCCCCGCCGGAACCGCCCGCACACCGCCGGCGCTCCCAGCCACCGCCTCCCCCTCGACCCCGACTACGTCCATTCGCCGCCCCTTTCCTCGCCTCCGCACCGCGCCGCGCCGGCCGTCTCTCACGCCGCCCGCGTCCACCCCCCAGCCTGACGGATCATCAGACGTACCGTCCACTCTTCGTGTCCGTACGCTGACTCAGCGTACGGGGTGCCACACTCGTCCCCGCCCCCGTCCGACCGCCACTCTGAGGTCACGGAGATCCGGGACGAGCCGTCCGTGTCCACCGCTCACCTGCGGAAACACCCGGACGGCACGTCCCCTCCGTGCACTCCCGCCCGCCACGGGCGGCGGCGGCCGGACCCGGCCGCGTCAGACGAGCTGGAAGGTGCAGTCATGCAGAACGGAACCAACCTCTACGCGCTCGACATCAGCGCGGCCTCGTTCACGAAGGCGTGCGGCGGCCCCTGCACGGAGGGATGCGTGACCCTCGCCCGGATCGGTGAGGACGCCTGGGCGCTGGGCGACAGCAAGCGGCCGGACGCAGAGCCTCTGCGGTTCACCACGGAGGAGTTGAACGCCGCCGGCATTGACCCGGCCCGCTTCGGCCTCGGCGCCTGACCCTCCTCCCTCCCCCCTGTCGCCGGCCGGGACCGGGTCCCTCCCCGCGTCCGGCCGGCGCTCCGCACTCCGGGAGCAGCCCGTGCACCACCACGCCTACCTCTGGACCGGCCCGAAGGCGCGCTTCGACGACGAGGCCCTGCGACGGCCCCCGCACCCCGACCCGCCGCCGGCCGGAAGCAGGCCGGAACTGATCGAGCGCTACCGCCAGGTCGCCGCGGAGTTCCGCACGTCGGACCTCCCGCCCCTGGAGACGGCGTACTGGCTGATCAAGCCCCGCTCGCTGGTGCGGGGCACCTGGGGCGAGGCGAAAGAGGCGGCGGCCTGGCTGGGTGAGCGCCTGGCCGAGTACGCCCCGCGGTTCGCCGCGGAGCACGACCGGGACACCGCGCGCCTGGCCCGGCTGGTGGACGCCGCCGCCGAACGGCTGCACGCGGGCGGCGACATGTCGTACGGCCACTACCTCGAACGCCCCTCGTACCTCGCCCTCACCGTGGTGACGTGCTCCCCGAACCGCGCGACCCTCGAACTGCCGTGCCCATGCGCGTAGAAGATCGCTCGCTCCGGCTCCGTACGCTCACTCAGTGTACGGGGCTCGGGTCTCGCCTCCGCCCGTCAACTCCCGCCACGCTGACGCCATGAACCAGGCAACACCTCACGTCGGCGCCCCCGTCGGCACCTTCACCCAGCTGCTCTCGTCCACACGGCGCGGCGCCCGTCTCGCGCGGCTCCTCGCGGTGACCGAACTTCGTTCCTGGGACGTCTCGCAGGACCTTACGGAGCGTGCCGAACTCGTCGTGGCGGAGCTCACCGCCAACGCCGTCCTGCACGGACGCGTGCCGGGCCGCTGCTTCCGGCTCACGCTCACCCTCGACCCGGCGGCCGGCCGCCTCCGTATCGAGGTCAGCGACGCCCGCGGAGACCTCCGCCCACTCTCCCGCCCCACGGACACCGACCCACTCGGCACCACCGGACGCGGCCTGACCCTCGTCACCGCCCTCGCCGACCACTGGGACTGCATCCCCTACCCACCCAGTGGCAAGACGGTCCGCGCCGACCTGCTCGACACCATCCCCTGATCACTTCGCCGACCGACCGCGCCGGCTTTCCCACCCGGCCTCGGCAGACGACCTCGATCACACCAAGCCGACCACCCTCGGGATCAGTACAGGAGGTCCAAGTCGCTGAACGGTGTTCTGGGCCTTCCGCTGACCTCACGGAACTCGTCCGGGTCGTAGTGGAGCCGGAAGGTGTGGGTGTGTCCGCCCTCGACCCAGTAGACAGTGATGGCGGAGAGCAGGTCACGCGCCGTCCGACGGGTGCGGGACCTGATCCCCTCTTCCTGGTCGAGAATCCAGTCCTCGACATACTCCGGGAGGCTGAAGGTCAACGTGTAGGCACGTCCTTCACGGGGTTCGAGGAACCAGAGAGGATGCCCTGCGCTCCGCTGGCTCCTGCGCACGCGCACTGCGTGAGTGGGATGTGCCCGCGCGTATCTGAAGAAGTGCTCGAGGTCGTCGGAGACGAGCCCGAGGACGAACGGAGCTGCGGGAAAGGCGAGTACGAGCCCAGCGGCAGACGCTGCAGGTCGGCCACCAGCGTGTCGAGCGGACGAGTCACCGCGGCGGAGCTGGGCACGGGGTCCTCGTACATGTCCAGCAGGTGACGGCGTACGTAGCTGCGGATACTGTACACGGCGGGCCGCTGACTCGGAGGCATCGACTTGGTCATGTCGTAAACCGCCTCGGCAGCGTCCTTCACCAGCTTGCACAGGCGGTTTAAGTGAGGCAGCGACAGATCGATAAGCGAAATCTGATGGGCCAGCGCGAACTCCTGCGCGTCCCGCGTGAACCCTGACGTCGAGAAGATCGCGTAACTGTAGTGGTAGCGCGTCCTCGGGCGCCGAGGACCCGCACCACTGCTCAGCGTGGTGACCTCGCCTGCGTTCAGGTCGTGCACTACACCGTGGCCGTTGCGTACGACACTGAGTCCGACCGGGGAGCCGGTGAACTTGGCCTCGGCGAACAGACGGATCGGGAGCGAAAACGGAGGGACGTACGGGAACTCGCCCAAAGCGTCCGCCTGGTGCCAGGCCCCCCGTCCCCGGACCACCAGCCCGTGTTTGCGCTTCTCCAGCACCTTCCACGGGGGCCTGGCCGTGTCGTCCGCCTCCGTCAGCAGACGGTATCCACTCGATCTCAGCAGCCATGCGAGCACCTCTTCGAGCAGGTATCCCTTCAGCGTCCTTAACTCCACCATGCGGTGACCTTAAGCACCATGCGCCTGATTGCTCCTCAGAACGCCGAAATTTCCTAGCAGCATGCGTTCGGGCGAGAGGGCGACGCACGTCGGGCAGGCTCCCCCGCCGAGCCACACGATCGCGCCGGAGCCGCGCACCCTCACCCTCCCCTCCGCAGCGCTATGCCTCCGCGGGCAGCGCCGGGAACACCACCACCGAGCCGTCCCGGTCACGGGCGATCTCGATCGCCACGTCCGTCGGGCGGCCGTTGAGTGCGACGCCGTCGCCCAGGCTGCGGAGCTGGTACGCCGAACGCAGGAGCCGGTCGACCTCACCGGTCGTGAAGACGGGGCGCTTGCTGCTCGGGCGCGCCAGCTCCAGCGTCGACAAACGCAGCAGCACGGCGGCGATGCCCTTCTCCAGCTCCTCGAGACGCCGCTCGTCGTCCTTGAGGGCACGGACGAAGTTCTCGAACAGGTTGTCCGGCTCGCTCTGGGCCCGCTCGACCGCCTGGAGGACGTTGACGCGCCGCTTCAACGCGATGGCCAGCGACGCCAGTTCGCGGTGGGTGCGGAACACTCCTCCCTGCTCGTCGACGCCGGGGAACGCCTCGGTCAGCGTGCCCATCTCGACGGGCTCGCCGGCCGGCAGCTTGTCGAGCGCGCTCCGCCAACGGGCGAGACGGATGTCGGCCTTGCTCAGGGCCGTGTCGATGGCGTGCACCGCGGAGTCGAGGCCCAGCGAGACACCGAGCCTGCCCTGGTCGAGCAGGATGGCCGTGGCCTTGTCGATGGCGGGACGGCAGCCGTTGAGTGCACTGTGCTCGTCGTCGAGCTTGTCGGCCTGGAGCTGCTCCAGAAGGTCCGTGATGTGCTCGATGGCCTGCTGCCGCTTGCCGTCGGCGTGGGCGCTCACCCCGACGGCCACCGCCATGAGCACGAGCGGAGCGGCCACGGTGAGTACCGTGCCCCCCACAGCAGCGGCGCCGGCGGTCGCGCCGGCACCGCCGACCGTGCCTGCCGCTGCCGCTCCACTGACCGGCACGATCGTCGCTTTGGCGGCGACCTGGCCTGTCACCGTATGCACGAGGTCGCCGTAGAACCCGCCCGTGGCCCCTTTCGGCGCCATCCAGGTGACCAGCCCCTTCCCGAAGTCTTCGGCGACCTTCGCCGGGACCACCACGCGGCACAGAATCTCGCCCGAGGCCGTCGCCTTGGCCGCCGCGGCGGACGTCTTCGCCGACTCGGTGATGAGCTGCGACAGGTGCTGCGCAAGCGGGCTGGCGGCGTCGAGGGGGATGCCACGGCTGCGGTCGAGCTTCTCGGGCAGCGGGTGCGCCTCGAGCGTGGCGATCGGCTGGTCGGCCAGCGCCGCGAGTACACCCCGCAGTTCACTCAGCCGCTCCGCCGTCATCGGCCCGTCTCCGATGACTGCCGGCACCTGGACGTCGCGTGTCGCCAGCGTCCAGACCGGAACGTTCGGCGCCTTGCGGTAGTCGATCATCGTCCCCCCAACTCATCCCCACGTCAGCCTGCGTCTGACGTCCCAGCAGAACGGTATAGCCGAATCGGCACACCGTGTGTCACTCGGTCCCCGTCGAACGCCTCTCGGCACAGCCGGTCGGCGCGGGCGGCACGAGCAACACCACTCAGCATACGCTCTGTTGACACTGCCAACGCATCAATCTAGCGTTGTCTGCGTATGCGGGCGTCGTCGAGGGGGGCGGCCCTCTCGTCCGTGCCGTGGACGAGACGCACAGCGTGTCACGGGTTGGGGGATGGTTTGGCGCGGAACCGGGTACGTCTCAGCGGCGGCTCGAGCTGGCAGACGGACTTCCGTCGCAGGACCACGGGGCGCCCCGTGCGCACCGCCATGGACGTCGCCCGCCTCCACCGGAACGTCAACCACATCCTCCTGGACCTGCAGCGCGCCGTGGAGAGATACGCGGTGGCCGAGGCGACCTTCCTCTACGGGCTGGCCTGGTCCCAGGTGGCCGAGGCACCGCCCAGTGAGACCCGGAAGCAGCGGGAAGAGCTCCAGGCGTTCAAGAAGGTGCTCAACTCCGCATCCTGGCTGGAGGAAGGGCGCCGGCGCGCGGCGACGGCCGAAGTCCGGCACGAGTCCCCGGCCCGGCAGCGCTCCACGGCGCGTCCGGGGCACCGTCCTGCCGCGAAGCGCGCGAGCGGTCACGTGCCGCGTCGTGAGGCGAAGCCTGTCAAGGAGACCGCGGCGCACCGCACGCCCTCACCGACGGACGGTTCCGGCGCTCGGACACCGGTTCGTCGTGACGAGCCGCCCCTGTTGGGGACCGGTCAGTTGTCGGAGATCGCCACCGAGCTCCGCCCGCTGCTGGAACAGACCGCCCGCATGGGCGCGACCACCACCTGGTCCCGTATCAGCAAGCGCCTCCCCGGACTGCCGCGGCTCCACCGGGACGACCAGAGCGTCATCCTGTGGCTGGTGGACGAGGAGCGCCGTGAGGGCGAACCCCTTCTCTGTGCTCTCCTCACGGTCGGCGACCGGCAGATGCACCCCCGTTTTCCGGTTATCGCGGAGCAGCTCGGCCTGCCGTGCTCGGGCACTGCCGCGCAGCAACAGATGACGTGGAGCTACGAGGTGCTGAAGGTCCACCAGTACTGGCGGCATCGGCGTCCCAGGCGCGACTGAGAGAGCCGGCTGCCCGTCGGGCGGTCGGACCACGGACGGATCGAGTGGAATCATGGGAAACGACTGGACACGGCTCACCCAAGAAGCCGGGGAGCTGGGCGGGCCTGACGACTTACGAGGCCACTACAGGACGAAGGGGCGAGTGGAGGTCACTGCCGGCGTCCTCGCCCTCACCCTGGCCGGGGCGGGTCTGAAGTGGGCCGTCGGCCGACTGCGCAACCGGGACGACGAGTCCGGATGCGGCGAAGAAGCAGCCGAATCGACACCTGCCGAAGTACCGGAACTGCGACCGCCGCGTTGCTCACCATGACCGGCTGATCCCACAGTCCGCCAGTTCCATCCACACTTCCCGAGGAGACCCGGCCGATGGCCACCGTGCTGTTCAAGGACACGACCCACCAGGTAGCCGACCTGATCACCGACATCCGGCGTGGTGAGATCGCCTTGCCCGACCTGCAGCGGCCTTACGTGTGGCAACCGGCGAAGGCGCGCGAGCTGTTCGACTCGATGTACAAAGGCTTCCCGGTTGGTTACCTGCTGTTCTGGGAGACCGGGATCGAACCCGGGGCGCGGCAGATCGGCGAAGGGGCCAAACCGGAGGCGGCTCGTCGGCTCATCGTCGACGGCCAGCAGCGTCTCACCTCGCTCTTCGCCGTCATGACCGGCACGCCCGTGGTGAGGGAGGACTACCGCACGACACGCGTCCGGCTCGCCTTCCGCCCCTCGGACGACACCTTCGCCGTCACGGACGCGGCCATCGAGAGGGACCCCGAGTACCTCCCGGACATCAGCGTGCTGTGGGACACCGCCACAGGACGCCGCAAGGTCATCCGTGACTTCCTCGCCCGCCTGAACGACAAGCGTCCCCTCACCGAGGCCGAGGAGGACCGGATCCAGGACGCGCTCGACCGTCTGCACGACCTGGAGAGCTACCCGTTCAAGGGGGTGGTGCTCTCGGCCGACATCGACGAGGAGCAGGTCGCGGAGATCTTCGTCCGCATCAACAGCGAAGGCGTGAAGCTCGACCAGGCCGACTTCATCCTGACGCTCACCTCCGTGTTCTGGGAGGACGGACGCCGCGCCCTTGAGGAGTTCTGCCGGCAGTCGCGGACTCCCGCTCTCCACGGTGCGTCACCCTTCAACTGGTACATCAAGCCCAAGCCGCCTCAGCTGCTGCGCGTGGTCGCCGCCGTCGGCCTGGACTCCGCCGTGCTCAAGCAGGTCTACGCGACCCTGCGCGGACGGGACGCCTCGGGGAAGCTGTCCCCCGAGCAGCGCGAGGCACGCTTCGAACAGCTCCAGCAGGCGCAGAAGCACGTCCTCGACCTCCAGCACTGGCACGAGTTCTTCCTCTGCCTGGAGCGCGCCGGCTTCCGCGGCGAGAAGATGATCTCCAGTCAGAACGCGCTGCTCTACAGCTACGCGCTCTGGCTGATCGGCCGCGTCCGCTACGGCGTCCCCCTCGACCGGCTCCGGTCCGTCATGGCGCGCTGGTTCTTCATGGCTCAGCTCACCGGCCGCTACACCGGTTCGGTGGAGTCCCAGATGGAGCACGATCTCGCCCTGCTGCGGGACGTCCCGCACGGCGACGCGGACGGTTACACCACCACCCTCGACCGGGTCGTCCGGGAAACCCTCACCTCGGACTTCTGGACCATCACTCTGCCCAACACGCTGAACAGCTCCGCTGCCAAATCGCCCGCCCTGCTCGCGTACATCGCGGCTCTCAACATCCTGGACGCGGACGTCCTGCTGTCCGACGTCAAGGTCCGTACCCGGCTCGACCCGGCCATCCTCGCGCGCAAGGGCGTCGAACGGCATCACCTCTTCCCCCGGAAGTACCTGCAGAACTCCCTCAGGATCACCACGAGCACGCGCATCAACCAGATCGCCAACATGGCGCTGCTGGAGTGGAGCGACAACATCACCATCTCCGACCGGGCGCCGGCGCAGTACTGGCCCGCGCAGCTGGCCGCCAAGGGGCTGCCCGCCGACGTCATGGCCCGTCAGCGCTATCTGCACGCCCTGCCGGACGACTGGCCGTC
Organism: Streptomyces sp. NPDC058796; assembly: GCF_042745235.1. NCBI lineage: Bacteria > Bacillati > Actinomycetota > Actinomycetes > Kitasatosporales > Streptomycetaceae > Streptomyces > Streptomyces sp. NPDC058796. Next base: position 369,951 of record NZ_JBHYOP010000009.1, read on the forward strand.
GATGGACTACGACACCTTCCTCACCGCTCGCCGCTCCCTGATGGCACAGGTCGTCCGTGACGCCTTCGGGCAGCTGGAGAGCGACTCCTACCGCCCTGTGTACAGCACCCCGTCCGTCGTACCCGAGCAGCGCACGGCGAGCAGGCTCCCCTCCCGCCGGATCAAACTGTCGGAGCTTCTGGACGCCGGCCTGATCAGCGCGGGAACCGTTCTCACCCCCGCATGGGAGGAGTACGGGCAGGTGGCCGTCGTCGACGACGAGGGCCGCATCCTGCTCGACGGGCAGATCCACGACACCCCGTCCGGAGCCGCCAACGCGGCTGGAGCGGGGACCAACGGCTGGACCTTCTGGCTGGCCGACACCCCTGAGGGACAGGTGACGCTGGCGGATCTGCGCGCCGTCCTGTCCGAAGAGAACTGAAACTCGCCCATGCGCGTTGACGGTGTCAACGCGTAGCCTGAGGAAGTTCGACGCAGGCATCGCCCCTCCCGGAAGGTCACCCATGCCGCAGCCCGACCGCCTCCCCGGCACACCTGAGTTCCGCATCAAGCTGCCGCAGGACGGTGCCGAAGCGCGCGGCTGTCTACTGACCCAGTTCGGCGGCAACGGGACGAACAAGTTCCTGTTGCGGGAGGGGTCCCTCGTGACCGCCGAGGAGTGGCCGGGGCTCGGCCGCCACGCCCGCCGGTTCCGGGCGGAGCTCCGGGCGGACGGCGCGCTCGTGGACGCCCCGGCCGCCCCCGGCCGGCCCCAGGACGGGTCCGCGCGCTGGGTGGTGACCCGGGACATCGAGTGCAACTCCTCGTCGGCCGCCGCCGCGCTGGTGTACGGCTACGACGCCTCCGGTCCGGAGTCCTGGCGCACCGACGAGGGCCACCCACTCTCCGACTACCTGTCCACCGGCTGGCGTCCCCCGCACAAGGCGTGGCTGGTGCGCGGCTCGAACGTCTCGGGCCACAACCTGGTGCGGCAGCTGTGGCTGAAGGAAGGGTTCGTGTCGCTGTCGGGCGCGCACCTGCCGCCGCTGGAGGAGTCCGATCCGACCAAGAGCGCGTTGCGCCGCTTCGTCGAGGAGGGCTACGAGGGAGCGGCCTCGTACCACCAGAAGCAGGGCCTGGTGGACGAGTTGCACGCGTTCCTGACGCAGATGCGGGTCGGGGACACCGTGGCCACCTACGACGACGACCGGCTGTACCTCGGCCGGATCACCGGGGACGCCGTACAGACCACGTCGCCGGGCGGGCTGTCCAATCTGCGCCGGTCGGTCACCTGGCGGGCGGACAGTCACCCGTACGACGAGCTGCCCGGGGAGTTGCGGCAGAAACTGTCCGTGCAGCACGACGTGGTCGATCTGACCGGCGTCCTGGACGCCCTGGACGGACTGACCGGTCAGGCGGACAGCACGGACGAGACGGAGGTCGCGGAGACCCTTGAGCGGCCGGTGCCGAAGGAGTTGACGCTGCCCGAGATCAGCGGGTCGCTCGCCGCCGAGCTCCTGGTCCACGACCGGGCGTGGCTGCATGAGCTGCGCGAGCTCCTGCTCGACGAGAAGCAGTTGGTGTTCTACGGTCCGCCGGGCACCGGCAAGACGTATTTGGCGATGAAGCTGGCCGAGTACTTCGGGGGAGGACCGGAGCAGGTCAAGATCGTGCAGTTCCACCCGTCGTACTCCTACGAGGACTTCTTCGAGGGGTTCCGGCCGGTGGAGGACCCCGAGACACGGGAGGTGGCGTTCCGGCTGACCGCCGGCCCGCTGCGGGAGCTCGCCGACCTCGCCTCCCGCGAGGGCAACCGGCACATCCCCCACTTCCTGATCATCGACGAGATCAACCGCGCCAACCTGGCCAAAGTCTTCGGGGAGCTGTACTTCCTGCTGGAGTACCGGGACCGGTCCGTCCGGCTCACCTACTCCGGGGACGACTTCCCGCTGCCGCCTAACCTCTTCGTGATCGGCACGATGAACACCGCCGACCGGTCGATCGCGCTGGTCGACGCGGCGATGCGGCGCCGTTTCGCGTTCGTGGAGCTGTCCCCGCGCATCGAGCCGACCGCCGGGTTGCTCGGACGCTGGCTCGAGCGCGAAGGACGCGACCCGGAGCCGGCCCGCCTCCTCGACTCCCTGAACTCCCGGATCGACGACGCCGACTTCGCCATCGGCCCCTCGTACCTGATGAAGCCGGGCGTGTACCGCGACGGCGGCCTCGAGCGGACCTGGCGCACGAAGATCCTGCCACTCCTCGAAGAGCACCACTACGGCGAGGGCATCGACGTCGCCGCCCGCTACGGCCTCGACTCGCTGCGCGAGCGGCCGGCATGACCGCACCCGTGCCGGATGTGGTGCTGCACGAGCACGGGCCCGCCGTCTCCGTGCCGCTCGGCGCCGCGGCCGGCCGGGCCCTCGCCGCCTCCGGCATACTCCAGTCCGCCACTCCGGACCCCGCCCGGGACGGGCACTGGCTGCTGCGGGCGGGGAGCCGGGTCGGCGCGCTCCGCACGCCCGGCGGTCCGATCGTACGGATCATGCCCAAGACCCCGGTGAGCCGGATCTTCTTCCTGCTCGGGTTCAGTCTCGACCCGGAGCGGACCTGGCGCGACGACCGGGAGGGCACCGTCGACACCGGCGCGTACGACGACGTGGTGCCCGCGCTCGCCCACGCCGTGGAGCGGCGGATCGACGCGGCGCTGCGGCAAGGAGTCCTCCAGGGCTACCGGGAGGTGGAGGAGTCCTCGCTGGTGGTGCGCGGGCGGATACGCGAGGCCGAGCAGATCAGGCGGCATTTCGGCCGCACACCTCCCGTGGAGATCGCGTACGACGCCTACACCGCGGACACCGCCGAGAACCGCATCCTGCGCGCCGCCGTCGAGCGGCTGCTGCGGCTGCCCGGCGTTCCCGGCCCCGTGCGGCGGCGTCTGGCCCACCAGCGGGTCCGCCTCGCCGACGCCCTGCCACTGGTCCGGGGGCAGGAGCTGCCACGCTGGCAGCCCTCCCGCCTCAACTCGCGCTACCAGCCGGCTCTGCGGCTCTGCGAGGCCGTGCTGCGGGGCTCCTCACCGGAGCACCTGCCGCCGGGGGCCGATCCGCTCGCCGTGGACGGCTTCCTGTTCGACATGAACCAGCTGTTCGAGGACTTCGTCACCGTCGCCCTGAGCGAGGCCCTGAAGGAGCACGGGCTGGCCCCTCGCCTCCAGGACCCCCACCACCTGGACACCGCCGGCCTCGTGCGGATCCGACCCGACCTCGTGGTGCGCACCGGTGACGGCCGGACGCCGATCGCCGTCGTCGACGCCAAGTACAAGGTGGAGAAGGCCGACGGCCGCCTCAACGCCGACCTGTACCAGGTGCTCGCGTACGCCACGGTGCTGGGCCTGCGCGAGGCACACCTGGTGTACGCGGCCGGACGGCTGCCCACGCGCTTCCACGAGGTGCGCGGAACGGCGGTGGGGGCGGACGGGCGCGGAGTGCGGCTCTACCAGCACAGCGTCGACCTCTCCCGCGAACCGGGACAGTTCATGTCGGCCCTGCGTGCCATCGCCGGACGTCTGGTCCGCGCCGGCTCCCCCGCGTGACCGTGATCATCAGTCGGACGGAAAGGAAGACACCTCATGCCCCGGCTCGCCTTCGCCCAGAGCTTCTGGGACGGCTACGACACCCTGGAAAAACCGGTCCGAGCCGGAGTACGCAAGGCCATGACGAAGTTCCAGGCCATGAGCGTCGCCGAACTCAACGCCGACAAGGGACTGCATCTGGAGTCCGTCGAGAACGCCCGTGACCGACGGATGCGCACCATCCGCATCACGGACTTCTGGCGTGGCGTCGTCCTCGCGCCCGACGACGGCAGCGACGTGTTCCTGCTCGTCAACGTGCTGCCGCACGACGACGCCTACACCTGGGCCGCGAAACGCCTGTACAGCGCGAACTCCGCGACCCGGGCCCTGGAGGTGCGCAACGCCGTCGCCCTGGACGAGCTCACGCCGCTGTACGAGACGGCGGCCCGCTCGGCTCCTCGGCTGCTCTTCGGGCACATCTCCGACGGCACGCTGCGCGAGCTCGGCATCGACGACCAGGTGCTGCGCGCCGCGCGCTCCCTGGTGGACAAGGCCCAGTTGGAGGCGTTCTCCACACTCCTGCCGGAGGACCAGCTGGAGGTGCTGCAGTACCTCGCCGAAGGCTTCAGTCCGGAAGAGGTCTACCGGGACGTCGTGGCCGTCCGCCGGCCCGCCGACGCGCCCGCCGAGCCGGTCGAGGACCTGGCCACGGTGATCGCCAACACCCCCGCGCGCATCCGCCTGGTCACCGGCCCGCAGGAGCTGGAGGAGGCCCTGGACAAGCCGTTCGCCGCCTGGCGGGTCTTCCTCCACCCCTCCCAGCGACGCGTCGCCTACCGCACCTCGTTCGGGGGCCCTGTCCAGGTCACCGGCGGCCCCGGCACGGGCAAGACGGTGGCGGCCCTGCACCGCGTCAAGCACCTGCTGGGCCGCTCCGACGACAGCCGCATCCTGCTCACCACGTACACGAACGCGCTCGCCGCCGGCCTGCGCGACATGCTCGGCCTGCTCCTCGACGAGGACGAGAAGCTGCTGGCGCGGGTCGACGTGACCACGGTGGACGCCTACGCACACGGTGTGGTGCGGGCGGGGTCGGCGACCGCGCCCAGGCCGATCGGGGACCGGGAGCAGCGGCAGCTGTGGGAGAAGGTCGTCAAGCAGCTCGATCTGCCGTTCACCGCCCGGTTCCTGGCGCAGGAGTACCGGCACGTCGTCCTCGGCCAGGACCTCCGCGATCTCGACGCCTACCTCGGCGTAAGTCGTCGAGGGCGCGGCACCGGTCTCGGGCCCGCACGCCGCCGGGAGGTGTGGAGCGGCGTGGAGCGGTTCGAGCGGCTTCTGCGGGACCGCAGTGAGACCACGCACCTGGGGATCTGCGCACGCGCCGCAGATCTCCTCGGCGAGGCGCCGGCCCCGTACGGCCATGTCGTGGTCGACGAGGCGCAGGATCTACACCCCGCGCAGTGGCGTGTGCTGCGCGCCGCTGTGTCCCCGGGTCCCGATGATCTGTTCGTCACCGGCGACCCGCACCAGCGGATCTACGACTCCCGGGTGTCCCTCGGGTCCCTGGGCATCGCCACGGCCGGCCGCAGCTTCCGCCTGCGCGTGAACTACCGCTCGACCGAGGAGATCCTCGCCTGGTCGGCGCGGCTTCTGGCGCCCGTTACGGTCGAGGCGCTGGAGGGCGAGGGCACGGACTCGCTTGCCGGGTACCGTTCGCTGCTGCACGGGCGCCACCCCCAGGCACAGGGCTACGCCACACGGCAGGAGGAGACCGAGGCCCTGTTGGACCGGGTGCGGAAACTGCTGGACGAGGGTTTGGCACCGCACGAGATCGGCGTGTGCGCGCGCTTCAACCTCTCTCTGGACTCGGCGGAGGAGAAGCTGAAGGCCGCCGGAATTCCCGTGCTACGGGTCAAAGGTCAGACCGCGCAGAGCGCCGAGGGGGTGCGGCTGGCGACGATGCACGCGATGAAGGGCCTGGAGTTCCGGGCGGTGTCCGTCCTCGGCACCGGCGAGGGCGCCGTCCCGTTCACCCGGGAGATCACCCCGCGCGAGGCGGACCCCCTGCAGCACGAAGCCGACCTGCTCCGGGAGCGCTGCCTCCTCTTCGTCGCCTGCACCCGCGCTCGCGAAGCCCTGAGCGTCACATGGAGCGGAGCTCCGAGCCCGTTCCTGCCACACGTCGCCTGACCAGCCGCCCGCTGCGGCCCGCGCGGAGCTTGCGGGGCCCCACCAGACGCCCCGCACCTCCTCACTTCTCCGGCGCCAGGGCTCCCGTGGAGAGGCCGTCGCGGGCGATTTCGGTGAGCTCCCGACTCAGCTCGCCGACCTTGCGCATCCCTTCCTCGAAGGCGGACAGTGTCCGGAAGGCGGAGCCGTACCGACGCTGCTCGTCGATGCCCATGCGAGGGATACGTGAGCCCCTGCCGTCGAGGCGGTAGGTCCCACTGGCACTGGTGCTCCGGCGGGCATTGACGGAACTGCGTAGGAATCCCTGCAGGTAGTCCGTGTCGAGCTGCTCGCTGGCCGAGACCGGTTCCGACCCGTCGTACGCGACGAGTCCGGCGCGGGCGAGATCCGCGACACTGGTGGTGGCGCCGTCCAGGGAGCCCGGTCCGCCGCCCGGCGCGAGCTCGGGCAGCAGTGCGGCGAGTCGGCGGATGTGCTCCTCCAACTCTTTGCGCAGGGCGGCGTATTCAGCGGGATAGTCCCGGTTTCGCGTCCGCAGATGGCTGCCGGGCGTCAGGTCGACGGTGTCGTCGAGGAGCTCGATCAGCGGCACGTCGGCGACCTGGTCGGGGCGTGGTTCCAGGCTTCCGTCGGGACTGTTGCCGGTCAGGTCGATCATGCGCACGGTGTGGTTCGTATCCGCGGTTCCCGTGCCCTCGGGGCGCTGCAGACACCACAGGTGAACGGGCAGGGCGTGCGAGGTCGCCGTCCCTGCTGGCAGGGCGACCACTTGGCGCACGATGCCCCGGCGAACGAGTTCCGCCCGGATACGGCGGCCTGCCTTGCGATACGCGACCGAGGCCGGCATGACCAAGAGGGCCTGGCCGCCGGGCTCGGTGTGTGCATAGGCGTGCTGGAGCCACGCCAGTTCCCCTTCGGCCTTGGACGGGGTACCGAGTTCCCAGCGGGAGTCGAGCAGCAGTTCCTCCCGCCCCCACTCGGTCACACCGGCCGGCGGGTCGCAGACGACCAGGTCCGCCTTGAGGTCCGGCCATTCGTCCGCGCGGAGGGAATCACCTGCCACGATACGCACACTCGATCGCCCCAGGAGGTCGGCGCGGAATTGCGCGAAACGAGCGCTGTCAGCATCTGCCTCCTGACCGCAGCAACGGGTTCCCGCTTGGGCCGCAACGGACAGGAGTAGCACTCCGATCCCGCATGCGGGATCGAAAACCGTGGCATTGCTCGGTAGTTCAGGAGCGAAGTGACGCACGGCACGCACCACGCGTTCGGAAGTCACCTGGTCCGATCCCGCACGCCGGGCGGAATCCATGAAACGTTCCGTCAGCCCGTTCAGGAGGTCGACAGACCCTTCGGTCCGGGCGAGCCTCCGCACACGGGTGGCGATGTCGTCCGGCAACCCCAGCTCATGCTCTCCGGCCAGCATCCCAGCCACCCCGGCAAGTCCCGTGACCGTCTGCTCCCCGTACACCGCCCGCATGGCCTGCCACAGTTCGACCTCGGGTGACACCTCTTGGCCTTTGCGCTGCTTGTCCAGCCACGCCTGGACCTCCGCTAGCGCGTAGAGCGGACTGGTCGCGGCGCCCCCCGCCGGCGCCGGGAAGTCGTCATAGCGCCGACGCCAGTTAGAAACAGCGGCCCGGGTGACCCCCGCCAACCGAGCGATCTCGGAACCGGTGACAAGAGGGCCAGCCGATGAAGCGGCATTGTCCGTCATACCCCCAGCGTACACGGAGTGAAATTAACACTCCAGGGAATAGCTTATTGACATTGTACACGGTTTCACCAGAGCCCTTCGTGTGTACCTAGTCCCTCTGAGTCCAGTGCGATGCTTCTGCCCCCGGCCAGCAGGGTCCCTCCTGCTAGAGGACGAACGGTCCTCGTCCTCTACCCGCCTCTTCGCTGCGGTCTACCTCCATCCGTTCCGGTCTCGTTCCGGCTCTCACCGACTCAGCCCGCTCTGCGGCCCTTGGCCTCTTCCCTTCCAGGAGGAACTCGGGATAACCGGTCTCCTCACCTTCGTCCAGCACTTGGCCGACAGCTTTCTCACACTGGAGCAGATGAGCGGCACCGCCTCCCTGCAGCGTCACCCCCTGGCCGAACGCGCAGCAGTTGGGATCCCGGGTCACCGTCGACGGCGACCCGGGATCCCAACTGATCCCCGAATGCCTCAAGGACAAGCGCTTCGGCCTCTCCTTCGCCCTCCGGCAGAAGGAACTGAACTTGCCCCGCGGTACGGTCTCAATATCTTCGGCAGGCACGTACCGTCATCTCCCTGCTCCTCAGCGACGCCCCGGTTCCTCTGCTCGGTATCCGTGACTACTCGCGCATCGTGCGCAGCCTGGGCCGACACCGCGACGACCTTCCGCTCTCCCGGTCGCGGTATACCGAAGCCGAGGCCAATGGCGCCGGCACAATGGACGAGAAGGACACCGGGGCTGGCGAGGTTAAGACTCATGCCGCGGTCGACCTGTCGAGTACCAGGGAACGTCCCAAGCGGGAGCCAGAGACCTGTCGAGGCCCCCGTCAGCGGCCATCTGTGTCAGCAAGCTGGGACGCTCCCGCGACCGATGCTGACCATTTGCTGACCTGGACGGCCCGAACGTGCCTCTGACCTGCACAAATGCCCAGTTAGTGGATCTTGGACTTGAACATGGTGCGCAGCATGTCGGACTCCTGGAAGACGGCTCCCTGCCTGCTTTGTGCAGGTCAAGTGCGGTCTTCACTTTACACTTGGGTGCCTGACGCCTCGAGGGTTGTGAGGAACAACGCCTCGCCGCTCGGAGTCGCTCAGTCGAGACAGAACTCGTTGCCCTCGATGTCCTGCATCACGATGCACGACTCGTTCTCTTCGTCGGCGACCATCGTCCGCACGTGCACCGCGCCGAGCGCGACCAGTCGTGCGCATTCGGCCTCCAGTGTGGCGAGGCGCTCCTCCCCCACGAGCCCCGTGCCGGCGCGCACGTCGAGATGGACCCGGTTCTTGACGACCTTGCCTTCGGGGACGCGCTGGAAGAGCAGGCGCGGGCCCACTCCGGTGGGGTCGCTGCACGCGAAGTAGGCGTCCTGGTCCTCGGGGGGCAGCGAGTCGTGGTAGTCCTCCCAGGTGCTGAACCCCTCCGGGGGCGGCGGTACGACGTAGCCCAGCACCTGGCACCAGAAACCGGCGAGTCGCACAGGTTCCGCGCAGTCGAAGGTCACTTGGAACTGCTTGATCGATGACATCGGCGCACCCTAGCAGGGCTCTGTCGGAACATCAGATCTGGTTCATGCCGCCGTCTACGTACAGGCTCGAACCGGTGATGAAGCCGCTCTGCCCGGAGGCGAGGAAGACCACGGCGGCGGCGATCTCCTCCGGGCGTCCGAGCCGGCCCAGCGGCACCTGCGTCGCCAGGTGCTCCCTGACGCCCTGGCCGCCAGCGACCCCGGCCGCCGGGTCCGTGACCTCCTCGCCGCCTGGCGCAACGACGGCTGTGCCTCGGTACGGGAGCGGTTCCGGCGAGCCGTCGACGAGGGGGAACTGCCTCCCGGAACCGATCCGGGGCTGCTGGCCCGCTGCGTCACCACCCTGGCCTTCGGCATCGCCGTGCAGGCCGCGAGCGGCGTCCCCCGCGACGAGCTCCAGGAGATGGCCGACGCCGCCCTGCGCAACTGGCCCCTCACCTGAGGGCCGCCGCGAGTGTGGCGACGGCCGCCGGGTTGCGCGGGCTCTCGACGAGGTCGACGTAGTCGAGGACGACGATCCGGTCGTTCTTGACGGCGGAGACGTTCGCGAGGGGCGGGTAGGACTTGAGGAACCTCCGCTTCTGTTCGGCGGTGGTGTCCCCGTAGTCGTTGATCACGATGACCTCGGGGTCGCGGGCGACGACCGTCTCCCAGCCCACGGTGGTCCAGCTGTCCTTCAGGTCCTTCATGACGTGGTCGCCGCCGGCCTTGGTGATGATGTCGTGGGGCCCGGCGTAGGCACCCGACGTGAGCGGCTTGTCCTCGCCGCTGTCGTAGAGGAACACCCGGGGCCGGTCGGCGCCCTTCGGGGCCTTCGCCTGCGCCTCGGCCACCTGCTCGCGGAACGAGGCGATGAGCGTTTCGGCCCGGTCCTCGACGTCGAACACCTTCCCCAGGTTCCGCAGGTCCGTGTAGAGCGCGTCGAGCGGCGCCATCACGCCGCGCGCCTTGCCCTGTCCGTTGCGGCACGACTCGCTGAGCAGGTAGGAGTCGATGCCCACCTTCCGCAGCGCGTCGGGCGTGAATCCCTCGCCCTCGCTGAAGCCGTAGTTCCAGCCCGCGAAGACCAGGTCTGCGCGGGCGTCGAGGACCAGTTCCTTGTTGATCCGCTCCTTCGACAGCCACTTGGTCTTCCGGTAGCCGTCCTTCCACGGCACGGCCGTGAGGTCGCCCTTGTCGTCGGGCATGACGTATCCGGCCATGTGGTCCGCCAGGCCGAGGGCGAACATGATCTCGGTGATGCCCACGTCGTTGGTGACCACGCGCTGCGGGGCCCGGTCGAAGGTTCGCTTCTCGCCGCAGTTCTCGATCGTGACCGGGTAGGGGCCGCCGGACGGCCCGGCGCCGTCCGTCTTCCCCTTCGGCGACGAGATGTCCGCCCCGCAGCCGGTGGCGGCGAGGGCCAGGACGACGGCGAGGGCGGCGGGGCGTACGAGGTTCGGCATGGGGTGGTGACTCCTTGGGAGGCGGATTCCGGGCAGGCGCGCGCGAAACGCGGACTACCGGGCGGTCAGGCGGTCGAACAGGAGCTGGACCGCTCCGGTTTCCGGGTGGGGGACTCGGTGCGCCCGGACGCCGAAGACGTCGGCCAGCAGGGCGGGCGTGAGGACGTCGTGGGGGGCGCCGGAAGCGACGATCCGCCCCTCGTCGACGACGTGGATCTGGTCGCAGTGGAGTGCGGCGAGGTTGAGGTCGTGCAGTGCGGTGAGCACGGTCGGTCCGGCGGCCCGCACCAGGGACAGGACCTCCAACTGCTGGGCGATGTCCAGGTGGTTGGTGGGTTCGTCGAGCACCAGAACCTGCGGTTGCTGGGCGAGTGCCCGGGCGATCAGGACCCGTTGCTTCTCGCCGCCGGAGAGGGTGAGGAAGCCGCGGTCGGCCAGGTGTCCGGCGCCCACCCCGGCCAGCGCGGCGGCACAGGCGCGCCGGTCCTCGTCGGTCTCCCGGGCCACCGCGCCCTGGTGCGGGAGTCTGCCCATGGCCACGACCTCGGCCACCGTGAAGTCGAACTCCGCGGCCGATTCCTGCGGGAGGGCGGCGAGCCGGCGGGCGCTTTCGCGCGTGTTCATGGTCAGCAGGTCGTCGCCGCCGACCCGTACCGCACCGGCCGTGGGGCGCAGGGCCCGGTAGACGCAGCGCAACAGGGTGGACTTGCCGCTGCCGTTGGGCCCGACGAGCCCCACGAACCGGCCGCCGCCCGCCCGCAGCGAGACGTCCTCGATCAGCGTCGCCCCGGAGATCTCCACGGTGACCGAGTCGATGTCGACCTGCATCACGCACCTCCGAAGGTGTAGGCGCGGCGGCGCATGAGCAGCACGAAGCACGGCACGCCGATCGCCGCCGTCAGTACGCCCAGCGGCAGTTCGGCGGGGGCGAGCAGCACCCGCGACAGGATGTCGACCCAGATCAGCAGCACGGCACCGGCCAGGGGCGCGACGGCCAGCAGCCGGCGGTGGTCCGCTCCGACCAGCATCCGCGCGGCGTGCGGAACCATCAGGCCCACGAAGCCGATCGCCCCGCTGACCGCGACGACCGTCCCGGTGACGGCGGCGGCGGTGACGAAGAGCTCCTTGCGCAGCCGTCCGGCGTCCACGCCCAGCGCGGCGGCGGTCTCGTCGCCCATCGCCAGGGCGTTCAGGCGCCGGGCCGACCAGCCGAGGTGGACCAGGCCGGCGAGCACCGCGCCCGCGGCGACCGGTACGGAGGACCAGCTCGCGCCGCCCAGACTGCCGAGCAGCCACATCATCGCGGACCGGGCCGCCTCGCCGTGTTCGGCGGCGAACACCATGAACGTGGTCACGGCCGAGAAGCCGTAGTTCATCGCGGTGCCGGTCAGCACGAGCCGGAGCGGGGCCAGCCCGCGTGCGGTCCGGGCGACCGCGTACACCAGCGTCATGGCCGCGAGCGCGGAGACGAACGCCGCCGTGGACAGCGCCCAGACGCCGAGTGCGCCGAAGGCGCCGAAGATGAGCACGGCGTTGGCCCCGACGGCGGCACCGGAGGAGATGCCGAGGACGAAAGGGTCCGCGAGCGCGTTGCGGACCATGGCCTGGACGGCGACGCCGACGGCGGCCAGTCCCGCGCCGACGACCGCGGCGAGCACGGCGCGCGGGAAGCGCAGTTCCCACACGATGACGTACGAGGGGACCTCGTCCGGGGCTATGGAGCCACCGGTCAGGCCCGCCCAGAGGAAGTGCAGCGCCTCGCTCCACGAGAGCCCCGACGCCCCGATGCCCGCCCCGCAGGCCAGGGAGACGGGGAGCGCGACGCACAGGCCGGTCACCAGCAGGGGCAAGGGGACCCGGTGGGGTGGCGGGGCTCCGGTGCGCGTACCGCGGCGCGGGCGCGGTCGTGGTGGGGCGGATTCGGGGTCACGGAGCTTGGCCACCGGCGGATCACCTTCGCCTCGGGCCGTGCACCTACGTCGGCGAAGGAGCGGCTCCGGGCGCGGGGCGCCGTACGCAGCACCCTCTCGCAGTCCACGGCGATTGACAGGAGCGTCACCACCGCGGGTGATCGGGCTTACGGGGTTCCGCACAGGACTCGGTTCTGTACGGGACTCCGCCTACCGTTGCGGGTCAGCGCCGGACTTCGACCGGACTTCCCCCGCGGGGCGCTTGCAGCTTAGCGCCTGTGCCACGCCTCCCGTCGCGGCAGCCCCGTCCTGCCGTGCCCGAGCCCGTCTCACCGCCGCTTGTCCGGCAGGCGTGCGGCCGTGTAGGCGCGGGCCACCCAGCTCTGCAGGTGCGGGGCGCGGGCCAGCAGGTTCCGGTAGACGCGGACGGCGTGGTGGTGCAGTGCCTCGGCGACCGCCGGTCCGACGGCCTCCCGGCGCCAGACGAGGAGGTGGCGCTGCCAGAGCGGGTCGCCGACCAGCGGCTTGACCAGTACGCCGTCGACGGGGCGGATGGTGGGCTGCACGACCGCCACTCCCAGGCCCATGGCGATCATCGCCTGCAGCTGTTCGAGGATGTGGAACTCGTGCGTACTCGCGGGGGTGAAGCCCGCGGCCTGGCACGCGTCGTAGAAGGCGCCGGGCCAGCCCACCCCGTCGTCGGAGGAGACGAACCAGGTGTCCTCGGACAGCTCCTGCAACGGCACCTCGACGCGGTGTGCGAGCGGGTGGCCGGAGTGCATGGCGACGAAGACCGGGACGGTGTTGATGGCGCGGTGCGCCAGGTCGGCGGAGTGACGCAGGGGCAGGCCGGGGTAGTCCATGCCGAGTGCCGCGTCGAGCTCACCTGCCTCCAGGAGCCTGACCAGCTCACCGGTGGCGTAGACACTGCTGACGGAGACGGCGAGGTGGGGGCAGCCTTCACGCAGGTTGCCCAGCAGGTCCGGCAGCACGGGGGTGTTGGTGACTCCGAGCCGGAGGGTGCGGGTCGCCGCCGCGGGCGTGCCGCTGCCGTGCCGGCGGCCGAGGGCGTCGGCACGGGCCAGTACGTCCCGGGCCTGGCTCACGACCTCCACACCGTACGCGGTCAGCTCCACGCCGGTGCTGCGGCGCACGAACAGTCCCTCGCCGAGCAGCCGCTCGATGCGGCGCAGCTGCGTACTGAGGGCGGGCTGCGTGAAGCCGAGCGCGGCGGCGGCGCGTCCGACGCTGCCGGAGTCCGCGATCGCGCACAGCACCCGCAGGTGACGCAGCTCGAGTTCCACAGCACACACCTCGCCGCTCGGGAAGCCGGACCATTGTGCGACAGCCCGGCGCGTGCGGGTCCGGTCGGGGCTCAGACGTTATGCCTCGTGCGCCGGTTCTCCTATGACCGGGACGGTTGTCGCCGTCGTCGCGGACCTGGAAGCCTCCACCTGCGCGCCCCGTCCGCCGGGAGTGACCGCGCGCCCACCGCCTTGCGAGGAGAGACGGCATGTCCGCCACCAGGGTCCGCTTCACCGTCGAGGCGACCGCGGCCGCGGTGCGCGGCGCCCGGCGCCGTGTTTCGGCGACCGTGCGTTCGTGGGGCGTGCCCGTGGCCGACGAGTCGCTCCTTCCCGTGGAAGTGGTGGCGTCGGAGCTCCTCACCAACGCGCTGGTGCACGCGGGCGGCGGTGCCATGACCGTCGAGGTGTCGCTCGATCAGGGGCTGGTGGTCATCACCGTCCTCGACGGCAGCACACAGGTGCCGCGGGCCCGCGCGGCGGCCCCGGACCAGGAAGGAGGGCGGGGCCTCGTCCTGATCGACGGCCTCTGCCTCCTGCACGGCGTGGAGCGCACCGCGCACGGCAAGCGCTGCTGGGCGGTCGTTCCGGTGCCGGCGGTGGCCGGGCCGGCTTCCGGAGCGGACCGCGCGGGCGTCGAGGGCGACGCCGGCCCGGAGTACGACGGGGCCTGGTCGATCACCGACGGTGGCGCGGAACTGCTGAGCAGGGTGCTGACGACGTGAACCGACGCATGGAGGTCTACCGCTGATGGAACAGCACGACGGCGGGGGCACGGCCCCGCACCCCGATCCCTTCCGGGGAGGATGGGCGGACACGGCGCGGAGACTGCCGGCGCTGTCCGGGGCGGCGTGGGCGGCCAAGCGGCGCTCGGCGGTGTCCGAGCGGTTCCCCGGTGAGCGGATCGTCGTCCCGTCGGGCGGGCTGAAGGTCAGGAGCAACGACTTCGACCACGCCTTCCGTCCGCACTCCGCGTTCGTCCACCTCACCGGTGAGCAGGGAACACACGCGGTCCCGGACAGTGTCCTGGTCCTCGAACCCACGGGGAGCGGGCACTCGGTGACGCTCTTCACCCGGCCGCGGTCGCCACGTGACGGCGGGCCGGACGGCGCGGAGTTCCACAGTGACCGGCGGTACGGGGAGTTCTGGGTCGGGCGGCGCCGGACCCTGTCCGAGACCGCGGACGCCCTCGGCGTCGAGTCCGCCGCCCGCGACGGACTGCGGCGTGCCCTCGCACGCGAGGTCCCGACCCGGGTCGTACGCGGGGTGGACGCGCTCGTCGACACGCTGGTGCCGCCCGCTCGCCGGGCCGAGGCGGAACTGGAGGCCTTCCTGGCCGAGTCGCGGCTGGTCAAGGACGAGTGGGAGGTGGACCAGCTCCGTGCGGCCGTGGGCAGCACGGTCGCCGGCTTCCACGACGTCGTGGGCGAGCTGGACCGGGCCACCCGGCTGGCACGGGGTGAGCGCTGGATCGAGGGCACCTTCAACCGGCGGGCCCGGCTGGACGGTTACGGTCTGGGCTTCGAGACCATCGCGGCGGCCGGGGCGCACGCCTGCGTCCTGCACTGGATGAGCAACGACGGTCCCGTGCGCGACGGTGACCTGTTGCTGCTCGACGCCGGCGTCGAGGCCGACACCTTCTACACCGGGGACGTCACCCGGACGCTGCCGGTCGGCGGACACTTCACCGACGTCCAACGGCGGGTCTACGACCTCGTGTTCGCCGCCCAGTCGGCCGGCATCGCCGCGCTGCGGCCCGGCGCGCGGTACGGCGACTTCCACGAGGCCGCGATGCGCGTCATCGCCGAAGGCCTCGACGGCTGGGGTCTGCGGCCACCCGGCGCGACGGCGTCGACCCCGGTCTCCGGGCTGTACCGCCGGTACACGGTGTGCGGTTCGGGCCACATGCTCGGGCTGGACTGCCACGACTGCGCCGGAGCCCGCGAGGAGACCTATCCGGCCGGGACGCTCGAGGCCGGCTATGTCCTCACCGTCGAGCCCGGCCTGTACTTCCAGCCCGACGACCTGACGGTCCCCGAGGAACTGCGCGGCATCGGCGTACGGATCGAGGACGACTTCGTCATCACGGCCGACGGGGCGCAGTGCCTGTCGTCCGGACTGCCGCGCGGCGCGGACGAGGTGGAGGAGTGGGTGGCGTCCCGGTCCCGGTGAGCGGGGCGGGGCCGCGGCGGTCCCGGCGCTGCCGGTCGCGCCCCTGGTCCGCCGCCTCGTTCGCCCCATTTCAGAGCAACGTCACATTGTATAGTGGGAGGTGATCGGACCGAGGGCTCGGAGGAGCGCACATGCCTCATCTCACGTCGCAGGTGATCTCGGTCCAGACGCATCTGCGCGACCAGGTGGCCGACGCGGTCCGGGCCGCGCTCATCGCCGGTGAACTGCGCCCCGGCGTCGTCTACTCCGCCCCGACGCTCGCGGCGGAACTGGGCGTCTCCGCGACCCCGGTCCGCGAGGCGATGCTCGATCTGGCCCGGGAGGGCCTGGTGGAAGCGGTCCGCAACAAGGGGTTCCGCATCACCGAGATGACCGACCGGGACCTCGACGAGTTCACGGACATCCGCACCCTCATCGAGGTTCCCACCGTGGGCCGGGTCGCCAGGACGGTACCGGCCGAGCGGCTGGAGGAGCTGCGTCCCCTCGCGCGGCAGATCGTGACGTCGGCTCAGGAGCACGACGTCCTCAGGTACCTGGAAGCCGACCACCGCTTCCACCTCGAGCTGCTTTCGCTCGCCGGGAACCAGCGCCTGGTCGAGGTGGTGGCCGACCTGCGCAAGCGCTCCCGCCTGTACGGGCTGGGCGACCTCAACGAGTCGGGGCGCCTGGTGGCTTCGGCGCGGGAGCACATCGAGCTCCTGGACCTGATCGTGGCCGGCCGCGCGCAGGAGGCGGAGGACTGCATGCGTCGCCACCTCTCGCACATCCGCACGCTGTGGGCCGACGGCGCGGACGGTGCGGAGGACGACGAGCAGGCACTTCGGACCGCCGACCGGTAGCTCCGCCCACGGGCCACTCCCCCGGCCCGCCGAGGAAGCCCTGAGTTCCGCCTGACGCCTTCCCAAGTCATGTCACGTGTGCAATGGTACATGTCACAGGTTAAGTCGTGGTCATGCCAAGCGATCCGCCGGCTCCTCTCTCAGCCGAGGCGCGTGACCCGTTCCCTGACTCCCCGACCTGTTCCATCCCATCGGCCACGGCCGTCCCGTGGCCCATCCCCTCATGGGAGGCTCAGTGAGAACCACGTTCGTCCGCCGAAGTCTGGGCGCGGTGCTGCCCCTGACCCTGGCGTGGACCATGGGCGCCGGCCTGCTCGCGCAACCGGCCGCCGCCCTGCCCGGGACCTCCGCACCGGCCGCGCGCACCGCGGCGCCCGGCGGGAAGGACACCGGTCCGGCACCCACGGCACAGACCGCCACCGCCGACGGCGCACACGTCGGCAAGGGGCGGCAGGAGCCGTCCCGCATACCGCCGTTGGCGGCGAGCAAGGACGCGCTCCGCCAGGCCGGCGGGAAGCAGAGCGCGAAGAAGCCCGCGGACGTCGCCGCCTGCGACGCCTCCGACTTCACCGGCCGCACCGGCAGCGCGCTGGTCCGGCAGATCAAGGCGTCCACAACCGACTGCGTCAACACCCTGTTCGAGTTGACCGGGAGCGACGCCCACGGCGCCTTCCGGGAAGCCCAGATGGCCTCCGTCGCGTACGCGGTCCGCGACGGTTCGGCTGTCTATCCGGGCGACTCCGGTACCGGCATGCCGCAGCTCGTGCTCTACCTGCGGGCCGGCTACTACGTCCAGTACCACAACCCGCACGCCGTGGGCGCGTACGGCGGCACGCTGCGGACCGCGATCCGCTCGGGCTTGGACGCCTTCTTCGCCAGTCCCCGCTCCCGGGACGTCACCGACGCCAACGGTGAGACCCTCGCCGAGGCCGTCACCCTCATCGACAGCGCCGAGGAGAACGCCCGCTACATCCACGTGCTGCGGCGGCTGCTGGCGGACTACGACGCGTCGTGGAACGCGTCCTGGTGGATGCTCAACGCGGTCAACAACGTCTACACGGTGACGTTCCGCGGCCACCAGGTGCCCGAGTTCGTGACGGCCGTGCGGGCGGACCCCGGTCTGGTCGACTCGCTGTACCGCTTCGCCTCCGACCACCTCGCGCTGCTCGGGACCGGCCAGTCCTACCTCACGTCGAACGCCGGACGCGAACTCGGCAGGTTCCTGCAGCACTCCGCGCTGCGCGCCGAGGTCCGCCCCCTGGTGTCCGGCCTGCTCGACGCGAGCTCGATCACGGGCGCCACGGCGCCGCTGTGGGTCGGCGTCGCCGAGATGACGGACTACTACGACAAGGCCAACTGCTCCTCCTACGGCACCTGCGACCTCCGGACGCGACTGGCGCGGGCCGTACTCCCGGTCACGCACGTCTGCGGCCCGGCCATCACCATCAGGGCGCAGCAGATGACCTCGGGCGAGCTGTCCGCGAGCTGCACCGTCCTGCGCGAACAGGACGCCCACTTCCACGAGGCCGTCAAGGACGACGGTCCCGTCGCGGGCGACCGCAACGACACCATCGAGGTCGTGGTCTTCGACTCCAGCACCGACTACCAGACCTACGCCGGCGCCATGTACGGCATCGACACCAACAACGGCGGCATGTACCTCGAAGGCGATCCGGCGGCCGCCGGCAACCAGGCCCGCTTCATCGCCTACGAGGCAGAGTGGCTGCGCCCGGACTTCCAGATCTGGAACCTCAACCACGAGTACACCCACTACCTCGACGGCCGGTTCGACATGTACGGCGACTTCGCCGCCAACGTCGCGACCCCGACCGTCTGGTGGATCGAGGGCTTCGCGGAGTACCTCTCCTACTCCTACCGCGGCATCGTCTACGACGAGGCGACGGCGGAGGCCGGCAAGGGCACCTACGCCCTGAGCACCCTGTTCGACACCACCTACGGCCACGACACGACGCGCGTCTACCGCTGGGGCTACCTCGCCGTCCGGTACATGCTGGAGAGGCACCCCGCCGACCTGGCGACGGTGCTCGGCCACTACCGCTCCGGCGACTGGAACGCGGCGCGCGACCATCTCACCCGCACCATCGGCACGCGGTACGACGCCGACTGGTACGCCTGGCTCGCCGGCTGCGCCGCGGGCGACTGCGGCTCGGTGACCGAGTGCGCCGCCCCGGACACCCGGGCGCTGGACCGCGACTGCCGGCGCGGCAACCGGTCCGGCGCCGCGGGAGCCGACGACTACCTGTACCTGTACCTCCCGTCCGGCGTGTCCCAGCTGAAGATCACCGTCTCCGGCGGCACGGGTGACGCCGATCTGTACTACAGCGACAGCGGCTGGGCCACCCGCACCAGCCACACCAGCAGCTCGACCGGTGCGGGCAACAGCCACACCCTGACCGTCACCGCTCCCCCGGCCGGCTACCACTACGTCACCCTGCACGGGGCGGCCCGCTTCTCCGGTGTCACCGTGGCCACCCGGTACTGACCGGCTTCACCACCGCGGAACACCGGTGCCGCACACCCTTCGGAGGGTGCGCGGCACCGGTGCGCGCGAGACGGGGGCGGGGGCGGGGGCGGGGGCGCTCAGAGGGTGAAGCCCGCCGGGTAGGGGTCCGACGGGTCGAGCAGGTACTGGGCGGTTCCGGTGATCCAGGCGCGTCCGGTGACCGAAGGGAGGACGGCCGTGCGCTCCCCGACCGTCGTCTCGCCGAGGACGCGGCCGACGAAGCGGGACCCGATGAACGACTCGTTGACGAAGTCCCGGCCGACCGGCAGGAGACCGCGGGCGTGCAGTTGCGCCATGCGTGCGCTGGTGCCCGTGCCGCACGGCGAACGGTCGAACCATCCGGGATGGATCACCATGGCGTGCCGGGAGTGCTCCGCGGTCGATCCGGGCGCTTCCAGGTAGACGTGGTGGCACACGTCGATCCCGGGGTTCTCCGGGTGGGCCACCGGGTTCCGCGTGTTGATCGCGTCCATGATGGCCAGCCCGGCGTCGAGCATGCGCTGCTTCTGGGCGCGTTCGAACGGGATCCCCAGGTCCTCCAGCCGGACGAAGGCGTAGAAGTTGCCGCCGTAGGCGATGTCGTAGCGCACCGGTCCGTACCCGTCGACGTCGACGACCTGGTCGAGGGCGTGGCAGTACGAGGCGACGTTCTCCAGGGTCACCGATTCGGCGTGACCGTCGCGCACCCGGGCCCGGGCCGTGACCAGTCCGGCGGGTGTGTCGAGTCGTACGACCGTCTCCGGTTCGACGGCCTCGACCATCCCCGTCTCGACGAGGACCGTCGCGACGCCGATCGTGCCGTGCCCGCACATCGGCAGGCACCCGGACACCTCGATGTAGAGGACGCCGAAGTCGGCGTCCGGGCGGGTCGGGGGCTGGAGGATCGCGCCGGACATCGAGGCGTGCCCGCGCGGTTCGCACATGAGCAGGGTGCGCAGGTGGTCGCGTTCCGCGACGAAACGCTGCCGTCGCTCGAACATCGTCGCCCCGGGGAGGACACCGACACCGCCCGTGATCACGCGGGTCGGCATGCCCTCGGTGTGGGAGTCGACGGCGTGGTAGCAGGCCTTGGAGCGCATCGTCAGCTGACTCCGGCGTCGATGAGGGCCTGGGTGGTGGCGCGCACGGCGGCCTCCGTCTGCGGGGTGAGCGCCTGCCTCGGCGGCCGGCACGCGCCGCCGCGCCGGCCGGTCATGTCCTGGCCGAGCTTGATGGCCTGGACGAACTCCGTCCTGCTGTCCCAGCGCAGGATCGGGTGCAGTTTCCGGTAGAGCGGCAGGGCGGTGTCCAGGTCGCCGGCGAGCGAGGCCTCGTACAGCGCGAGACAGGCGCGCGGGAAGACCTGCGGGTATCCGGCGACCCAGCCCTTGGCGCCGGCGACGGCGACCTCCAGGACCGTGTCGTCGGTGCCGATCACGAGGTCGAGGCCGGGGGCCAGTTCGGAGATCTCGTAGCAGCGCCGGACGTCGCCGGAGAACTCCTTGACGCCGACGATGAACCCCTCGGCGTGCAGTTTGGCGAGCAGCTCGGGGCGCAGGTCGACCTTGGTGTCGACGGGGTTGTTGTACGCGGTGACGGGGAGGCCTGCCGAGGCGACCAGCTCGAAGTGTTCGAGGACCGCGCGGTCGTCGGCGCGGTAAGAGTTGGGCGGCAGGCACATGACCGCCTGGCAGCCCGCGTCCTTGGCGAACTCGGCGTGCCGCCTGGCCTCCACGCCGCCGTAGGCGCCGACACCGGGCATGACCGTGAACCCTTCGGGGGCGGCGGCGAGGGCCGTCTCGACGACGCGGTCGCGCTCCTGGTACGTCAGTGTCTGGTACTCGCCGAGCGAGCCGTTGGGCGCGACTCCGTGCAGCCCCTCCTCGGCGAGCCGGGCGACGCTCCGCGCGTAGGCACCGTAGTCGACCGTGAGATCGGCGTTGAAGGGCAGGCTCGTGGCGACGACGACGCCGTGCCAGGGCTTGCGGTGCTGCTCACTCATGTGCTGCTCCTTCTGTTCCTTCTGTGTTCCCACCGGCGGGGTCCAGGCCGGCGAGGGCGCCGAGGGTGACGGGGGTCGCGATGAGGCGTTCGGTGGGCGTGTAGGCCTGGTGCGGCGCCACGAGGCAGTGCACCGCGGGCCCGCAGATCCGGCCCTGGCACCACCCCATGCCCGCCCGGGTCAGTTGCTTGACCTGCCGGTGGTCGTGGGCCCCGCCGTCGGCGCGGGCGGCGCGGACGGCTCCCGCGGTCACCTCCTCGCACCGGCACACGACGGTGTCGTCGGTCAGCCACCGGGACCAGGCCGGCGGGATCGGGTGGGCCCGGCCCATGGCCCGGGCGAAGGCTCGCTGCCCGTTCACGGCGGCGCGCACCGCGGCCAGGCGCTTCCCCCCGAGGACGGGGGCGGTTCCCCCGTCGGCGAGGACCGACTCGGCGGCGAGGCGGCCCTCGGCGAGCGACAGGCGCGCTCCGCCCACCCCGCACACCTCGCCCGCCGCGTAGAGCCCGGGCACGGTGGTGCGCTGCCCGGCGTCGACGGCGACGACCGCGTTGCCGTCGCCGGAGTCGGTGAGGTCGCAGCCGAGCGGGAGGAGCAGGTCGAGCTGGGGTGCGAAAC
The DNA here is from genome assembly GCF_042745235.1 of Streptomyces sp. NPDC058796. NCBI lineage: Bacteria > Bacillati > Actinomycetota > Actinomycetes > Kitasatosporales > Streptomycetaceae > Streptomyces > Streptomyces sp. NPDC058796. Next base: position 391,709 of record NZ_JBHYOP010000009.1, read on the forward strand.
CCCATCCGACCCCCACGGCGTCGGCCTCGACGCGTCGTTCCGTGCCCGGGCGGGGGCAGCCGTCGGGTGCCAGGGAGGCGATCCGCACCGAGGAGACGCGGTCGGTGCCCTCGGCGCGGACGATCGCCGTGCGCGGGCGGATCCGGACGCGGTGGCGGGCCAGCGTGACGCCGTACCGTGCCCCTTCGGCCCACTTGGCGGGGTTGCGCAGCAGCGGACCGGGAGACCGCAGCCAGGCCCGCGGATCGGCGGCCTCACACACCGCGACCACTTCGGCTCCGCGGGCCGCGAGAGCGGCGGCCACCGGCAGGAGGAACGGGCCGGTGCCGCCCAGGGCCACGCGGCTGCCCGCCACCACTCCGCCCCCCTTCAGCAGCGCCTGCAGGCCACCGACGGTGAGCACACCGGGCAGGTCCCAGCCGGGGAAGGGCAGTTGACGGTCGTAGGCCCCGGTCGCCACCAGCAGGCGTGGCGCGCGCAGGACCACGGCGGTCTCCTCGGGCGTCCGGCGCCGGTCGACGGCGTGCACCGTGAAGCCGTCGCCGTCGCGGGTCACCGCCCAGACGTGGTGGGCGAGGCGCAGGTCCAGCCGGCCTCGCGCACCGGCCGCGGACAACGCCCGGCGCAGGACGCGGTACTCGCGCAGCCCGTGGTGGAGGCCGGCGGTGGGGATCGCCGGTCGTGCGTGGTCCGGCGGGTGCCGCCAGTACTGGCCGCCCACGGCGCCGCCCGAGTCGACGAGGGCGACGCGCAGGCCCCCGGTCAGGGCAGTGGCCGCCGCGGCCAGGCCGGCCGGCCCCGCTCCCACGACGACGAGGTCCGTCGTCTCACTCATCGCCGTCCTCCTGTGTCGTGACGGTCATGCCCGCGCGGGCCGGGACGAGGCAGGCCCGCTGCCCGCTCACTCCGTCGACGGTCACCAGGCAGTCGAAGCAGACGCCGATCCCGCAGAAGACGCCGCGCGGACGGCGCCCGACGCGGGTGGTGCGCCAGGCGACCCGTCCAGCGGCGACGAGGGCCGCGGCGACGGTCTGTCCCTCGACGAACCCCAGCGGTTCGCCGTCGACGCTGATCCGGCTCACTGGGCAGCACCTCCCGGGGTGAGGAAACGGTCGGGCAGCAGCCCGGTGTGGGCCGCCGGGTCGGCTCCCCGCCAGGGACGACCGAGCAGATGGGCCGTCACCAGGGCACCGGTCGCGGGGGCGAGCCCGATGCCGGCGCCCTCGTGACCGCAGGCGTGGACGACGCCCGGGGCGCGCGGGTCCGGGCCGACGACCGGCAGGTGGTCCGGGCAGTACGGCCGGAAGCCCCGGTAGGTCCGGATCAGGTGGGTGTCCCGCAGGAAGGGGAAGAGCGCGCAGGCCTGTGCGGCGAGGCGGGTGACCACTGCGGTGTTCAACGTCGTGTCGAAGCCGACGCGTTCGCGGCTGGCACCGATGAGGATGGTGCCGCCGCGGGTTCCCTCGACGACGCACGAGGTCTCCAGACCGGCGTCCGAGGAGGCGACGTTCGCGACGTAGTCGGCGGAGTAGACCTTGTGCCGGATCATCGGCGGCAGCGGCTCGGTCACGAGGACGAAGCCCCGACGCGGGAGCACCTCCACGGGCGCGCCGAGCCGGCGGCCGACCTCACCGCCCCAGGTGCCGGCGGCGTTGACGACGGCGTCGGCGGGCAGCAGGTCACCGGCCGCCGTCCGGACACCGGTGACCTCGCCGTCGCGGCCGGTCACCGCGGCGGCGACCTCGGCCGTCCGCGTGCGTGCTCCGCGCCGCACGGCCGCGCGCAGCAGGGCCGCCGCCGCCAGCACGGGCTGCACCTGTGCGTCCTGCGGGTAGTGGACGCCGCCGGGGACGCCGGGCGCGAGGTGGGGTTCGAGCTCCCGGACGCGGTCGACCGGTTCGACGCGCACCCCTGCCGCAGCCTGCCGCGCGGCGAACTCGCCGAGGGCCGTGAGCCCTTCGGCCGTACTAGCGACGACCAGGCCTCCCTTGGGCTCCAGCTCGAAGGAGTCCGCCCCGAGTTCGTCGCCGGCCTCGTCCCACAGCGCGCGACTCAGGCGGGCCAGGTCGAGCTCGGGTCCCGGTTCCTTGTCGGAGAGCAGGACGTTTCCCTCGCCGCGGCTCGTGGTCCCGGCGCCGACGGGTCCGCGGTCGACGACCGTGACGTCCAGGCCCGCCGAGGCGGCGTGGAAGGCGCATGCGGCACCGATGACGCCCCCGCCCACGACGACGACCTTCAGGGTCATCGACCCCTCCTCAGTAAAATGTCACATGCCATCGATCAGGCTATACATCCGGCTTGCCGGAACACAACGGCTCGTCAGCGCCCGGGAGCGGCGGGAGCCCCCTTGGCTTGATTCATAAATTCATATTTAATTTGGGCGCTGGTCCGTGTGCCGAGCAGGGAGGGCCCCCTTGAAGATCACCCGTATCGAGACCTTCGCCTTGCCGCCCCGATGGCTGCTGTGCCGGGTGGAGACCGACGAGGGCGTCGTCGGCTGGGGCGAGCCCGTCGTCGAGGGGCGGGCGGCGACCGTACGCACCGCGGTGCACGAACTGGCCGAACTGCTCATCGGCCAGGACCCGTCGCGCATCGAGGACCACTGGCAGGTGATGACGAAGGGCTCCTTCTACCGGGGCGGCCCGGTGCTCTCCAGCGCCGTCGCGGGACTCGACCAGGCCCTGTGGGACATCGCGGGCAAGAGGTTCGGCGTCCCCGTCCACGTACTGCTCGGCGGCCCGGTGCGCGACCGCGTGCGCGCCTACAGCTGGGTGGGCGGCGACGAGCCCGCCGAGGTCGCGGACGCCGTCGCCGCCCAGGTGGAGGCCGGATTCACGGCGGTCAAGATGAACGCGTGCGGCAGGATGAACCGGCTGGCGACGACGCGCGACATCGACGACCTGGTGGGGCGGGCGGCCGCGGCGCGGGAAGTGCTGGGGCCCGACCGGGACTTCGCGGTCGACTTCCACGGGCGTTTCACGGTGGCCAACGCACGCAAGGTGCTGCCGCACCTGGCGCCCTTCAACCCGCTCTTCGCCGAGGAGACGACGCTGCCGGAGTACACCCACCTGCTGGGTGACCTGGTGACCGCCTCACCGGTGCCCCTCGCCACGGGCGAGCGCCTGTACTCCCGCACCGACGTGCTGCCCGCCCTCCGGGCCGGGATCGCCGTCCTGCAGCCCGACCTCTCCCACGCGGGCGGGATCTCCGAGGTGCGCCGCATCGCCGCGCTCGCGGAGACCTTCGACGTCCCGGTCGCACCGCACTGCCCCCTCGGCCCCGTCTCCCTGGCGTCCAGCCTGCAGATCGCCTTCAGCACCCCCAACTTCCTCATCCAGGAGCAGAGCATCGGCATCCACTACAACCAGGGTGCCGAGGTCCTCGACTACGTCGTCGACCCGGAGGTGTTCCGCTTCCACGACGGGAGCTTCCTGCGGCCCACCGCGCCGGGCCTCGGCATCGAGGTCGACGAGCGGGCCGTACGGGCGGCCGACAACAGCGTCCCGGACTGGCGGGGGCCCGTGTGGCGGCATCCGGACGGCTCGTTCGCCGAGTGGTGAGCAGCCACGCCGGAGGTCGTACCGCCCCAGCCACCGTGCCCGCAGCCCACATGTCGCACCGGAGCCCCTCCATGGAACTCACCGACTTCACCACCAGGCTGGGCCGTGACCGGCTCGCCGCCATCGTGCGCGGACGCTCGGCGGACGCCGCCCTGCGCACCGTGGTCACGCTCGTCGAGGAAGGCGTCGGCCTCGTCGAGGTCTCCCTCAACACCGAGGACGCCTGCGGCGTGATCGCCAGGGCCGTCCGCGAGGTCGGCGCGGACGCCTTCGTCGGCGCCGGCACGGTCGTCAGGCCCGACGATCTGCGGCGGGCCCTGGAGGCCGGCGCCACGTGGGTCGTCACCCCGTCCGGCGGTGACGTGGTCGCCGCCGCGGCGCGGCAGGGCGTGCCCGTGGTGGCGGGCGCCCTGACCCCCACGGAGGCGGTCGCCGTCATGGCCGCGGGCGCCACCGCGGTCAAGCTCTTCCCGGCCTCGCTGGGCGGACCGGCCTATCTCCGGGCCCTCAAGGACCCGTTCCCCGGGATGCCGTTGGTACCGGTCGGCGGGGTGGACGCGGAGCTGGTGCCGGAGTACTTCGCGGCGGGTGCCCTCGCGGTCGGTGTCGGGTCGCCCCTGGTCGGCGACGCCGCGCACGGCGGCGACCTGGACGGCCTGCGCGAGCGGGCCCGCCGGTTCCGGTCGGCGTGCCGGGCGGAGGACGCGGCATGAGGGCCGACGTCCTGACCTTCGGCGAGACGATGCTGTCCCTGCAGACCGAAGGCCCGCTGAGCACCGGAGCCCCGGCCCGCACCGCGGTGGCCGGCGCCGAGTCGAACGTCGCCGTCGGACTGGCCCGCCTCGGCCACCGCGTCGCCTGGGCGGGGCGCCTGGGCGCGGACGAACCGGCCCGCCTGGCCCTGCGGACCCTGCGCGGCGAAGGCGTCGACGTACGGCACGCCACCACGGACCCCGAGGCACCGACGGGTGCCCTGATGCGGGAGCGCCTCGTCGGCGACGTGGCCCGCGTGCACTACTGGCGCGCCGGCTCCGCCGCCTCCCGGCAGCGGCCCGAGCACCTCACCGCCGCCCTGGCGGAGGGCGCCCGCCTCCTGCACGTCACCGGCATCACGTGTGCGCTGGGACCCGGCCCGCTCGCGACGGTGACCGAGGCCGTCGCCCACGCACGCGCACACGGCTGGACGGTGGTGCTGGACGTCAATCACCGGGCCCGGCTGTGGAGCGCCGAGGAGGCGGCCGCCGTCCTGCGCCGACTGCGCGGCAGCGTCGACGTCGTGATCGCCTCCGAGGACGAACTGCCCCTGATCGCCGGGGACGCGGACACCGACGAAGCCGGGCGGGTGGCCCGGGCGCTGGCCGCCGGAGTGCGCGAAGTGGCCGTCAAACGGGGCGGCGACGGTGCCGGACTGTACGGCGCCGACGGGCACCGTCTCGAGCAGCCCGCGCCGCGCGTGCCGGTGGTGGACACGGTCGGCGCCGGGGACGCCTTCTGCGCCGGTTACCTCTCGGGGCTGCTGGACGGACTCGCACCGGCCGACCGCCTGGGCCGTGCGGTCACCACCGGCGCCTTCGCGGTCGCCACCCGGGGTGACTGGGAGGGCCTGCCGCACCGCGACGAACTGGCCGTGCTCAACGCCCCGCCGGGCGGCGCCATACGCTGAGCGCACCGAGTCCCGGCGAGCGCCCCCGCGAGCCGCTTCACCGACGAGTCACCCTCAGGAGAACCGCATGGCGTCCTACTCCGGCCGCGGCGTGCACGGACAGGTCGTGCACCGGCTGGGCGCACGCATCGTGGGCGGCGAGATCGCCGAGGGCGAGATCCTCGACATCGGCGCGCTCGGGGCGGAGCTGGACGTGAGCCTGACGGTCATGCGGGAGGCGCTGAAGGTGCTCGCGGGCAAGGGGCTGACCGACGCGCGGCAGAAGCGCGGCACCTTCGTCCGGGAGCGCGCCCACTGGAACCTCCTGGACGCCGACGTGATCCGCTGGCGGATGGAGACCGGCGACGCCGGTCCGCTGCTGCGCGACCTCGCCGACGTACGGTCCGTCGTCGAGCCCGCCGCCGCGCGCCGGGCCGCCCTGCACCGTACGGACGCGGACCTGGCGGCCCTGGAAAGCGCCCTCGACGCCATGGCGCGGACCGGCCTGGGCCCCGCCGCCGCTGCCGAGGCGGACGCCGCCTTCCACCGGGCCCTGCTCGCCGCCACCGGCAACGAGCTGCTGCGCAGGATGGACATGCTCCTGGAGCCGGGGCTCAGGGAACGCGACCGGCTGGTCCACGCCCACGAGGACGCCGACGACCCCGTCCCCAGCCACCGCGCGGTCCTGGACGCCGTCCGGGAGCGGGACCCGGCGCGGGCCGAGTCCGCGATGCTGACCCTGCTCGCCAAGGCCGCGGCGGACCACGACCACCTCATGCGCGACCCGCGGAACGGCACCTGACGGGAACTGGTCCATTGGGTGACTCGTCCTGACGGGCGAGGACGAGTGGACGGAAGACTCATGGTGGAGCAGTCGGAGACACGGCCGCGACCCGGGTGGACGGCGCGGGCACGGGGCGTGACGGCCCGGGTGCGGTGTCGGACGGCCCGCGTGGGGAGCCGGTCGGCCCGGTCGCGGGGCCGCGTGGTCGCGGCGGCCGCCGTGCTGACTGCCGTCCTGCTCGGGTTCCACGGCGCGGTTCCCAACGCGGCGCTCGGGCTGGGCAGTCTGCTGGAGACGTTCCTGCCGTGGCTCGGGGCGGTGGTCGTGGTGCTGCTCGTCCTGGCGCTGATACGCCGGTCGGCGCTCGCGCTGGTGGCCCTCCTGCTGCCGGCCGCGGTCTGGACGTACCTCTTCGGCCCGCTGCTGCTGCCCGCGCCGGAGCCCGGCGCCGACGACCTGGTCGTGGTCCAGCACAACGTCAGCGACGAGAACGACGACCCGGAAGGCACCGCCCGCGCCCTCGCCGGCGCGGAGCCCGACCTCATCGCCCTCCAGGAGCTGGTGCCCCCGGCGCTCGACGTGTACGCGCGGACCCTCGCCGCCGACTATCCGTACCGGACGGTCCGGGGCACGGTCGGACTCTGGTCGAAGCACCCGCTCGCCGATGCCCGGCCGCTCGACATCAAACCGTCTGGCATCACGGAGGAGTGGAACCGCGGCCTGCGGACGGTGGCCCGCACACCGCACGGCGAGATCGCGGTGTACGTCGCGCACCTGCCCTCGGTCCGGGTCGGCGCGAGCGGCCTGGCGTCGGCCTGGCGGGACGAGAGCGCCGGGCTGCTGGGCGATGCCGTAGCGGCCGAGGAGCTGCGCCGGGTGGTGCTGCTGGGCGACCTCAACGGCACGGTCGACGACCGCGCCCTCGACCCGCTGACCACGCGGCTGGACGTCGCCGGGCGGGGGGTCGCGTTCAGCTTCCCCGCCGCTTTCCCGGTGGCCCGGATCGACCAGGTCATGGCGCGCTCCGCGACCGTCGGCCGCATCCGCACGCTGCCCGCCACCGGCAGCGACCACCTTCCGGTCGCCGCGCGGATCACGCTGGACTGAAGGGGCATACACCCACACATTCCACCTGCCGGGCGCAGCGGCCGCACTCCGGCACGAGAGCAAGCCGCTTGCGGGGCTTGCGTTAGCCTTTCGTTGTGACGCGACGACTTGCTCAGGTGGCGAAGAAGGTTGGGGTCAGCGAGGCCACGGTCAGCCGGGTTCTCAACGGCAAGCCCGGGGTGTCCGAGGCGACCCGGCAGTCCGTGCTGAGCGCGCTGGACGTGCTGGGCTACGAGCGGCCGACCCAGCTGCGGGGCGAGCGCGCGCGTCTGGTGGGGCTGGTCCTGCCCGAGCTGCAGAACCCGATCTTCCCGGCCTTCGCCGAGGTCATCGGCGGTGCGCTGGCCCAGCAGGGGCTGACGCCGGTGCTGTGCACGCAGACCAAGGGCGGCGTCTCGGAGGCGGACTACGTCGAGTTGCTGCTCCAGCAGCAGGTGTCGGGCGTCGTCTTCGCGGGCGGGCTGTTCGCGCAGGCCGACGCCCCGCACGACCACTACCGGCTGCTCGCGGAGCGCAACATCCCGGTCGTCCTGATCAACGCGTCGATCGAGAACCTCCACTTCCCGTGCATCGCCTGCGACGACGCCGTGGCCGTCGAGCAGTCCTGGCGGCACCTGGTCTCCCTCGGGCACGAACGCATCGGCCTGGTCCTCGGCCCCTCGGACCACATCCCCTCGCGCCGGAAGCTGGGCGCCGCGCACGAGGCGGCCGACGCCATGAACGCCGAGCTCCCCGAGGAGTTCGTGGAGCGGTCGATGTTCTCCCTGGAAGGCGGCCAGGCAGCCGCCTCCCGCCTCATCGACCGCGGCGTCACCGGCATCATCTGCGCCAGCGACCCCCTCGCCCTCGGCGCCGTACGCGCCACCCGCCGCCGCGGACTGTCCGTACCCCACGACATCTCCGTCGTCGGCTACGACGACTCCGCCTTCATGACCTGCACCGAACCACCCCTCACCACCGTCCGCCAGCCCATCGAGGCCATGGGACGCGCCGCCGTCGACCTCCTCTGCGCACAGATCCAGGGCACCGAAGTGCCGCACGGGGAGCTGCTCTTCGAACCGGAACTCGTCGTCCGCGGCTCCACCGCACAGGCCTCGGCCGAGTAGCGGCACCACTTTGCCCGCAAGTTCTTGCGGTATCTGACAACGGCTTACGACTCTCCGACGTAGCCCGCGAAAGCCCCTGATCCGAGGCTTGCTCCGGCTTCCTCCGCTGCCCCGCGGGGCTCAAGACGGTTACACGCGCACCAATTTCCGCTGCTTCAGCCGTGGACGACTCAACAATTCTCTGCAACTCTCTGATCGCTCAACGTAAATGTCAGAGAGCCGAGGCGGAGATCGGGGACAGATGAGAATCCGAAACTGGAGATCACGTGCCCTGTGCACGGCGGTCGCGACCAGTCTCCTGGCGCTGGGAGGCCCGCTGCTGTCGGCCACGGCAGCCGGTGGTCCCAACATCGCCGTGGGGGACCCCACGGCGGCGAGCAGCTCGCACGACGAGTACGGTGCCGACAACATCACCGACGGGGACCAGGGTTCCTACTGGCAGAGCGGCGGCGGCAGCCTCCCCCAGTGGGTGCAGACCGACCTCGGTGCCACCGAGCGGATCGACGAGGTCGTCCTGCGGCTGCCCGCCGGCTGGGAGAGCCGTGACCAGACGCTCTCCGTGCAGGGCAGCGCGGACGGCACCAGCTTCAGCACGCTGAAGAGCCCGGCCGAGTACACCTTCAGCCCGGGGTCGGGCAACACGGTCGCCGTGAGCTTCCCCGCCACCCGGACGCGCTACGTGCGGATCGACATCACCGCGAACACCGGGTGGCAGGCGGCCCAGCTCTCCGAGCTGGAGGTGCACGCGGCCGGGGAGTCGTCCGCGAACCTCGCCGCCGGACGCACCCTGACGGCGAGCAGCTCCACCGGGCAGTACACCCCCGGCAACGGCAACGACGCCAACAAGTCGACCTACTGGGAGAGCGCCAACCACGCCCTGCCGCAGTGGCTCCAGGCCGACCTCGGCTCCTCCCGCCGCGTCGACCGCGTCGTGCTGCGGCTGCCGGACGGCTGGCCGAGCCGCAGCCAGACCCTGAAGATCCAGGCGAGCGACAACGGCGAGGAGTTCGCCGACCTGACCGCCGCCAAGGCCTACGCCTTCGACGCGGCGGGCGGTCAGTCGGCCACCATCGCCTTCGACGCCGCCACCACGCGCTACGTGCGCGTCCTGGTGACGGCCAACACCGGTCACCCGGCCGCCCAGGTCTCCGAGCTGGAGGTCTACGGCCCGGCGACCGGTGACACCCAGGCCCCGAGCGCACCGGCCGGCCTCGCCCTCACCGAGCCCGCCACCGGCCGGATCAGACTGACCTGGAACGCGGCCACCGACGACACCGCCGTCACCGGCTACGACATCTACGCCAACGAGGACCTGCTGACCTCGGTCGCCGGCGACGTCACCACGTACACCGACGCCCGGCCGGCCGGCACGACCGTCACCTACTTCGTGCGGGCCAAGGACGCGGCCGGCAACCAGTCGGCCGACAGCAACTCCGTGACCCGCCACGCGGACACCGGCGACACCCAGGCGCCCACCGCTCCCGCGAACCTCGCCCTCACCGAACCGTCCGCCGGACTGGTCGAGCTGACCTGGGACGCCTCGACCGACAACGAGAGCGTCACCGCCTACGACGTCTACGCCGACAACCGGCTGCGCGGCAGCGTCGCCGGTGACGTGACCACCTTCACCGACACCCAGGCCGCGTCCGCGAACGTGACCTACTACGTGCGGGCGAGGGACGCGGCCGGCAACCAGTCGGGCAACAGCAACTCCGTGACCCGCACCGGCACCGGCGGCGGCTCCAACATGGCCGTCGGCAAACCGATCAGCGCCTCCTCCGTCATCCACACCTACGTCGCCGAGAACGCCAACGACAACAACACGTCCACCTACTGGGAGGGCGCCGCGGGCAGCTACCCGAGCACGCTCACCCTGAAGCTGGGCGCCGACGCGGACGTCGACCGCGTCGTCCTCAAGCTCAATCCCGACAGCAGCTGGTCGAGACGCACCCAGCGGATCGAGGTGCTGGGCCGCGAGCAGGACGCCTCCGGCTTCACCGGCCTCGTCGCCGCGAAGGACTACGTCTTCGACCCGGCGAGCGGCGGCAACAGCGTGTCCGTACCGGTCGGTGAGCGGGTCGCCGACGTGCAGCTCAGGTTCACGGCCAACAGCGGGGCGACCGCCGGGCAGATCGCCGAGTTCCAGGTGATCGGCACGCCCGCGCCCAACCCCGACCTGGAGGTGACGAAGCTGACCACCTCCCCCGCCTCACCCGTGGAGTCGGACGAGATCACCGTGTCCGCCACCGTCCGCAACAGCGGTGCGGCCGACGCCCCGGCGGGCGAGGTCGCCGTGCGCCTGGGCGGCACCGAGGTCGCCACCGCGGAGGTGGGCGCGCTGAAGGCCGGTGCCGAGGAAACGGTCAGTGCCTCCATCGGGGCCCGGGACGCCGGGTCGTACGAGCTGAGCGCGGTCGCCGACGCGGCGGGGGCGGTCACCGAGCGGAACGAGACCAACAACACCTACACTCGGCCTGAGCCGCTGGTGGTCAAGCCGGTCCAGAGCTCCGACCTGGTGGCCGCCGCGGTCACCACCTCCCCCTCCGGCCCGGCCGCCGGCGACGACGTGACCTTCAAGGCGGCGCTGAGAAACCAGGGAACCCTGGACTCGGCGGGCGGCGGCCACGAGGTGAGGCTCAGCCTCCTCGACTCCAAGGGCGCCACCGTCAAGACGCTGACCGGCGCGTACGACGGTGTCATCGCCGCCGGTTCGACCAGCCCCGCGGTGAGCCTCGGCACCTGGAAGGCCGTCAACGGCTCGTACACCCTGAAGGTCGAGGTCGCCGACGACGCGAACGAGCTGCCGGTCAAGCGGGAGAACAACACCTCCACGCAGCCGCTGTTCGTCGGGCGCGGCGCCGACATGCCGTACGACATGTACGAGGCGGAGGACGGCACGGCCGGCGGTGGCGCGCAGGTGGCCGGCCCCAACCGGACCATCGGTGACATCGCGGGCGAGGCGTCCGGCCGCAAGGCCGTGCACCTCGACGAGACCGGTGAGTACGTCGAGTTCACCACCCGGGCCGAGACCAACACCCTGGTGACCCGCTTCTCGATCCCGGACGCCCCGGGCGGCGGGGGCATCGACTCCACCATCAACGTCTACGTGGACGGCGTCATGAAGAAGGCGCTGCCGCTCACCTCGAAGTACGCCTGGCTGTACGGCGCCGAGGCCTCACCCGGGAACTCGCCCAGCGCGGGCGCGCCGCGGCACATCTACGACGAGGCGCACATCATGCTGGGCGAGACCGTCCCGGCGGGAAGCAAGATCCGGTTGCAGAAGGACGCCGCGAACACCACCGACTACGCGATCGACTTCGTCAACCTGGAGCAGGTCGCCCCGGTGCCCAACCCGGACCCCGCGGCGTACGCCGTGCCCGCCGGATTCACGCACCAGGACGTGCAGAACGCGCTCGACCGGGTTCGCATGGACGCCACGGGCAAGCTGGTCGGCGTCTACCTGCCGCCCGGCGACTACGAGACGTCCAGCAAGTTCCAGGTGTACGGCAAGGCGGTGAAGGTGGTCGGCGCGGGGCCGTGGTTCACGCAGTTCCACGCACCCACCACGCAGGACAACACCGACGTCGGTTTCCGGGCCGACGCGAGCGCCAAGGGTTCGTCGTTCGCGAACTTCGCCTACTTCGGCAACTACACCACCCGCATCGACGGGCCGGGCAAGGTGTTCGACTTCTCCAACGTGTCGGACATCGTCATCGACAACATCTGGAACGAGCACATGGTGTGCCTGTACTGGGGTGCCAACACGGACCGGGTCACGATCAAGAACTCCCGGATACGCAACATGTTCGCCGACGGCGTCAACATGACCAACGGCTCGACCGACAACCTGGTCTCCAACAACGACGCCCGGGCCACCGGGGACGACAGCTTCGCGCTCTTCTCGGCGATCGACGCGGGCGGCGCGGACATGAAGAACAACCTCTACGAGAACCTGACGTCGACGCTGACCTGGCGCGCGGCGGGGCTGGCCGTCTACGGCGGCTACAACAACACCTTCCGCAACATCCACATCGCGGACACCCTCGTCTACTCCGGCATCACCATCAGCTCACTGGACTTCGGCTACCCGATGAACGGCTTCGGCACCGATCCCACGACCTTCGAGAACATCTCGATCGTCCGGGCCGGCGGGCACTTCTGGGGCAACCAGACCTTCCCGGGCATCTGGGTGTTCTCGGCGTCCGAGGTGTTCCAGGGCATCCGGGTGAACAACGTGGACATCGTCGACCCGACGTACAGCGGCATCATGTTCCAGACGGACTACGTGGGAGGTCAGCCGCAGTACCCGATCAAGGACACGATCTTCACCGACGTCACCGTCTCCGGCGCGCGCAAGAGCGGTGACGCGTTCGACGCCAAGTCCGGCTTCGGGCTGTGGGCCAACGAGATGCCGGAGGCCGGGGAGGGGCCGGCGGTCGGCGAGGTGGTCTTCAACAACCTGACGCTCGAGGACAACGCCGTGGACATCAGGAACACGACGTCCACCTTCAAGATCGTCCGCAACCCCTAGAACTGCCCTGACCTTGCCGGACAGGCAGATGACTGGCGCAAGCCTCTTGCGGAGGCTTGCGCTAGTCTTGCGTATGTGACGCGACGACTTGCTCAGGTGGCGAAGAAGGTTGGGGTCAGCGAGGCCACGGTCAGCCGGGTTCTCAACGACAAACCGGGGGTTTCCGAGGCGACCCGGCAGTCCGTGCTGAGCGCGCTGGACGTGCTGGGCTACGAGCGGCCGACCCAGCTGCGGGGCGAGCGCGCGCGTCTGGTGGG